>JAXDIH010000127.1:0-2905 GCA_034664105.1 Thermoleophilaceae bacterium
GGTGGCCTCCACCCCCTCCTCGACCGAGCTCTGCGGTGTCCCCCCGGGACCGAGCACCATGTTCGTGTCCATCAGCGTGGCCGGGTGGAGGGCGTTGACTGTGACGTCGCGGTCGCCGAGCCGCTCGGCCAGCTCGCGCGTGAACAGGATCTGGGCGAGCTTGCTCTTGGCGTACGCGTAGTAGCCGTTGAAGTCGCGTTCGTACTGGAGGTCGTCGAAGTCGAGCTCGTACTGGCCGATCGACGACACGTTCACGATCCGCCCGGGTTCGCGCAGCTTGGGCAGGAGCAGCGCCGTCAAGAGGAAGTGCGAGAGGTAGTTGACGGCGAAGGTGAGCTCGTAGCCGTCGGCGCTCTCCTGACGCTCCGGGACGACTATGCCGGCGTTGTTGACGAGCGTGTCCAGCTCGTCGATCTGGTCGGCCAGCGCCCGCACGTCGTCGAGCTTGGCCAGGTCCGCGACGAGGCCGCGCTCGGCGCCGATCTCATTCGTCACGCGCTCGACCTTGGCCGGGTCCCGCCCGTGCACGAGCACGCGCGCGCCGCGGTTGACGAGCTCCTCAGCCACCCGGCGGCCGTGGCCGTCGGTCGAGCCGGTCACGAGGATGGTCTGCTCGTCCAGAGGCCTCATCGGCGCGTCTTCTTCCGCACGAACACGAACAGCGCCGCGACCACGACCACGCCGGCGAGCGCCTGGAGGCCGATCCGCAGCAGGTCGCTCTCGTCCTCGGTGAGGTTGCCGATCGCGCCGAAGAGCACGCTTGCCCCGAAGAACACGACGATCGTCCAGAGCAGCGTGTTGCGATCCACGGCCGGTGACGATAGCCGCCGCGTACTCTCCTGCGGTGACCGACCGACCGGTACTCGCGGGCGTTCTAGGCGCCCTGGTGATCGCGTTCTCGGGGATCCTCGTGCGGTTGGCGGAGGTGTCGCCGGCCACCGCGGCCTTCTTCCGCTGCGCCTACGCGCTGCCGGTCCTCGCGCTGCTCGTGTGGATGGAGCGTCGCCGCTACGGACCGCGCGAGCGCCGCGACCGGCTGCTCGCGCTCGGCGCCGGCCTTTTCTTCGCGTGCGACCTGATCTCCTGGCACTACTCGATCGAGGCGGTCGGAGCCGGGCTGGCGACCGTGCTCGCCAACATGCAGGTCGTACTGGTGGGCCTGACCGCGTGGGCGGTGCTGGGCGAGCGGCCGGAGGCCCGGGCGCTGGCGTCGATCCCGTTCGTCTTCATCGGCGTGGTGCTGATCTCGGGTGTGATCGGCTCCGGGGCCTACGGCGACGACCCCCTGCTCGGTGCCGTCTACGGCGCCTGCACCGCGGTCGCCTACGCGCTCTTCCTGCTGATCCTGCGCCAGGCGGGCAACGACCTGCGTCGCCCCGCCGGCCCGCTCTTCGACGCCACCCTGTCGGCCACGTTCTTCTGTGCGATCGGCGGAGTGGCGATCGGCGACATCGACTGGGCGCCGGGTCTCGAGGCCCAGGCCTGGCTCGTGCTGCTCGCGCTCTCGTCGCAGGTGCTGGGCTGGCTGCTGATCTCTGTGTCGTTGCCTCGACTCCCCGCCGTGCTCACGTCGATCGTGCTCATGCTCCAGCCGGTATCCACCGTTTTCCTGGGGGCTGTGCTGCTCTCCGAGTCGCCGTCGGTGGTGCAGCTGAGCGGGGTGGCAATCGTGCTCGCCGGAGTGGCGTTCGCGACGCTCGGGACGCGCTCGCGCGAGCCCTCCCCCGCGTGAGACACTCCAGCGCGATGGCTCGCTACCAACGAGCGGGATGGTTCACCAAGAACGTGCTCAACCGGGTGGTGGCTCGCCTCACTCGATTGGGTGCGAGCGTGGCGGGGTCGCGGGTGTTGGAGGTGCCGGGACGCAAGAGCGGCGAGCCGCGCCGGACGCCGGTGAACCCGTTGACGTTCGAGGGGCAGCGCTACCTGGTGGCGCCGCGCGGGCACACGCAGTGGGTGCGCAACCTGCGCGCGAGCGGGTCGGGGCGGCTGCTGAAGGGGTCCCAGGCGGAGGAGTTCTCGGCCGTGGAGCTGCCCGACGCCGAGAAGCCGGAACTGCTGCGCACCTATCTGAGGAAGTGGAAGTGGGAGTCCGGACAGTTCTTCGGAGGGGTCGGGCCGGACGCGCCGGAGGAGGAGTTACGACGCATCGCGCCCGACCACCCCGTTTTCCGGATCAGCTGACTTCGCGCAGCCGACCGGTCTCGATCTCGTAGACGAATCCCCGCACGTTGTCGGTGCGCGGGACGAACGGGCTGGTGCGGATCGTGTCGATCGAGCGCCGGACGTCCTCGTCGAGATCGTCGAAGGCATGGGCCCGCCACTCGGGGCGACTGCCCGTCTCCTCCTCGAGCTTCTGGGCGAACTCTTCGTCGGTGAAGGTGAGCATGCCGCAGTCGGTGTGGTGGATGAGGACGATCTCCTCGGTGCCGAGCAGGTTCTGGGAGATGGCCAGCGATCTGAGGGCGTCGTCGGAGACCACGCCGCCGGCGTTGCGGATGACGTGGGCGTCGCCCTCCTGGAGACCGAGGATCTTCGCCGGGTCGAGGCGGGCGTCCATGCAGGCCAGCACGGCGAGCTTGCGAGCGGGCGGGAGCGGAAGCTCGCCCTTGTCGAAGTCGGAGGCGTAGGCGGCGTTGTTGTCGATGAGGTTGTCGGCGAGCTCGGTCATGGCTTCGTTCCTTGGTTAGGCGACCGCTTCGAGCGGCGTTTCGGCGGGACGTGGGTGGCGCAGCAGGGCGCCATCGTCGGCCACCTCGTAGGTGCCGACCCGCTGCAACGGCGGCGAGTAGGCATGAAGCGTGGTGGCGGGTGCATCACCGGTGTGTTTTACACGGTGGATGGCCTCGCGCGCGATCGTGACGGTGTCGCCTTTGCTCAGAGTGCGGTTGACAGCGCCGCTCAG
>JAXDIH010000128.1:0-7691 GCA_034664105.1 Thermoleophilaceae bacterium
GTCCGGCGACGGCGAGCAGCCAGCGCGCGGAGCGCTGGTCCGGCTCCCGCGACGGATCGGGCGCGACCGCCGAGAGGGCGGTCGGCGAGATCACGTAGGACGCGGCCGTGGCCTGGAGCACGCGCTCGGTGCAGTTGCCCTTGCGACGCTCCTCGACGAGCTCCACCAGGCCGTGGCGCTCCAACGCCCGCAGGTGGTAGTTCGCCTTCTGGCGGGTCAGCCCGACGCGGGCCGCGAGCGTGCTGGCGGACCCGGGCTCGGCCAGCTCGGCGAGCAGGCGAGCGCGAGTCGGATCCAGCGACGCCTCGGCGGCGGCGGGGTCCTCGATGACGGTGACGCCGTGCATGGCTGCACCTTCTCACCGACAACTATTTTTGTCAAGCCGCTTTTTCTTGTCGGATGCCCGCGCCGCTAGAGCGGGTGAGACTGCCCCAGGGGCGGCCCGACCACATCCATCCCGACGCCGCCTCCGATCGTCTTGAAGGCGGACGGGTCGGGGGCCGACAGCTCCGCGAAGCGATCGAAGAAGGCCTCCATCCCACCGGGCGTGAACATCACCAGGATCCGGGCCGGCCGGTCGCCGATGTTCTGGAAGTTGTGCGGCGTGCCCCGCGGCACGAAGACGAAGGAGCCCTCGGGCGCGCTGTGGACCTCGGAGCCGAGCATGAAGCGCAGGTCCCCCTCGATCAGGTACCAGAACTCGTCCTCGTGCTCGTGGGTGTGCAGCGGCGGCCCTTCGCCCGGCGGGATGACGTTCTCGAGCGCCGTCAGGCTCCCGCCCGTCTGAGCCGCGCGCACCTTGAAGTTCAGCGGGCCTCCGACCGGCCCTTGGATGGTCGTGCCCTCGCCCGGTGCCACGACGACGGGGCCTGCTTCATCTGTCACGTCTCGCCTCTCCTTTGCCGTCCTCAACGTCCGACCTCTAAGGGAACATGTGTTCGTATGGTGCGCTCCAAGCCCGCCGAACGAAGGGCCGCTCGCGAGCTTCGTGCGAACGGCCGGTCGCTCCGAGAGATCGCCCGGTGCCTGGGCGTATCTCTTTCGTCGGCAAGCGTATGGACTCGTGGCGTCGCCCCGCCAGCACGTGTGCTCGTGGAACCGGACCCACCGCCCACCGAGACCGGTCCGCCCGTGCATTGCGGGCGCTGCGGCCAGATGCTCCCGCTGGCTGCCTTTTCACACCTCGACCCGGGGCCGTCAGTCGTGGTGCAAGCCCTGCCGCGCGCAGTACATGCGCGAGCGCGAGGAGCTGCATCTTCGCCAGACCTCAGCCGCACGCGAACGGCGGCGGGCGGCGGCACGCCTGTTCGTGCTCGAGATCCTCAGCGGCGGGTCCTGCTCGGACTGCGCTCTCGCCGATCCGGCCGTGCTGGAGTTCGACCACATCGGGCCCAAGACGGCGGACGTGGCCAAGCTGGTCCATGAGGGCTACGCGCTGTCGCGCTTGGAAGGCGAGGTCGCGATGTGCGAACTCGTCTGCGTGAACTGCCACCGCCGGCGAACCGCTCGGCGCGCTGGAACGTGGAGAACGGATCCGGACCGCCCCGACACGACAGGTCGCCCGCTGCGCCACCGGAATCTGCGCTTCGTCGCCGACTATCTCCGGCGCGCCCGCTGCGCCGATTGCGGGGAGTCCGACATCGTCGTGTTGGACTTCGATCATGTCGGCGTCAAGCGCGGCAGCGTTCTGACGCTTGCCATCGACGAGCACTCGCTGGGGTCGTTACGGCGAGAGATCTCGCAGTGCGAGGTCCGATGCGCCAACTGCCACCGCCGGCGAACCATCCGACAGCAGCCCGGTCATCTGCGCCATCATCTGCTGCAGCCGCCCCCGTAGCTCAATGGCCAGAGCGGACGCCTTTTAAGCGTACGGTTGGAGGTTCGAGTCCTCCCGGGGGCATCCGCGGCGGCCTGGCCGGGCGAACGCCCTCAGGCAGCTGACTTCGCCCGGCGGCCCTTCGCCGCCAGGATCGCCTCGAGCAGCCCGGGGAAGCGGGCTTCGAGGTCGTCGATGCGCAGCGAGAGCAGGCGCTTGCGTCCCTCGGGGCGCGAGTGGATCACCCCGGACTCGCGCAGCACCCTGAAGTGGTGCGACAGCGTGGGCTTCGAGAGGCCGAGGTCGAACGTGCCGCACGACGGCTCGTCGCCTTCGGCCAGCCGCCGGACGATCTCCAGGCGGGCCGGGTCACTTAGAGCGTGGAGCACCGAGGACAACTCGAGCTCCGCGCGGGCTGGATGGTGAGGCTCCCTCATCTGCTCGCCACGGCTTCGAGTCTAGCGACAGTTCGATAAGTGTCTAAAGGCCTGTCGGGAGCGGCCCGAGGGCCTAGTGGCGGAAGTGACGACGCGCCGTAAAGACCATCGCGACGCCCGCTTCGTCGCAGGCATCGATGACCTCTCCGTCGCGCTGCGAGCCGCCCGGCTGAATGATCGCTTGCACGCCGGCCTCGATCGCCAGCTCCACTCCGTCGGCGAACGGGAAGAAGGCGTCGGACGCCATCACCGCGCTGCTGAGGTCGATCCCCGCCGCGGCGGCCTTATCGATCGCGAGGCGCACCGAGTCGATGCGGCTCATCTGGCCGGCGCCGATTCCCGCCGTCCCGAGCCCCGTGGCCAGCACGATCGCGTTCGACCGCACGTGCTTGCACACCCGCATCGCGAACAGCAGCTCGCCCCACTCCTCCTCGGTCGGCTTGCGGCGCGTGACCACGTCCATGTCCTCGCGCGACTCCAGCCCCGTGTCGTGGTCCTGGACCAGCATCCCGCCGCGCACGCGCTTGAGGTCGTGCTCGGTGACCGGCACGCGCCGGCGCTCCTGGTTCTCGAGCAGCCGCACGTTGGGCTTCTGCTCGAGCAGCTCGAGCGCGTCGTCGTCGTAGCCGGGCGCGAAGATCACCTCCGCGAACTGCGCGTGGAGCTTCTCGGCCAGCGCGCGGTCGACCCGCCGGTTGAAGCAGTAGATCCCGCCGTAGGCGCTCAGCGGGTCGCTGGCCAGGGCCTTGTCGAAGGCCTCGCCCGGTCCTGTCGCGATCGCCACGCCGCAGGGGTTGTTGTGCTTGATGATCGCCGCCACGGGCAGCTCGAAGTCATCGATCAGCCGGCGCCCGGAGTCGAGGTCCAGCAGGTTGTTGAACGTGAGCTCCCTGCCGTGCAGCTTCGAGACCATCGACATCAGGTGCGTGCGCACGCCGACCTCGGAGTAGTAGGCCGCGCGCTGGTGCGGGTTCTCGCCGTACGGCAGGTCCAGCACCTTCTCGTACGAGCGCGTGTACTGAACCGGGAAGTCCTCCTCGCGCTCGGCGAACCAGCGCGAGATGGCCGTGTCGTAGCGCGCGGTGAGGGCGAACGCCTCGAGCGCCAGGCTCTCGCGCGTCCGGCTCGACAGCCGTCCCTCGTTCTGGCGCAGCTCCTCCAGCACGGCGTCGTAGCTCTCCGGCGACACGACCACCGCGGTGTACGGGTGGTTCTTGGCCGCCGCCCTGATCAGGGTTGGGCCGCCGATGTCGATGTTCTCGATCACGTCGAGATCGTCGGCCCCGCGCCGCGACGCTACCCGCTCGAACGGGTAGAGGTTCACGCAGACCAGGTCGATCGGCTCGATCTCGTGGTCCTTGAGCGTGTCGATGTGGTCGGGCTCGGAGCGGATCGCGAGCAGGCCCGCGTAGATGCGCGGGTTGAGCGTCTTCACCCGGCCGTCGAGGATCTCGGGGAAGCGGGTGTAGTCCTCGACCGCGCGCGTCTCGATGCCCTCTTCCGCCAGCTCGCGCGCCGTGCCGCCCGTCGAGACGAGCTCCACGCCCATCGCGGCCAGGCCGCGCGCGAAGTCCACCAGGCCGCGCTTGTCCGACACGCTCAGCAGAGCGCGCCGGATGCGCACCTCGCCCGGGGGGCTCACCTCGGTGCTACGGCGCTCAGTTGCCATCGTCCACCAGCATGGCGTGCGGGTTCGCGGGATCGCGGCGGACCCGCCCCGCGGCTATCAGGCGCACCGCACGCGGCAGTAGCCGGTGCTCGACGCTGTGCACTCGCTCCTCGATCTCGGCGATCCGGGCAGGATACGGAAGCTCGAGCGCCTCTTGAAGGACGATCGCGCCGGTGTCCACTCCCTCGTCCACGAAGTGGACCGTCACGCCGGTCACTTTGACCCCCTGCTCGACGGCCCGCTCGATCGCCCGAAGACCGGGAAAGGCCGGCAGCAGCGACGGGTGCACGTTGACCATCCGCCCGGCGAAGCGACCGATGAACTCGGGGCCGAGCAGCTCCATGAAGCCGGCCAGCACGACCAGCTGAACCCCGAGCGAATCGAGCCAGTCGCCCAGCGCGCGATCGCGCTCGGCTCGATCCGGGTGGTCGGCGATCGGGAACACCGCCGACTCGACACCGGCCGCCTCAGCACGCGCCAGCCCGGGCGCCTCGGACCGCGACGACGCCACGCCCACGATCTCGATCGGCCCGCCCGGCGAGTGGAGCTGGTCCAGCAGCGCCTGCAGGTTGGTGCCGGCGCCCGAGATCAGGACGGCAACCCGAAACGGTGCGTCCACCGCTCAGGCGGCCGCCGCGTGCGCCGGCACCCGCAGCACGGGATAGGGGCCGCCGGTCGTCTCGAGCTCCCCAGAGCCGATCAGCTCGTCGACCCGCGCGAGGATGTCCGCACGGCGCATCTGAGAGGAGCTGCCGTAGGCGGGCAGACCGTCGTATGAGTTGCGCAGCAGCTTCTTGCTGCGCCCACCGTGGAGGATCTCCGCGCAGGTGGTGCGACCGACGGCGGGCCGCGCCGAGCGGGCCACGGACATGATCGCCTCGTCCAGGTTCTCGATCGCGACCGGATCGGGGGGCGGCGGTGCCGGGACCAGGCCCGTGTCGCAGGCGTCGCAGCACGCGCCCGGCCGGTCTGCCGGCGTGGAGCGGTCGCCGAAGTGCTCGAGGATCGCGGCCCGGCGGCAGCTGTCCTGCTCGACGTAGGCCCAGATCTCGCGGTACTGGCGCCAGCGCGCCTTGATCCCCTCCTCCAGCGAGGACCGGCACAGCGCGGCGGCGCGGCCGTCGAAGCGGCCGAGCAGGCGACCGGCGACCCGGTCGGGAGCCGACGGCGACGGCGAGATCACACCCGCCCGCGTCAGGTGACCGAGCAGCGCGCGCAGGCGATCGCCGTCCCCGCCCAAGCCGCGCACCAGCTCGGACGCGTCGAGCACGTAGCGCCCGTCGCCGTCCGCGGCCGCGGCGATCCGGTCCGCCAGCCAGCCCGGCAGCTGGTCGTCGATCTGCTCGCGCTTGATGAAGTGCACGTGCAGGGCCTTGTCGCGGTTCTCCGCCAGCAGCAGCGCCCGGGCCGGCCGCCCGTCGCGGCCGGCGCGACCGGCCTCCTGGTAGTAGGCCTCCAGCGAAGCGGGGACGCTGGCGTGCACGACCGTCCGGACGTTCGCCTTGTCCACGCCCATCCCGAACGCGTTGGTCGCGCAGATGACGCGCACGCCGTCGGCGAGGAAGCGCCTCTGGACCGTGGCCCGGCGCTCGCGCTCGAGGCCGGCGTGGTAGGCCACGGCCTCCTCGCCGAGGGCGGTGGTGAGCTCGCCGGCCACCTCCTCCGCGCCCGCGCGCGTGCCCGCGTAGACGATCGCCGGGAGCGCGTCCGGCTGGCGCAGCGCCTCGGCGATCAGGGCTCGCTTCTGGTGCCCGCCCGGCCGCGCTACCGCGAAGGCGATGTTGGGCCGGTCGAATCCGGTGGCCACGTGCAGGGGGTCGCGCAACCCGAGCCGGCGCTCTACGTCGAGCGCCACCCGCGGCGTGGCCGTGGCCGTGGAGGCGATCAGCGCCTGGGCGCCCAGCGTCCGCGCGGCGTCGGCCAAGCGGAAGTAGTCGGGGCGGAAGTCGTGCCCCCACTGCGATACGCAGTGCGCCTCGTCGACGACGAACAGCCCCACGCGGACCTCGCGCATCCGCTCGAGGAAGCCAGCCGCGGCGAAGCGCTCGGGCGCGACGTAGAGCAGGCGCAGGTCACCGGCGGCGGCGCGCGCCAGGACCTCGGCGTTGGCCGAGCCGTCCTGCTGGGCGTTCACGAGCGCGACGCGGTCCCCCAGGCCGCGCGCGGCGAGCGCCTCGACCTGGTCCTGCATCAGCGCCACCAGCGGCGACACCACCACGGTGAGGTCGTCCCGCAGCAGGCCCGGCAGCTGGTAGCAGAGCGACTTGCCGGAGCCGGTCGGCATGACCACGAGCACGTCACGGCTCGCCAGGGCGGCCTCGCAGGCCTCGCGCTGGCCGGGGCGGAAATCGCCGAAGCCGAACAGTGAATGGAGCGCGGAATTGAGGTCCATCGGGGAGGGCCACAGTAGCGGCGGGAGCGGCGGGAGGAGCCCCAGTTTGCAAAGGCTTCACGCAACACGCGGAGATGTCACGCTGTGGCTCGCGTGGGTGACCTGTTAGAGCTGCTGAAAGGGGTCTACGGCCCGCACGGGTTCCAGACCGGGGTGGCCGCCCTGATCGAGGTGAGCGACCCCGAGATCGTCTTCTATCCCGCCGGCATCTGGCTCGACTCCGAGCCGGTCTGCCACGGGCACGACGAGGTGACGGCCTTCTTCGACGACCTCCGGGAGGCGCTCGAGGAGCTGGACTTCGAGCCCGTGCGAGTGGAGGAGCGCGGCGACCGGATCGCCCTGGAGGTCTTGATGGAGATGCGCGGGCGCCACACGGGCCTCACGGAGACGCGCCGGCTGAGCCATCTATGGAGCTTCCGCGACGGCAGGGCGGTGGAGCTGCGGGCGTTCGCCGAGCCGGGTGGGGCGTTCGAGGCGCTGTAGCGGCCCGGCGCCGGAGAGGCCCTAGCTGCGAATGACCGCCAGCTCCTCCAGCGCGAACTTGCCGTTCGCTCCGTCGGTGCGGGCCAGCGGGTAGTTGCCCGAGAAGCAGGCGTCGCAGTGGGTTTCCTTCGTGGAGCGGATCGCCTCGTACACGCCATCGAGCGAGAGGTACGCGAGCGAGTCGCAGCCCAGCTCGGCCGCGATCTCCTCTTCGGTGCGGCCGTGCGCCACCATCTCCTGCGTCGTCGACATGTCGATGCCGTAGTGGCAGGGGTGCCGGATCGGCGGAGCGGAGATGCGCATGTGGATCTCCCCGGCGCCGGCGCCGCGCAGCATCTGGACGATCTGGCGCGTGGTGTTGCCGCGCACGATCGAGTCGTCAACCACCACGAGTCGCTTGCCCTCCACGACCTCGCGCAGCGGGTTGAACTTCATCCGCAACCCGTGCTTGCGCAGCTCCTGCCCGGGCTGGATGAACGTGCGACCCACGTAGCGGTTCTTGATCAGGCCGTCGTCGCGCGGGATCCCCGACGCCTTCGAGTAGCCGGAGGCCGCCGGGTTCCCCGAGTCGGGCACGGCGATCACGACGTCAGCCTCCACGGGCGACTCGCGAAACAGGATCTCGCCCATCTTGCGGCGCGATACCTGGGTGCGGTTGCCCTCGAGGATCGAATCCGGGCGCGCGAAGTAGATGTGCTCGAACACGCAGAACGCCTTGCGCTCGGACTTCACCAGCTGGCGCGTCTCGAGCCCGCTCTCGCTGAAGGAGACCATCTCGCCCGGCTCCACCTCGCGCACCAGCTCGGCGCCGATGATGTCGAACGCGCAGCTCTCCGACGCGAGGCAGTACTGGTCGCCGAGCTTGCCCAGCACCAGCGGCCGCAGACCCGCGGG
>JAXDIH010000078.1:0-24212 GCA_034664105.1 Thermoleophilaceae bacterium
GGACGGTGGGCATGAGGCACTGGACGGTCGTCCTGCCGGAGCCCGGCGACGTGGCGGCCGTGCGCGACCGGCTGGCCGCGGCGGGCGCGCCGATCGAGACGCGCGACGGTGGCTTCCTCACCCGTGAACCGTGGAACAACGCGGTCGTCGTGACCGCGCCGCCGGCCGAGTGATCGCCGTCACCGGGGCGGCGGGCGCCCCAGCTCGAGGGCGCCGAGGTCGTCGGCGGAGCCGAGTACGCCGACGGCGAGGCGATGCGCAGCGCCTTCGAGGGCGCTGACACGGTCTTCACGTTCGGGCGCGACCACTTCCACACCGAGGAGCACATCAAGCAGGCGCCGCTCCAGTGGACCGTCCTGCGCGACAACCCGGACAGCTACAGCCACCTGGTCAAGACCTAACGGCCGCGGCCAGCGCGGCCACGTGCGCTACGAGCGAGGTGGGGTCGAGAAACGACCTGGCCAGCTCGGGCAGCACGCCCTCCAGCCCGTGGTTGCGCGCCAGCTGGCGCTGGTGCTCGGCGCCCGAGCGCCGGCCGAGGACGGCCGCCACCTCCAGCTCCACCCGGGAGTCGAGCGCGGATGCGTGGTCGGCACAGGCGTCGAGGACGGCCGCGAGCTGGTCGGCCACGGGCACTCGGGCGTTCGCCGTCGGGTCGACCAGGTGGGCATCCATGCCGTCGCGGGCTGCGAGGAAGCGGTTCTCCTCGATCACCTCGTGAGCATCGACGAGCGCGTCGTCGGCCAGCTCCTCGGTGGCCTCGATGCGGACCAGCGCCTGGATCACCGCGGCGATCGCGGCCACCTCCGCCACGCTGGTCTGGGCGTCGGCCACGCGCACCTCGACGGTGCCGAAGCGCGGCTGCAGGCGCACGTCCGACCAAACGAAGGTGGGCTCCGGGAAGGCCTCGGCACGCAGCAGCACGTCCAGGCGCTCGACGTAGGTCGCGTAGTCGCCGCAGCGACGCGGCACGCCCGCGCGCGGGAATGCCTGGAACAGCGGCGTGCGCACCGACGCCATGCCGCTGTCGCGACCGGCCCAGAACGGCGAGTTGGCTGACAGCGCGAGGATCAGCGGCAGGTGGGCGCGGAGCCGGTCGGCGGCGCGGATCGCCAGCTCGGGGTCGGGCACGCCGACGTGCACGTGGAGGGCGAAGGTCGGCTCGCGGCGGGCCAGCACGCGCAGGCCCTCGTGGAGCAGCTGGTAGCGCGCCCCGCCGGAGACCTCGACGTCGTGGCCCAAGGCGAGCGGGTGGGTGCCGGCAACGGCCGGTTGCAGCCCCAGCGCGCGCAGCTCGTCCGCGAGGGCCACGCGCAGCGAGTACAGCTCTGCCGCGGCGGCTCGCACGTTCGGATGGACTCCCGTGGCCAACTCGAGGGTGCACGCGTGCGTCTCGGCGCTCACGCTGCGGGCCAGCGTCGGCGTGAGCTCGGGCAGCAGGCTGTCGATGCGGTGCGCCAGCGACCAGCTCCCCGGGTCGAGCAGCATCACCTCCTCCTCGATGCCCACCGTCCAGGCGGGGCGGCCGGGATCGGAGCTCCAGATCGCCCAGTCGGGCAGCGCGGGACTCATGCGCAGCAAGCCTCGCCGCCCGCGGCGCGCTTGTCCTTAGACGCGCGTACGAAAATCAGGCGCCGCGCATGGCCCCGCGGTCCAGGGGGTCAGAGCTCGGGCAGGTTCACGCCGGCCTCCATGGCGAGGCTGTCGCGCAGGGGCAGGCGGCGCGGAGCCTGCCGCTCCAGCAGCGGGCGGCCGCCGGAGATGTGAGCGGCCCGCCACTTGGCCCGGCTTACGCCCTCGGCCGTCAGGTCCAGCTCGAGGATGCCGGTGGAGGTGGTCTCCGGCGACTCGGCGCCGAAGACGAAGTTGCCAAGCGAGTAGGCGACGATCGCGCCGCCCTGGCGGCGCACGGGCTGGAGCGTGTGCGGGTGGGCGCCGATCACGACCTGGGCGCCGGCCCGCACTGCCACGTCGGCCAGCTCGCGCTGACGGGCGGTCTCGAGCGTCTGCTTCTCGATGCCCCAGTGGAAGGTGGCGATGACGACGTCGGCCTGGCGGCGGGCGGCGTGCACGGCGGCGGCGATCTGCTTCGGGCTGGCCCAGGCGGTGCCGGGGCGGCGCGGCGCGGCCGCGAACTCCAGCGGGGCGATCTCCGAGAAGCCGACGAAGGCGACGCGCAGGCCGAGCCGCTTGACGACCTGGGGGGCGAGGGCGCGGCGGAGGTTCGCGCCGGCGCCGACGGCCTTCATGCCGAGGCGCTCGACGCGGCGGACGGTGTCGACGGTGGCCGCCGGGCCGTAGTCGCCGACGTGGTTGTTGGCGAGGTTGAGGACGTCGATGCCCGAGTTCCGGCGCAGGCCTTTGAGGGCCGCGGGGGTGCCGCGGAAGTTGTAGGCCTTGGGGAAGGGGTCGCCGCGTGTGGAGACGGCGGACTCGAGGTTGCCGAAGGCGAGGTCGGCGGCCTTCAGGGCCTTGCCGGTGCCCTGCCAGGGGTAGGCGGGACCGTTGGCGGCGATCGCTTCCCCGGGCACGTCGCCGAGGTTGATGTCGCCGACGGCGGCGAGCCGCAGCGGGCGGACGGTGACCGCGACGGGGGTGGTGGTGGCGGCGCCGGCGCGGGCGCGGACCATGACGCGGCCGGGGCGGGCGAGCATGCGACCGCGGAGAGCGAAATCGCCTTCGCCGTCGGCCTTCCCGTCGGCGAAGGCGTGCCAGCCGCCACGCTTGGAGCGCGATTCGAGGACGAGAGTGGCGTTGCCAGGAGCGTCCTGGCCGTTGACGGCGATCCAGCCGCCCGGCGCGACGGCGCGGACGGAGACCCCGGCGCGCATGTCCGCGCCACCGAAGCCGGGCAGGTTGCCGGAGCCGATCGAGGCGGCAAGGCAGACGACGACGCCCACGGCGGAGGCAAGGCCCAGCAGGGCGGAGGCACGCTCGCGGGGAGAGCGGGGGAGGGTGAGAGGGGGCCGCGAGGACGGGCGGCGCGCGGGAGCGGGGCGCTGGGAAGGCGGCGAGGAGGGGGGAGCGGCGGGAGCGGCGGGAGTGGCTGGAGTGGCGGTAGCGGCGGGAGTGGCGCCCGCTTGGCGCGCTCCGCCCGCCGGTGTCGACGGCCTGAGTGGGCTCGCCGGGGGCGGGGCGGTCGGAGCGCTCGCCGGGGGCGGGGCGGTCGGGGCGCTCGCCGGGGCCGGGGCGGTCGGGGCGCTCGCCGGGGGCGGCTCGAGGCGCTCCGGCAGCCTGCGCACGCTGATCTCGCCGTCCTGGGGCTCCGGTGCCAGGACTTCACCGTTCTCCCGGGCATGACGGCGGGCTCGGGATTCTTCGCGCAGGCGTTCGCGCTCGGCCGCGTCGCGGTGCCGGGCCTCCTCGGGGCTCCGCCGGCGCGCCGCCGCGGTCTGGGGGCGGAGGGTTGCGTCCGGCTTGCTGGTGTCCTGCTCTGTCGCCATGGCGCCGACGCGTGCGGGACGCCTGCCCCGCACGCGGCTGTAGTTCTTTCGCCACGCAGCCACAGCGTCCTCCGCGGCCCGTCGCCCGCGGCAGCATTTCGGCGGGGCGTGAGGGGCCGGCGCCTCTATAGTTAACAGTTGTTATGGCAAAGACTTGGGTACTCGATACGGAGACGAAGGGCACCGGCGCGAACATGGTTCCGCTCGAGAAGGTGCTCAAGCGTCCGGAGGCTCCCGAGAAGCCTTTGCCGCGCCCGAAGCGGCCGGTCGAGAGCGACTCCGCGGCGGCGGCTGAGGCTAGGCGCGCGGCCGCCCCGCGCCCGACCCCAAAGCCCAAGCCCAAGCCCGAGCGCACCGCCACCCCCCTGCCGCCCGGTCACGTCCGCAAGAAGGCCACCGGCGAGCTCGGCAAGGTCCAGGCCGTCGACTCGCGCGCCGGCACCGCCACCGTGCGCTGGCTCAAGGGCGGCGCCACTTCCACGGTGCCGCTCTCCGCAATCTCGCGCCGCTAGGCGCACGCGCGGAGGCGGCCCCGCGCTACAGCGGGTAGTGCCTCGAGCCGGTCTGGACCGTGATCCAGCGCAGCTCCGTGAACTCGTCGATCGCGGCCTTACCGCCGAAGCGCCCGAAGCCGCTTGCCTTGACTCCTCCGAACGGCATCTGTGGCTCGTCGTGGACCGTGGCTCCGTTCACGTGGCAGATCCCGCTCTCGATCTGGCGAGCCAGGTCGAGCGCCGTCGGCACGTCCTCGCCGAACACCGAGGCGGCCAGGCCGTACTCGGTGTCGTTCGCCACCCGGACGGCCTCCTCCGGGCTGTCCACGCTCACGATCCCCACGACCGGCCCGAAGGACTCCTCGTGGTAGATGCGCATCTCCGGCGTCACGCCGGCCAGCACGGTGGGGCGGTAGCACGGCCCCTCGGCCTCTCCGCCCGTGAGCACCTCGGCGCCGCGCTCGCGCGCGTCGTCCACCAGCTCCGACACGCGCTCCAGCGATGCCGCGCTCACCAGCGGCCCGATCTCCGTCTCCGGGTCGCGAGGGTCGCCCACGCGCAAAGCCGCGGCCTTCTCGGCGAGCTTCGAGGCGAAGCTGCCGGCCACCGAGCTGTCGGCCACGATCTTCTCCGTGGACATGCAGATCTGGCCCTGGTGCATGAAAGCGCCGAACTTCGCCGCGGCCACGGCCTCGTCCAGGTCCGCGTCGGCCAGCACGATCATCGGCGCCTTGCCGCCCAGCTCGAGCAGCACCCGCTTCAGGTGCCGCGCCGCGTTCTCGGCCACCAGCCGCCCCACACGGGTCGAGCCGGTGAAGTTGATCCGGCGCACCGCCGGGTGGGAGATCAGCTCGTCCACCACGTCCGCGGCCGCGTCGGCCTCGTGCGTGACCAGGTTGATCACGCCGGCCGGCACCCCGGCGTCCTGGATCGCCCGCGCGATCTCACCGTGGGTGTGCGGGCACACCTCGGAGGCCTTCAGCACGACCGTGTTGCCGAACGCCAGCGGCGTCGCCACCGCGCGCGTGCCGAGGATGATCGGCGCGTTCCAGGGCGCGATCCCCACCACGACGCCCGCGGGCTGCCGAATCGCCATCGCGGTCAGGCCCGGCACGTCCGACGGGATGACCTCGCCGGTGACAGCGGTCGTCTGAGCCGCGGCCTCACCCAGCATCCCGGCCGCCAGGGCGCAGTTGAACATGCCCCAGCCGAACGTCCCGCCGGTCTCCGCCGTGACGATCGGGGCGATCTCCGGAGCCCGCTCCATCAGCAGGCCCGCGGCCTTCTGAAGCAGCTCGCGGCGCGCGGACGGCGGCGTGGCGGACCACTCGCCGAACGCCGCCGCGGCGGCATCGGCCGCCGCGCGCGCGTCGTCGCGCGACGCCGCGGCTGCCGTGGTGGCCACGTCTCCGGTGTAGGGATCGACCCTGTCGAAGGTCTGTCCCGAGCCGGCGTTGGCCCACTCTCCTCCGATGAGCAGCTGCTGCTGCTCCGTTTCCGTGATGCTCATGCTCGCTCCCTTCCGTTGCTCGGATCCGGGACGAGGACAGCGCGCCCGGTCACTTCTCCCTCGCGCAGCTTGGCCAGCACCTCGTTGACGTCCTCCAGCGGATACGTCTCCGTCTTGAGGCTCAACCTACCGCGCGCGTGCAGCTGCATCACCTCCCAGAGGTCGATCCAGCCGCCGACCAGGTTGGCCACTATCGACTGCTCGCCGCCGACCAGCGCCGCGGACGGCACCGTCACCATCCCTCCGAATCCCACGATCGAGTAGGTCCCGCCGCGCGCCAGCATCCCCGTGCCGTCCGCGTGGGTCTGACCGTTGCCGACGAAGTCGATCACCAGGTCCGCGCCGCGCCCGTCGGTGAGGTCGCGCACAGCCGTCACGACATCCGTGCTGTCCAGCACGGCGTCGGCGCCGACCCCTGCCGCCAGCGCGCGGCGCTGCGGGTTCGGGTCAACGCCGACCACCACCGCGCCCGAGCCCAACTCGCGCACCAGCTGCAGCCCCACGTGGCCCACGCCGCCGACCCCGAGCACCACCGCCGTCGCGCCCGGAACCGCGAGGTGTGCCACGCGCTTGACCGCGTGGTACGCGGTTACGCCGGCGTCCGCGTGTGGCGCCACGTCCACGGGATTCACGCCCGGCGGCAGCTTCAGCACCGAGCGCTCGGACACCACCACGTACTCCGCGAAGCCGCCGTCCACTGTCAGCCCGGTGAACTCGTGGCGCTCGCAGAGCATGTCGCGACCGCGCCGGCACGCCACGCACAGCCCGCAGGTGTGCGGCGGGAACACCAGAACGGGATCGCCGACGGCGACCGTGGACACCAGGTCGCCGACCGCCGCCACGCGCCCCGCGTTCTCGTGCCCGAGCACCCGCGGCAGCGTTACGCCGGCCGCCTCCATCTCGCCGTCGATCGCGTGCAGGTCGGTGGCGCACACACCCGCGCCCTCGACCTTGATCAGCACCTCGTCCGGGCGCGTGGGCTCGGGCGTCGGCCGCTCGATCAGCTCGAGCGGCCGGTGGTACTCCCGTAGCAGCGCGGCCTTCAGCGGAACAGCTTCTCGACGTAGTCAGCTCCCAGGCCGACCTCTTCGTAGTGCGCCCTGGCCAGGGCGATGTAGTCGTGCACGTCGAAATGGCCCTCGACCTCGCCGTTCTCATCGAGCCAGAGCAGGGGCCCCGTCACGTTGAAGAAGATCTTCATCGGATCCTCGTGCTCGTAGGCGACCAGCGTGTGCGCCTCGCCGGGCGCCTCGTAGAGGAAGTCCCCGGCGGTGGCCGTCCAGTCGTGCTCGAGGTAACCCCACTTGCCGGAGAGCGTGAAGCCGAACACCTGGTGCGGGTGGTAATGGCGGTTCACGAGACCAGGGCCCGTGGCCATCAGGATGTCGCACCAGCGGTTCTGCGAGGGCGAGATGAACAGCGGCCGCGTGAAGACCGTCTCGGTCAGCGGCACGTAGTAGCGCATGTCGTCGTCCGGCGCGTTCGCGTAGAAGATCTCCGGCAGCCCGTCGGGCTTGAAGACGTCCGCGATCGGCGTGAGGTCCTTCCAGAACTCCGTCGTTGCGGCTTCCGCCATGTGCTCCTCCTCCGGTCTCCGTAAGGGAGGCAAACCTACCATCGCGAGGCAATAAGACAAGCTATTTGACAGATACCTGGTGCGCTGGGAGTGTGCGCACATGACCATCACAGCGTCGCCTGCCGCCGCCGCCCTCGATGAGTTCAGGAGCGTGGTGGGCGCGGACGCCGTGCTCACGTCCGACGAGGATCTGCGCGAGTTCCGCGACCCGTTCGCCTTCGCCACCTGGGACGACTACACGGCGACCGCCGTGGTCACGCCGGACACGGTCGAGCAGATCCAGGAGATCGTGCGGATCGCAAACCGCCACAAGGTCCCGCTCTGGACCCACGGGGCCGGCCGCAACAACGGCTACGGCGGCCCCGCGCCGCGCGTGAAGGGCTCGGTGGTCCTGAGCCTGCGGCGGATGAACCGCGTGCTGGAGATCAACGAGGAGTGCGCCTTCGCGGTCGTCGAGCCGGGCGTGCGCTGGTTCGACCTCTACGACGCGATCCAGGCCGGCGGCCACCGCCTGATGCTGTCGATCGCGGACGTGGGGTGGGGGAGCGTCATCGGGAACACGCTCGATCACGGTTGCACCTACATGCCGTACGGGGTGGACATGGGCATGCAGTGCGGGATGGAGGTCGTGCTCCCGAACGGCGAGCTGATGCGCACCGGGATGGGCGCCATGGAGAACAACCGGGCGTGGCACGTGTACAAGCGCGGCCTCGGCCCGACGCCCGACCAGCTGTTCATGCAGTCGAACTTCGGGATCGTCACGAGGATGGGCGTCTGGCTGATGCCCTACCCCGAGGTCTACATGCCGCTCTGGCTGCGCCTGCGCCATGACGACGACCTGGCCCCGGCGATCGACACGCTGCGCGAGCTGATGCTCGACGACACCATCCGGATGGTCCCGCAGCTGCTGAGTGCCCCGCTGCTCGCGTCGGCGCTGTCCGAGCGCACCCAGTGGTGGGAGGGGGAGGGGCCGATCCCCGACGCCGAGATCGACCGGATGGCGCGCGGGCTCGACATCGGGCGCTGGACGATGCGCTTCGCGCTCTACGGCGACGAGGCCGTGGTCGACCACCGCTTCGCGAAGATCAAGGAGGCCTTCGAGCGGATCCCGGACGCCGACGTCTACGGCTCGAAGTGCGCGCCCGAGGACATCCCGCAGCTGGAGCACCCGGTCGAGCGCGTCCAGGGCGGCGTGCCGAGCATGGACCTCAACCAGATGACCGCGTGGTACGGCGGCGAGGAGGGCGGCCACATCGGGTTCTCGCCGGTGGCGCCGCTGACCGGGACCGACGCGATCGCGGTCCGCGACCTGCTGCGCGGCATGATCGAGAGCGCCGGCCTGGACTACATGGCCGCGCTGATCCCGATCAACGCGCGCAGCTTCATCCACGTGACGCTGATCATCTTCGACACCAAGAACGAGGAACAGACGCGGGCCGCCTACGACGTGGCCAAGCGACTGGTGCGCGACTGCGCCAAGCTCGGCTACGGCGAGTACCGGGCGCACCTGGACTTCATGGACCTGGCGTCCGAGCAGTACGGCTTCAACGACCACGCCTACAGGCGCTTCAACGAGACGATCAAGGACGCGCTCGACCCGAACGGCATCCTGGCGCCGGGCAAGTCGGGCATCTGGCCGAAGGCGATGCGGGAGCGGCGCTAGCCGAGCACGCGCAGCACCGCCGCGTACACCTCGTCCGCCCCCGGCACGTACGCGTCCTCCGCCGGCGGGCTGAAGGGCACCGGTGCGAAGGGCGCGCCCACCCGCTCGATCGGCCCGTCCAGGTGGTCGAACGCTGCCGCCTGCACCTGCGCGGCTATCTCCGCCCCGAAGCCGCCGTGCTCCACCGCTTCGTGGGCGATCACCAGCCGGTTGGTGCGCCGCACCGACTCCAGGATCGCGTCGAGATCGAGCGGCACCAGCGTGCGCGGGTCGATCACCTCGGCCTCGATGCCCTCCGCGGCCAGGCGCTCAGCCGCGACCAGTGACTCGTCGACGAGTCGGGAGAGCGCCACGATCGTCACGTCGCCGCCGGGTCGCACCACGACCGCCGCTCCGATCGGCACGGGCGCCGGCTGCTCGGGTACGTCCTCGCTCTTGAAGTAGAGCGTCTTGTTCTCCACGAACACGACCGGGTTGGGGTCGGCGATCGCGCTGGCGAGCAGCCCGCCGACGTCGGCCGCCCGGCTCGGCATCACCACCTTGAGGCCCGGGATGTGGGTCAGCCAGCTCTCGAGGCTCTGCGAGTGCTGCGCGCCCCAGCGGCGTCCCGCGCCGCCCTGCGTGCGCAGCACCAGCGGCACCGACAGCTGCCCGCCGGACATCGCGTGCGCCTTCGCGGCCTGGTTGACGAGCTGATCGAGCGCGAGCGTGACGAAGTCGATGAACATCACCTCGACCACCGGCCGCAGCCCAGACTGCGCGGCGCCTACGGCCACGCCGCAGATCGCGCTCTCCGAGATCGGCGTGTTCAGCACGCGCGTGGTGCCGAACTCCTCCGCGAGGCCCGCGGTGGTGCCGTAGGGGCCGCCCTCGGCCACGTCCTCGCCGATGACGAAGACGCGCTCGTCGTCGCGCATCGCCTGGGCCTGGGCGGCGACGACGGCCTTGACGTAGGTAGATCGCGAGGCCGGAGGCCGAGAGCTGCCATCGGGGCGCGCGGCTGGAGGCCTCGCGGAGGTCTTCTTCGCATAGGTGAGCTCTTCGACCAGCCCCGCCGGCGGGAACGGGCTCGCGCGCGCGAACTCCACGGCGCGCTCCACCTCGGCCTGCGCGTCGCGCTCGATCGCCGCCGCGTCGATCTCCACGAACCAACCCTCCGCGATGCCGTGGCGCTGCAGGCGCAGGATCGGGTCCTTCTCCTGCCAGTCGGCCGCCTCGAGCGCCTCGCGGTAGTGGGCCGGGTCGCCCTCGTAGTGGCCGCGCAGCCGGTGGGTGAGGCACTCCAGCAGCAGCGGTCCGCGCCCTTCGCGCGCCTCGGCCAGGAAGCGAGCGAACGTGTCCCAGACCGCGACCACGTCGTTCCCGTCGATCGTCTCGCGCGTGAGCCCGTACGGGGCCACCACGTCGCTCACCCGCTCCACCTTGGTATGCGCCGAGCGCGGCGTGAACTCGGCGAAGCCGTTGTTCTCGCAAACGAAGATCACCGGCAGCTCCCACAGCGTGGCCAGGTTGACCGACTCGTTGAAGATCCCGGCCTGCACGGCGCCGTCGCCGAAGAACACCACCGCCACCTGGTCGCCGCCCCGCAGCCGGCCCGCCAGCGCGCTGCCGAGCGCCATGGGGATGTTGCCGCCCACCACGCCGGTGGCGCCCATCAGCCCGTGCTCGACGTCGACCAGGTGCATCGACCCCCCGAGCCCGCGGCAGAGCCCGTCGGAGCGGCCCATCAGCTCGGCCATCGCGCGGTCGAGCGGCACACCCGCCGCGATCGCGTGGCCGTGCGCGCGGTGCCCGCTGAAGATCGCGTCGTCGTCGCGCAGCTGGGTGCACACCCCGGCCGCCACGCCCTCCTGGCCCACGCTCAGGTGGATCAGCCCGTGCACCTCGTCGGCGCGCTTCAGCTGGCCCACTCGTTCCTCGAAGAGGCGGATGCGCCACATCGTGCGGAGCAGGTCCAGCGCCTCCTCCCAGCCGAGCGCGGGCACCGCGCTACGCGGTGACGGGCTCGAGCTGGGCGGCGGTCGTCTCGTAAGCACGGCGGAACATCTCGTCGATCGGAAGGGCGCGGAGGTCCTGGGAGAGTACTTCCACGCCCCAGGGCTCGCCATAGCCGATGTCCCGGCACACCTCGACGTAGCCGCGGATGTCGAACTCGCCCTCGCCGGGGAGCTTGCGGTGGTTGACCGTCTCGTCGATCCGGTCCTCCATGTCCTCCACGCGACCGTCCGACAGCTCGACCCAGCCGAGCTGCGCCAGCGGGATCTTGCGCAGGTCGTCGGGCGCGATGCCGAGCTTGCTCATGTGCCAGGTGTCGATCACCACGCCGGTGTTGTCCACGCCGTCGATCACCTCCAGCGCGGTCTCGACGCTGTTCACGTTCACGTCGAACGGCATGAACTCGTAGAGCACCTTCGCGGACGTGTGCAGGGCCGCGTCCGCGCACAGCTCGGCATAGGCCTCCTTGAGCCGCGGCAGCTCGCACGGCCTCCCGGGGATGTTGCCGGCCTTGATGTGGTGGGCGTCCAGCTCGGCGGCGGCCTCGAACAGCAGCTCGCGCGTCTCGTCCGCCGCCCGCCTGTCCTCGTCGCCGTCGGCGAGGAACCAGTCCATCAGGAACTCGAGCTCGAAGCACCGGATGCCGTTGTCGTCGAGCAGCTGCCTCATCTCGCGCAGGGAACGCTGCTCGAGCTGGTGCTCGACGTCGGCGTGCCACAACCCCAATCCGGCGAAGCCGACCTTGGCCGCCTGTGCGCAGCGATCCGCGAAGTCGTACTGGCTCCACTCCCGGCCCAGGTGGACGTCGACCGGGCCCGCCGAGGTCCAGTACGCGTTGGAGAGCTGGACGCTCATGACGACTCCTTCACGTTGATCTCGATCTTCACGCCGTTGGGGTCCTCCACGAACAGCTGCCGCAGCCCCGGCACCTCGTTGGGAGCGGCGTCGATCCCGCCGCTCCGCAGGCGCTCGACCACGGCCTCGTAGTCGTCCGCGCCGAAGGCGACGTGCTCGACGGGGCCGGCCGCCGCCGCGATCCCGATTCGTTCCGAGTGCGCCTCGAACGCCGCGCGGTCGGCCACGTGGACGCACGGCGCCGCGCCGGCGTAGAGCCAGTAGCCGGGGAACTCGAGCGGCGGCCGCTCCCCGACCTCCAAGCCGAGCACGCCGCACCAGAAGTCGCGCGTCGCGTCGATGTCGTCCGTGAGAACCAGCAGGTGGTCCAGGCCGGCCACGACTACGCGGGCGCGGGGGCCTGTCCCACGGCCTGCTTGGCGGCCGCGACGATCTTCTCGGCCGACGGCGCGAGGTAGGCCTCCTGGATCTGGTTCCCGGGGACCGGCGCGTCCATCCGAGCCACCCGCGCGGGCGGCGCCTTGAGCGACTCGAAGCCGTGCTCGCTGACGGTGGCGGCGATCTCCGAGGCCACGCCGCAGCGCAGCCGGCCCTCGTCGGCGATGACCAGGTGCCCGGTCTTAGCGACCGAGTCGAGGATCGTGCGCTCGTCCAGCGGCACGAGCGTGCGCAGGTCCACGACCTCGGCCTCGATGCCCTCGCCGGCCAGCGTCTGGGCCGCCTCTAGCGCCGCGACGACCATCATCGAGCAGGCCACGATCGTGACGTCGGAGCCCTCCCGCTTCACGGCGGCCTGCCCGAGCGGGATCTCGTAGTCCTCGTCCGGCACCTCGTCCTCGGCGCCGTAGCCGAACGCGTGCGTGATCACCAGCGACGGGTTGTCGCTCTTGAGCGCGGTGCGCAGCAGGCCCTTGAGGTCAGCCGGTCCCCAGGGGACGACGATCTCGATGCCCGCCACGTTCCAGAACATGCCCATCGGGCTCTCGCTGTGCTGGGCCGCTCCGCCGTGCAGCAGCCCGTGGCTCATGTGGAACGTCGCCGGGGCCGACACCCTGCCGCCGGAGCCCTGCCGCGCGGTCGCGACCTCGCTGGCGATCGTGGAGAACGCCGGGTAGGCGAAGGGCGCCAGGCCGAGGTGCAGGAAGATCCGCTGCCCGCACATCGCAGCGCCGGCGGCGAGCGCCGAGTAGGCCGCCTCGGAGCAGGGCGGGAAGTAGATCCGCTCGCCGTACTTCTCCTGGAAGGCCCCGAACTGCATGGCCTCGGGGCCGATCCCGAGCACCTCGTTGCCCATGACGACGAAATTCGGGTCCTCCTCCATGAACGACGAGAGCACGTCCAGCATCGCGTCGGCGTAGTTCTTGGTTGCCATGGTCAGCGCCTCCTCAGGCGAAGACGTTGTCGAGTGCGCTTTCGGGCGTGGGCCGCGGGCTGTCGAGCGCGAACCGGCGCGCCTCGGCGATCCGCTCGCGCGCGCGGGCGTCCAGCTCGGTCAGCTCGTCCTGCGAGAGCTCGCCGGCGCCGAGCAGTTGCCGGGCGTAGCGCAGCACGGGGTCGTTCTCGCGGTACCACTGCTCGTGCTCCCCGGAGACCGCGGAGTCGTCCCACGCCATCGAGATGTCGGTCGCGCCGGTCGGCAGGGTGGGCCAGAGCGGCTGCGTGCCGGCGAAGCGGGCCGTGACCGCGTGGATGAAGAACGGTCCCTTGCGCCGGCGGCAGTGGTCGACCGCGCGGGTGGCCACGTCCAGCACGGCGTCGGCGTCGCGGCCGTCGACCGTCTCCACCGGGATGCCAAAGGTCTTCGGGATGTCGGTCAGGTCGTCGACCGCGGAGACCGAGGTGGGGAAGCCGCCGCCGGCCGAGCCGAGCGCCCCCTCGCTGTTGTTCTCGCACACGTAGACGACCGGAAGCGAGTAGAGGGCGCCGAGGTTGAGCGACTCGTACGACACGCCTTCCTCGAGCGCGCCGTCGCCGAACAGGCCGACCGCCACGGCGTCGCCGCCCCGGGTCTTGAGCGCAAAGCCGGCACCTGTGGCCAGGCTGATGCTGCCGCCGACGATCGCCGAGGTCGAGATGAAGCCGCGGTCCACGTCGCTCATGTGCATCGTGCCGCCGGCACCGCGATTGATCCCGTTCTCGCGACCGAGGATCTCCGCCAGCGCGAGCTTCGGGTCCGCTCCGCGGGCCAGGATGTGGCCGTGGTTGCGGTGATGGGTGGCGAGCTTGTCGTCGGGGCCGAGCGCGGCCATCAGCGGCACTCCCGTCGATTCCTGGCCGATGTACAGGTGGAAGTGCGTCATGAACTCGTGGTCGCCGAACAGCCCGACCACCGCCTCCTCGAAGCGGCGGATCGTCAGCATCGACTCCAGCGCCTCGGTCTTGTTCATCCGGTTGCCTCCAGCTTTCCCCCGAGCAGGTACGACGAGTGGAGCAGGTCGGGGTTCTCCTTCAGCTCCTTCGCCGAGGCCGAGAGCTCGATGCGCCCGCGATCCATCACGTGCACCTGGTTGGCCAGGCCGAGCGCGACCGTGGCGAACTGCTCGATCAGCAGCACCCCGACGCCCGACTCGGCCACCGTCCGGATCGTCGGGATCAAGCGCTTGATGATCACCGGCGCGAGCCCGAGCGAGAGCTCGTCGATCAGCACCACCTTCGGCTTCGACACCAGCGCCTGGGAGAGCACGAGCATCTGCTGCTCGCCGCCGGACAGCGAGCGCGCCAACGTGTCGAGCCGCTGCTTCAGCTCGGGGAACAGCTCCAGCGCCCACTCGCGGCCCGCCTTGGCGTCCTCGCGCGAGAGCGAGTAGCACGCGACCGCGAGGTTGTCCTCGACGGTCAGCTCGGACAGCAGCCGCCGGCCCTCGGGTACGACCGCCACGCCGGCCTGGCGGATCCGCTCCGGACGCCGACCGGTGAGATCCTTGCCGTCGAGTGAAACCGTGCCGGACTCGGGCTTGAGCACGCCAGCCACGCCCAGCACCAGGCTCGACTTGCCGGCGCCGTTGGGGCCCAGCAGGGCGGTCACCTCGCCGGCGGGGATGGTGATGTTCACGTCGCGCACCACGGCCCGGCCGTTGCGCGCGACGGTGAAGCCCTCGAGCGTCAGCTGGCTCATGCCACCTGCTCCGAGCCCTCGATCTCTTCGGTGCCGAGGTAGGCCTTCATGACGGCCTCGTCGCGCAGCACATCGGCGGTCGGACCCGTCGCGATCAGCCGCCCGAAGTCGAGCACGGCGGTGGTCTCGCAGCACGCCGAGACCAGGCTCATGTCGTGGTCGACGAGGATCACGAGCCCACCCATGTGCTCGGGGATGCGCTGGATCACGCGGCCGAGGTGCTCGGTCTCCTCGTCGGGCAGGCCGGCGCCGGGCTCGTCCAGCAGGACCAGCTTGGGCCTGCCGACCACGGCGCGGGCGACCTCCACCAGGCGGCGCTCGCGCGCTCCCAGCGTGCCCACCTTGACGTCGGGGTCGATGTCGAGCCCGACGAACTCGATCGCGCCCAGCACGTCCTGGCGCCGCGACGCGCGGTCCCCCAGCTTGGAGTGCTCGTGCGCGAGCGCCACGTTCCCGGCCACCGACAGCTCCTCGATCGCCTGCTCCGTCTGGAACGTGCGCCGCACGCCCCAGCGCGCGCGCCGGTAGTGGGGCATGGCGAGCAGGTCCTCGCCGAACGCGTGCACCGAGCCCTCCGAAGGGTCGACGAAGCCGCTCAGCACGTTGAAGAAAGTGGTCTTGCCGGCGCCGTTGGGGCCGATCAGCCCGTTGGTGCCGGACTGGAAGGTCAGCGACATGCCGTCGAGCGGCGTGACGCCGCCGAAGCGGACGGTCAGGTCACGGATCTCGATCAGGAGGCACGCCCCCCTGCGATCCCGACGCGGCGCGCGAGGCCGAGTAGAGCGCCGCCGAGCCTCTTCATGTCGCGCGGGAACTGGTAGACGAGGCCGGCCGGCGCGGTGAGCAGCACCTGCAGGATGCCGACGCCGAACAGGATCGTCAGCAGGTCGGCGGGCAGGCCCCAGTTGTCGAGCAGGGCGGGCAGGAGCTTGAACAGGGCGCCGGCGACGATCGCCCCCCAGATGCTGTACACGCCGCCCATGAGCACGACCGCGAGCAGCACGATGTTGTTGCTCGTGGGGAACTGCTGGACGAAGAGCTCGCCCACGTCGCCGGCGAGCACGCCGCCGGCCACGCCCGTCATGAACGAAGCGAGCGCGAAGGCCCAGAGCTTGTAGAGCGTGATGTTCACTCCGGCCGCGAGCGCCGCGGGCTCGCTCTGGCGGATCGCCGCCCAGGCGCGGCCCGGCTTGCCGCGCACGTGCAGCAGCGCGATCAGGAACAGCACCACCGCCACGATCACCGCGTAGCGGAAGTAGGCGGGGTCGGTCTCGGCGATGCTCGGCCGCCGGACCTCGGGGTTGCCGAAGTCGTTCTCGACGTGGCCCAGGAAGCCCTTGCCTCCGTTGGGGAAGTTCGTCGCGTTCAGGACGACCGTGATCGCCGCGGCGAGCATCAGCGTGATCAGGGCCAGGTAGAGGCCGCTGAGGCGCAGCGCCGGCAGGCCGACCAGCGTGCCCAGCACCATCGTGATCAGGCCCGTCAGCAGCAGGACCATCGGGAACGGCAGCCCGGTCGCGAAGCACAGCCTCGCGCCGACCCAGGCCCCGAGAGCGAGCACCGCGTACTGGCCGAGCGAGACCAGGCCGACGCGCCCGATCAGCATCCCCAGCCCGAGCGAGACGACCGAGAAGATCGCGACCTGCGTGGCGACGTTCGTCCAGTACGCGCTCATGCGCGCCGGCAGGGCGAACAGCACCAGCAGCAGCAGCGCGACGATGATCACCGCGCGTATGCGTTCGCCCCGGTCGAGCCGGGCCGGCGACCACGCGGCCCGCTCGCGCCGGGGCGCCTCGGCGACGCTCACGACTTAGACAGCCCTCCCCGAGATCGTGTGGCCCTTGCGCGAGAGCCAGAGCAGGGCCAGCGTAGCCAGCACGAACGGCGCCATGTTCCTGTACTCGGAGATGGAGAGGATCGGCGTGGCCAGAGCGGTTGCCAGCCCCACTACGAACCCGGCGAGCAGCGTCACGACGACGGAGCTGAGCCGGGCGATCAATGCCGCCGCCAGCGACGAGATCACCAGGAACGTCAGCGTCGCCGCGTCGAGCCCGACCAGGTTCGAGAGCAGCAGGCCGGCCACCCCCGAGATCAGGCCCGACACGAGCCAGGCAGACGCCTCCACGCGGCGGACCGGCACCCCCAGCGTGGCCGTGATCTCACGGTCGTTGGCCAGTCCGCGCATGGCGGTGCCGAGCTTGGTGAACCGCAGGAACAGCACCGTTCCGACGGTCACCACCACCCCGAACACGATCCCGAGCACCTGCGTGTAGTTGACCAGCACGTCGCCGACCTGGAACGACTCGGTCGACGTCGGCAGGATCATCGACCGCGCCTTGTCGCTCCAGATCCACGACATGGCGCCCAGCAGGATCAGCGCCAGGCCGAGCGTCGCGGTTGCCTTCACGAGTGGATCTCGGCTCGCCAGGGGCGGGCCGAAGATCAACCCGTAGAGGAGCGTCACCACACCGCCGAACAGCACGCACACGAGGTAGGCGGGCTCCTCCGCCCAGCCCCACTCGTTGATGGCCTGCCACGCGATCAGGGCGCCCATGGCTCCGACTGCGCCGAACGCGAGGTTCAGCACTCCGGTGGTCCGGTACAGCACCACCATCCCGACTCCGGAGAGGGCGTACACCCCACCCAGCGCCAACCCGGTGACGATGAATGGCTGAAACTCCTGCCAGCTGGGCATCGGATCCTATGGGCGTCCTGTAATCGCTTGGCTGGTTATCCGCCGACCGGCGTGTAAAGGCCTTCCTTCTTCTCGATATCCCGGACCCGCTTGATGGGCGCGTCCGCTTCGGAGATCTCGAAGCAGTCTTCCTTCTGGACCATCGTGCCGGTCTTCGGCGTCACAGTCCAGTCGGTGTTGTTCGAGATGTGCAGCGGTGCCTCGCCGAAGTAGTACGGCTTGCACAGCATGTCCGTCTTGAAGCCCTTGACGTTCTTGAAGGCCTCGTTGACGGAGTCCTTGTTGACCTCGCCCTTGATGCCGAGCATCGCGTCGGTCGCGATCCTGGCCTCGAGGAAGCCGAACTGGCTGAAGCTGCCCAGCGGGATGTCCGGCGCGTACTTCTTGAGGATGGTCTTGTAGAGGTTGGTATCCGGCGCGTCGATGCTGACCAGGGCCAGCTCCGCGTTCACGCCCAGCTTGTCGTCGAACGTCGTGCCCAGGGCATCCGCGAGGAAGTCCGTGTTGCACGGGGTCGAGCAGGCCCACTTGACGCGATCCTGGAGGCCCTGCTGCGCAGCGGCCTGGAGGACCTTGAGGGCCTCGGGCGGGGTGAAGTTGAGCACCACGCCGCCGCCGTCACCGGCTGCCTGCACCACCTTCAGGGCCACGGAGTTCGCGTCCTGGATCGGCGGGGCCTCGGCGAGGCTCTCGGTCGGGATTCCCTCCTGCTTGGCCAAGGCCAGGAAGCCGCCCGCGATGTACTCGGTGCCGGGCACCTTGGACTGGAGCAGGACCAGCTTCTTGACGCCCTCGCGGATCAGGTACTGCGTGGCGCCCGTGACGCTGTGGCGCGGGCCCATGTTGACCGCCGAGTAGTTCGGCGTTCCGTAGCACTCCGGCGCGATGCCCGAGCCGATCACGTAATAGCCGTTGGCCTCGTAGTACTTGTGGTTGACCGCGCACTCGATGATGCTCGTGCTGCCGACGATGCCCGCGACCTTCTCGGTCTCGATCAGCTTCTTGGCCGCCGCGGCTGCCTGAGCCGGGTCGGTCTGCTCGGTCTCCTGGATGAGCTCGACAGGGCGCCCATTGATGCCGCCGTTGTCGTTCACGCACTTGAAGTACGCCTCGGCGGTCTTGGCGATCTCCGTGAAGTCGGTGCCCGGCTGCTTGGTGTTGATCGCACCGAGCTTGATCGGCGCGCCGGAAGCCGGCTTGCCGTTGCCGAGGCCGCACTTCGAGGCCGTCTTGCCGGTCTTGCCGCCGAAGTCGCTCTTCTTGCCCCCTCCGCCTCCGTTGTCGTCGCCGCCACAAGCGGCTACGAACAGCGCAAGTCCGACCGCCAACGCTGCGAACGCGACGATCCGACGCGAGTGGCCCAACACGAGCTTGATACTCACGAGTGTCTCTCCTCCTCGGGACTGGCCAGGGGCTTCTGCCGATCCAAGCCCGCCGCGAGCTTAACCGCCCTCTTCGGACGGGTCAAATTGTTTGACGATTAAGCGGGAAGGGAGATACTGCGCACCGACAGCGCACCACGGAGGAGGGATATGCCTCGCAGCAAACCGCCGTTTCGGGCCGATCACGTCGGCAGTCTCCTGCGTCCGCAGCGGCTGCTGGAAGCCCGCGAGGACTTCGCCGCAGGCCGCATCCCAGCGGACGAGCTGAAGCAGATCGAGGACGATTCGGTCCGCGAGGTCGTGCAGATGCAGGAGGACGTGGGGCTGCAGTCGGCCACGGACGGCGAGTTCCGCCGAGCGTCCTGGCACATGGACTTCATCTACGAGCTCGAGGGCGTCAGCACGGCCGAGGACGACCTCGTCGTCCACTTTCACAACGCCGAGGGCGACCTCGACTACACGCCCGCCGCGCTCAAGGTGGACGGGAAGATCGACCTGCACGAGCCGACCTTCGGGAAGCACCTCGAGTTCCTCCAGGACACGGTTACGAGCGCCACGCCCAAGCTCACGATCCCGTCGCCGAGCATGGTCCACTACCGCGGCGGCGCGGCGGCGATCGACCCGAGCGTCTACCCCGACAACGACCGGTTCTGGAGCGACCTGACCTCCGCTTACGCGAAGCAGGTCCGGATGATCCACGAGCTCGGCGGCACCTATCTCCAGTTCGACGACACGAGCCTGGCCTACTTGAACGACCCCAACCAGCGGAAGATGATGTCCGACCGGGGCGAGGACGCCGAGCACCTCCACGAGTCCTACATCCGCCACATCAACGAGGCGCTCGCGGACAAGCCGGACGACATGACGATCACGACCCACATGTGCCGGGGCAACTTCCGCTCCTCGTGGGTGGCGGAGGGTGGCTACGACTTCGTGGCCGAGGCGCTCTTCGGCGAGCTCGGGGTGGACGGCTTCTTCCTCGAGTACGACGACGCGCGGTCGGGCGGCTTCGAGCCCCTGCGCTTCGTCCCGAAGGGCAAATACGTGGTGCTGGGGCTGGTGACCACCAAGCGCGGCGAGCTCGAGGAGAAGGACGAGCTCAAGCGGCGCATCGAGGAGGCGAGCCAGTACGTGGACATCGAGCAGCTCTGCCTGTCGCCGCAGTGCGGCTTCTCCTCCACGGCCGAGGGCAACAACGTCACGTTCGACCAGCAGGTCGCCAAGCTGCGCCGCATCGTCGAGGTGGCGGAAGAGGTCTGGGGTTGACCGACCTCTTCGACGTCGAGGGCGCCAGCGTCGTCGTCACCGGCGCGGCCAGCGGCCTCGGCTTCGCGATGGCCGAGGTGATGGCGGACTCCGGAGCCCGCGTCACGCTGGCCGATCTCGACGCGCAGGCGCTGGAGCGGGCGGCCGGCCGGCTGACCGGCGACGTGCGCACCTTCGTGCTCGACGTCTCGGACGAGGACGCGGTGGAGCGCCTGTTCGACGAGGCGGTGGAGGCGCACGGCCGGGTGGACGTGGCGTTCGCGAACGCCGGCATCTCGCTCGAGCCGGGCGTGCTCGACCCCAAGGGCGGCCTGGAGGCGCTGGACCGCAAGGCGTGGGACACGGTGCTCGGCGTGAACCTCAACGGCGTGCTGTTCACGCTGCGGGCCGCCGCCCGCCACATGAAGAAGCAGGGCAGCGGTCGGATCGTGGTGACGGCCTCGACGGCCGGCTTCGGCACGGACCCGATGGTTGGCTACTCGTACTCGGCCACGAAGGCGGCGGTGATCATCCTCGTGCGCCAGGCCGCGCTCGAGCTGGCCAGGCACGGCGTGCACGTGAACGCGATCGCGCCGGGGCCGTTCCGCACCAACATCGGCGCCGACGCCGCGCCGATCCCACCCGAGGCGTGGAACGGCATCGTGGCCCTGGGGCGCATGGCCGAGCCGGAGGAGCTCAAGGGGGTGGCGCTGCTGCTCGCCTCACCCGCGTCCAGCTTCATGACGGGGGCGGTGGTGCCCGTGGACGGCGGCCAGCTGCTTATGTCTCATGGGAGCTGATGCGCGCCGTCGTGACAACTGGGCCGGGCGAGATGGAGATGGCCGACGTCCCCGAGCCCGAGGAGCCGGGGCCCGGCGAGGTGATCGTGCGACCGCAGGCGGTGGGCATCTGTGGCTCGGACTTCCACTTCTTCCTCGGCGAGCTGGGCCCCGACGACGGCTCCCAGTTCCCGCGGATCCAGGGCCACGAGGTGGCGGGGGTGGTCGAGTCGGTCGGGCCGGAGTGCGAGAAGGACCTGGACGCCGGCGAGCGCGTGGCGCTGCACCCGCTCAGCCACTGCGGCCGGTGCTACCCGTGCCGGATCGGGCGCTACAACGTCTGCGACAACTTCAGCCTGATCGGGATCCACGAGGACGGCGGCTTCCAGGAGCTGCTGCGCATGCCCGAGGAGCTGGTCTTCCCCACCGACGAGGAGCGCCCGGCCGTCGCCGCTCTGGCGGAGCCGCTGTCGATCGCCGTGCGGGCGATCAACCGGTCGAGGCTCGAGCGCGGCGAGCACGTCGTGATCCTCGGAGCGGGACCGATCGGACAGGCGATCTCCCTCCTGGCCAGCGAGCGCGGGGCGCCCGTGCTGATGATCGACCCGGTCCAGAGCCGGCTCGAGTTGGCCGCGAGCATGGGGGCGGAGACGCTGCCCTGGACCTACTCCGATGACGTCGTCGCCCATGCGCGCGAGTGGTCGGGCGGCGAGGGCTCCGAGGTCGTGTTCGACGCCACCGGCGCGCCCGATGCGATCCGGGCGGGCTTCGAGACCGCGGTCTCGGCCGGACGGCTCGTGATGGTCGGCATGTCCAGCCATGACGTCCCGATGCGTGTCTTCGGTTTCGTCGACAAGGAGCTCGACGTGCTCGGCGTGAGCTGCGCCCAGCCGGGCGAGTTCGAGGAGGCGATCGCGTTCGTGGAGCGCCACAGCGACCGCGTCGAGCGCCTGATCACCCAGGAGTTCCCGCTGGAGCAGGCGCCCGACGCGCTCCAATGGGCGATGGATCACCCCGCCGAGGCGATGAAGGTCGTGATCGAGATCAACTGAGGAGGTCTGGTTTGGACGCCCCGCCGATGCTCGAGATCAGCGGCAAGGCTCGCAAGGCGCTGGACGCGATCTGCGACACGTTCGTGCCCGGGGAGGAGGGACTGCCCTCCGCCACCGAGCTGGGCGTGCCGGAGGCGATGCTGATGGCGGTGGGCGCGAGCCCGAGCGCGGCCGAGCGGGAGGGGTTCGCCGGCCTGCTGGACAGCTGGGACGACTCATTCGCGTCGCTCTCGGCCGTCGACCGCGAGGCGTTCCTGCTGAGCTGGTCGGACTCGCCGGAGGTGGGACCGCGCGCCGCCTTCCAGGCGCTGCGCAAGGGGATCGTGCTGAGCTACTACTGCCTGCCGTGGACGGGCGCGGGTGCGAATCCGATCGACGAGGCGCTTGGGTATCCGGGGCCGCTGGGGCCGCCGGAGAACCCACCGCCCAAGACGATCGCCCCGCTCGAGATCACCGCCGACACGGAGCTCGACTGCGATGTGGTGGTGGTGGGCTCGGGGGCCGGCGGCGGCACGGCGGCGGGCGTGCTGGCCGCGGCCGGTCTCGACGTCGTGGTCGTGGAGGCCGGCGGCTACTACAGCGAGGAGGACTTCGACGGCGCCGAGCTGTCGGGCTACGCCCGCATGTACCTCAACGGAGGCGGCGTGGCCACCGACGACCAGAGCATCGGCCTGCTCGCGGGCTCCTGCCTCGGCGGGGGGACGGTCGTGAACTACACGTGGTGCTTCCGGCCGCCCGACTTCGTGCGCGCGGACTGGGAGGACCGCTTCGGGCTGTCCGACTGGGCTGGCCCGGACTTCGACGACAGCCTCGACGCCGTCTGGGACCGCATCTCGATCAGCTCGGAGAGCAGCATCCCGTCGCTGCGCGACCACGCGATGCGCAACGGGCTCGAGCAGCTCGGCTGGCATTCAGAGGTGATGCAGCGCAACTGCAAGGGCTGCACCGAGGAGGTCTGCCGGCTGTGCCACTACGGCTGCCAGATCGGCGCGAAGCAGTCGACGATGAAGACCTGGCTGCAGGACGCCTACGACAACGGGGCGCGCATCGTGGTCAACACGCCGGTGGACCGCGTGCTGGTCGAGGGCGGGCGGGCGCGCGGCGTCGAGGCGATGACGGTGGACGGGCACAAGGTGACCGTGCGGTCGCGGGCGGTCGCGCTGGCGGCCGGGGCGATCCACACGCCGGCGGTGATGGTGCGGTCGGGGATCGACGGCCCCGCCGTCGGCAAGAACCTGATGCTGCACCCGGTGCTGATCACCTGGGGTGTCTTCGACGAGGAGGTGCGCCCGTGGGAGGGGACGCTGGGCGCGACCTTCTCGGACGAGTTCCTCGACATGGGGGAGGGCTACGGGATCAAGTACGAGCACGCGGCCACGCCGCCGAGCATCCTGGCGATCTTCGCCCCGTGGCGGGGGGCGCGGGAGTCGGCGGAGCTGATGCAGTCGCTGCGCTACACCGCCGGCTACGGAGCGCTGCAGCGCGCCCGCGACGGCGGGGAGGTGGTGGTGGGCAGCGACGGGCTGCCTGTTGCCCGCTGGCGTCTGTCCGACTTCGACCGCGACGTGATGCGGCGCGGGCTGGACGGAGCGGCGCGGATACTGGAGGCGGGCGGGGCGCGGCGGGTGTACTCGTCACACGCCGGGTGGGTGTCCTACGAGCCGGGGCGCAACGGGGGGCGGGAGTCGCTGCTGCGGGCCGCCGACCGATGCGGCTGGGGGCCGGCCCAGGTAACGCTGGGCTCATTCCACCTGATGGGCACGGCGCGGATGGGCAGCTCCCGCGAGGACTCCGTGTGCGACTCGGACGGTGAGGCGTGGGACGTTCACGGGCTGTACGTCGTGGACGGCGCGGTGCTGCCGACCGGGCTGGGCGTGAACCCGATGGTCACGATCGAGGCGGCGGCGCACAAGATCGCGAGCGGGATGGCGGCGCGGCTGGGCTAACGGCTCGGCTTCGGTGCCAGCGCCGCGGCGGCCGGGGCCATCGTCATCGCCCTGTCCGCAGACCTGCTCGCTCACTGCGCTCGCTCGTTCGCTCGGCTCCGCCTACGCTCTGACACGGTCTGCCGCCAGGGGACGACGACGGCCCCGGCAGGAGCGTATGGGCAGATCCAGCTAGCCCGAGGCAGCGGGTAGTGCTTTCACGCGGAAGCGAAAGTCCAATGACCACGGTCGGCCGCTGAGCCGGACCGACCGGCGGTCCGCGATCGAAAGGACGTGGAGCGACTACTCCCACGCGATAGGTCGCAGGTCGAAACCCGCCGACGACGAACTGCGGGCCGTCCAACGGTCCGGAGGAGCCGAGTAGATTCGGATCTCCCGCTGGAGACCGGAGGCGCTGCAGACGCTCCCAGCGCGTCCAGGCGAGGCGAGGTCGTACACCCGCAGTGACTGGCCCCCGACGTC
>JAXDIH010000146.1:0-22679 GCA_034664105.1 Thermoleophilaceae bacterium
CCGGTGGTGGAGCCGCCGGTGGAGACCGACGCGGCGGCGGTTCTCGAGACCAGCGCCGAAGCCAAGCTGGAGGAAGAGGAGTCGTAGATCCACTGCGCCGCTGCGTCAGCTGCCGCCGCTCGCTGCCCAAGGGCGAGCTGCTGCGACTGGTGCGCGGCGACGGCGAGGTCCGAGTGGACCACGCCGCTGTGGCGGAGGGGCGGGGCGCTTACGTGTGCAACCGCTCCGAGTGTGCCGATAGCCTCGCTGCGAGCCGACCGCTCGCGCGTGCCTTTCGGGCGCCGGTGACAGTCCAACAGGAGACCATAGACTTAATTCGCGAATGGCAAAGAAGCGCGTCCACGAGATAGCTAAACAGCGGGGCATCACCAGCAAGGAAGCGCTGGAGGTACTGCGCGCGGCCGGACTCGACGTGAAGGTGGCAGCATCGAGCGTCGAGGAGGAGGAGGCCGCACGAGCGTTCGGCAACGGAGCCGGCGCGAGCGCCCCTGCGCCGGACGCGAAGGCCGAGGCCCCCGCCGCGGACGCGCCCGCCGCGAAGGCACCCGCTTCAAAGGCGCCCACCGACGGCAAGCCGGCGGACGACAAGTCCGCGAAGCCGACCGACGGCAAGCCCGCCGACGGCAAGTCCGCGAAGCCCGCCGACGGCAAGCCCGCTCGGCGTTCCGGTCCGCCCGAGGCGCGCCCCGACATCCGTCCGCCCGAGGGCGAGCCCGTGCGCCGAGCCGGCCCCGAGGGCCGCGGTCCCCGCATCCTTCAGGACGCCCCGCCTCCGCAGGAGCGCCAGCCCTCCCAGAGTCCCGGCGATCGCGGCCCGCGCGCGGGTGGACCACCCGGCGCACGCGGTCAGCGCTCCGACGCCGCCCCCGCGGGCGGCGGCGACGCCGCCAGGGGCGGTCCGCGTCCCGGCCGTGGTGGCCGCGGCGAGGCGGGTGCCGGCGACGCTGGCGGTGGCCGCCGCAGGCGCGTTGTCATCGACTCCCAGGCCGCCCGGCGCGACCGGACGCCGCCGCCTCAGCAGTCCCAGCCCCCGCGCCGCGGCCGTGGTCGCCGGCGCCGTCCCCAGTGGGTCGAGCCCGATCTAGAGGCGGAGGCGCGGGCGAAGCTGGAGGCCGAGCAGGCGGAGGACCCGGCAGTCCAGGTGCGGTCCGGCTCGACCGTCAAGGAAGTCGCCGAGTCGCTCCAGCTGAGCTCGCCGGAGGTGATCAAGAAGCTGATGGAGCTGGGCGAGATGGCCACGCTCACCCAGACGCTCTCCGACGAGGCCATCGAGGTGCTGGCCGACGCGTTCGGCAAGCGCGTGGACATGGTCGGCGCCACCGAGGACACCGAGGCTGACCCCACCTACGAGGACGCCGACGCCGACCTGATCGCGCGCCCGCCGGTGATCACGATCATGGGCCACGTCGACCACGGCAAGACGTCACTTCTCGACGCGATCCGCGAGACCGAGGTCGCCGCCGGCGAGGCGGGCGGGATCACCCAGCACATCGGCGCCTACCAGGTCCACCACGAGGACCACACGATCACCTTCCTCGACACGCCCGGGCACGAGGCCTTCACGGCCATGCGCGCCCGCGGCGCCAAGGTCACCGACATCGCGGTGATCGTCGTTGCCGCCGACGACGGCGTCATGCCGCAGACCGTCGAGGCGATCGACCACGCCAAGGCCGCCGGCGTGCCGGTCATGGTCGCGGTCAACAAGATCGACAAGGAGGGCTCCGACCCCAACCGCGTGCGCGGCGAGCTGGCCCAGCAGGGCCTGACGCCCGCCGACTGGGGCGGCGACACCGAGTTCGTCGACGTCTCCGCGAAGACCAGGCAGAACCTCGACGAGCTGCTCGAGACCCTGGTCACGCTCGCCGAGATCCAGGAGCTCAAGGCCAACCCGGACACCGAGGCGTCCGGCTTCGTAATCGAGTCGAAGCTCGACCCCGGTCGCGGAGCCGTCGTCACTCTGATCGTCCATCGCGGCCGGATGCAGGTCGGCGACGCGATCGTGGCCGGGCAGCACTGGGGCCGCGTGAGGGCGATGAACGACTACCGCGGCCAGCGCCTCGAGGAGGCGACCCCCGGCATGCCGGTGGAGATCCTCGGCTTCGACGGCGTCCCCGCCGCCGGCGAGCACTTCCACGTGGTCGGGAACGAGCGCGAGGCCCGCCGCGTGGCCAACGAGCGCGCGATCCGCGTCAAGCAGGCCGCGCTCGCGCGACAGGCCACCCGCCGCGTGTCGCTCGAGGACGTGCTCGCACGCGCCGAGCGTGGCGAGAAGGAGCTCAACCTCGTCATCAAGGCCGACGTGGCGGGCTCGCTCGAGGCGCTCGCAGACGAGGTCGCCCGCCTGCCGCACGAGCAGGTCACCGTCAACATCATCCGCGACGGCGTGGGCGGCATCTCCGAGTCCGACGTGATGCTCGCGGCCGCGTCCGACGCCGTCGTGATCGGCTTCAACGTGCGCCCCGTTGGGAACGCCGGGCAGGTCGCCGAGCAGGAGGGCGTGGAGATCCGCACCTACTCGGTGATCTACAACATCGTCGAGGAGCTGCGAGCCGCAATGGAGGGCCTGCTCGAGGCCCTGGAGGTCGAGGAGCAGGTCGGCACCGCCGAGGTGCGCGCCACCTTCAAGGCCTCGCGCGTCGGCACGATCGCCGGCTCGTACGTGACCGACGGCATCGTCCGCCGCGGCGCCCAGTGCCGCCTGGTGCGCGACGGCACGGTCGTGTACGACGGGCGCATCGGTTCGTTGCGGCGCTTCAAGGACGACGTACGCGAGGTGACCGTCGGCATGGAGTGCGGCATCGTGCTCGAGAACTACCCCGACGTGAAGGAGGGGGACGTGATCGAGGTGTACGAGAAGAAGCAGGTGGAGCAGACGCTGGCCTAGCGTGTCCTTCGTCTGTCTCCTCGAGATCGAACTGCACTTCCCCGAGAACGCCGGCCTCAAGGGCAAGCGCCGCGAGCTTTCCTCGGTTAAAGCGCAAATGCAGCGCCGCTTCGGTGCCGCGGTCGCGGAAACGGAGCATCATGACCTGTGGCAACGCGCCGGGTTGACCGCCGCGCTTGTCGGCCGCGACGCCGGCCTGCTCAAGGATCGCGCCGCTGAAGTCGAACGCTACCTGTGGGGGATGTTTCCGGACGGAGTGACTGTGGGAAGCCAGCTCATATCTACGCAGGACCTGCACTAGAGTGGCTAGAGACCGCATGCGCAGGGTGAACGAGGCGGTCCGCGAAGTCCTCTCGGCACGGATCGCCGAAGGGCTCAATGACCCGCGCATTGGATTTGTGACTTTGACCTCGGTAGACACCAGCACCGACCTGAGCCAGGCTCGCGTGTACGTGAGCGTGCTCGGCGACGAGGCGGAGCGCAGCGAGACGATGGCCGGGCTGGGGTCCGCGCACGGCCTGCTTCAGCAGGCAATTGGGCGCGAGCTCCGAATGAAACGGACACCGACGCTGCAGTTCGTGTTCGACGAGTCGATCGACCGCGGCATGCGGATCACGGAGCTGCTGGACGAGGAATGAGCATCACCACCGGACATGAAGAGGCGCTCGCGGAGCTGCGCAGCTCCGACAAGCTCCTGCTGACGACGCACGAGAACCCGGACGGCGACGCGCTGGGCTCGCTGCTGGCCATGCACTGGATCCTCGAGCAGCTCGGCAAGGACACCCTGATGTTCATGTCACCGGACGAGTTCCCGCTGCCCTGGGAGTACCGCGGCTGGACGTTCGAGCGGCTGGCCGGCACGCCGCCGGAGGACGTGGCCGAGCGGACGATCGTCTTCCTGGACTGCGGCAACATCGACCGCATGCCGGTCGACTTCCTCCAGGCCGAGGGCCTGCACATCGTCAACATCGACCACCACCACGACAACACGCGCTTCGGCACGGTCAACCTGGTGGATCCGAACGCGTCGTGCACGGCCGAGATCGTCTGGATGCTGGCCAAGGAGCTGCCCGTCGACATCACGCCGCGCATCGCCGATGCCCTCTACACCGGCCTGGTCACCGACACGGGCAAGTTCATGTACGAGAACACCACGCCCGAGGCCCACCGCATGGCCGCCGAGCTGATCGAGGCGGGGGTGGAGCCGCACCAGGTCTACCGCCGCCTGTACGAGGATCTGCCCTTCCGGCGCCTGCAGCTGCTCCAGCGCGCGCTGTCGAGCATCGAGCGCCACGACGGCGGCTCGATCACGATCTCGCACCTCGTCAAGGACGACTACGAGCAGACGGGCGCCCAGGAGAACGACTCCGAGGGCGTCGTGGACCACCTCCGAGCGGTCGAGGGGACCGCCGTGGCCGTGCTCGTCCGGGAGCTGCTCGCCGACGAGCGCGACGGGCTGCGCAAGGTCAGCCTGCGCGCCACGGACGGCCGGGTGGACGTGTCGCGCATCGCGCGCGAGTTCGGCGGCGGCGGGCATCCGCAGGCGGCCGGCTTCTCCACGCCCCTGCCGTACCCCGAGCTCGTCGAGAAGCTGCGCGGGCACGTGCGCGAGCAGCTAGAGCTGCGCTGAGCTCGGACTTGACGGCTACCGGGGTCTTGCTCCGCGCCAAGCCGGCCGGAGTGACCTCGCACGACGTCGTGGCCGAGGTCCGGCGCTCCCTGCCGCGCGGCACGAAGGTCGGCCACGCCGGCACGCTCGACCCTTTCGCGACGGGCCTGCTGCTGGTGCTGATCGGCCGCGCCACCCGCGCGCAGCGCTTCCTCATGGGGCTGCCGAAGACCTACCGGGCGGTCGCCCGGCTGGGATGGACTTCCGACACCGGCGACCGCGACGGCGAGCTGGTGCAGACCGACCGCATCCCGGAGCGACTCGAGATCCCCGTCGGCGAGCAACTGCAGCGCCCGCCGGCCTACTCGGCGGTGCGGGTCGGCGGGGAGCGGGCGTACGCGCTCGCGCGCCGCGGTGAGGCGGTGGAGACCCAGCCGCGCCCTGTGACGGTCCATCGCGCGGAGCTGCTCTGGCACGAGGACGATCGCGCCGCCTTCGAGATCGAGTGCTCGGCCGGAACGTACGTGCGCACGCTGATCACCGAGCTCGGCGACGCCTACTGCGAGGAGCTCGAGCGCACCGCGATCGGACCGTTCGCGTTGGAGGACGCCGGATCGGACCGGCTCGTCGGCCTCGGCGAAGCGCTCTCCTTCCTGCCGGCGCGCTCCCTGAGCGCCCCCGAAGCCGAGAGCGTGCGCCACGGCCGGCGCGTGCCCGACGAGGGCGCCACCGAGGGCCACGTGCGATTGATGGCAGGCGACGCGCTGATCGCCATCGGCGAGGCTCGCGCTCAGGAGGTCCAGCCCGTCGTAGTGTTCGAACCCGCATGAAGGTCACGACGCTCTCCGAGGTCGAGCCGGGCTCGGGCCCGCGCGACGTCGCCATCGGCATGTTCGACGGCGTGCACCTCGGGCATCGCGAGGTGATCCGCGGGGCCGACACCGTGCTGACCTTTGACCCCCACCCGCTGGCGGTGATCCACCCCGAGGCCACGCCGAAGCTGATCGCGTCCTTCGGCGTGAAGCGCGACCTGATCGCCGACTTGGGGGTGGAGGAGCTCGTGGTGATCCCGTTCGACGAGGGCTTCGCCGCGCAGAGCCCTGAGAGCTTCGTGCGCGAGGTGCTGATCGACCGCCTGGGAGCGAAGAGCGTGTCGGTCGGCGAGAACTTCCGCTTCGGCCAGGGAGCGCGCGGCACCGTCGACCTGCTGCGCTCGCACGACGAGTTCGAGACGCGCGTGGTGCCGCTGGTGGAAGTGGCGGGGGAGACGGTGTCGTCGAGTCACATCCGCGGTTTGATCGCCGCCGGCGACGTGAAGCAGGCCGCTGACTTCCTCGGCGGTCCGTTCCTGTTCGAGGGCGAGGTCATGAGCGGCGACCAGCGCGGCCGCGAGCTGGGCATGCCGACGGCCAACCTGGTGCCCGACGACCTGCACCTGACGCCCGGCCACGGCGTGTACGCGGCGTGGGCCGACGTGAATCCATCCCCTGCGCACGCGGCCGAGCCGCGCGCTTCGGGCTACCCGACCGCTGTCAACGTGGGCGTGCGCCCCACGTTCGAGACCGGTCGCGGCCTGCTCGTGGAGGCGCACCTGATCGGCTTCGAGGGTGACCTCTACGGCCAGCAGCTCCGCATCGCGTTCCTGGAACGCATGCGCGGCGAGAAGCGCTTCGACGACGTGGACGCCCTGGTGGAGCAGATGAACCAGGATCTCGTCGAGGCCAAGCAGATCGCGGACGCCAGTCCTTGGTCCGAGCTGCTGCTACGGTTTCCGGCTCGATGACGTTGACGGCGGACAAGAAGCGCGAGATCGTGGCCGAGTACGGGCACGGCGAGGCCGACACGGGCTCGACCGAGGTCCAGGTCGCGCTGCTCACGGCTCGGATCAACGAGCTCACCGAGCACCTGCGTGAGCACCGCAAGGATCACCACTCGCGCCGCGGGCTGCTGATGCTCGTCGGCAAGCGCCGTCGCCTGCTCAAGTACCTGCAGGCCAGCGAGATCGAGCGTTACCGCACGCTGATCCAGCAGCTCGGCCTGCGCAGGTGATCGAGGCCGGCGCGCAAGCGCCGGACTTCACCCTGCTCGACCAGGACGGGAATTCGGTCTCCCTCGCGGCCTTCCGCGGTGGCACCGTGGTGCTCGTCTTCTACCCGTCGGACTTCAGCCCGGTCTGCACCGACCAGCTGAGCGTCTACCAGAGCGGGCTCGGCGAGCTGGAGGAGAGGGGCGCGCGCCTGGTCGGCGTCTCGGTCGACGGGGCCTTCTGCCACAAGGCGTTCCAAAAGCACCTCGACCTCACGATCCCGCTGCTGGCGGACTTCCACCCCAAGGGCGAGGTCGCGAAGGCGTACGGGGTCTGGTCGGAGGACTACGGCGTCGCGCGCCGCGCGCTCGTGATGATCGGCCCGGACGGGACGGTGCAGTGGGCGTACAGCTCACCGCCGCTCGAGGTCCCGGGCACGGACCTCATCCTCGAGGCGCTCGACCAGCGCCGCGCCGCCTAGCCGGCCTTTCAGAAACTCCCGCGTTTCAGATTCGCGTCCGGGGGGGATTGCTGGCCCAGGTCAACCGGGGGGTTTGCATGGGCAAGCTGGGAGCCGTCGTCGTGGTCATCGGGGCGCTGCTGGCGGGAGCGGGTTCTGCCTCAGCGGCGGATCTGCTGCGCAAGGACGTGGGCGTGGGCAGCGCGGTGGACCGCTCGTGCACCGCGGCCAAGCTCTCCGGGGGCAACGGCTACGCCCAGGAGACCGTGACGATGCCGGTCTCCGGCTCGATCGTGGCCAACCTGGTCGCCGCCTCCGGCGACTGGGACGTCGCCATCTTCAACGCGGATACCGGCCGGGCCGTCGCCGGCTCGGCGTCCCGTGGCGCACGTGAGCTCGCGGCTGGCTACTCGGTGGCGGGGCAGCGACTGGTGGTCCAGGCCTGCCGCCTCGCGGGCAGCGCCACCAGCGCGGGCCTCAGCGTCCAGTCGTCCGCGATCGACACCACCGGCGCGCAGAAGTCGAGCCTGGTGCGCGTCTCCACCCCGACCGCTGCACGGAAGCGGGCGCTGCAGGGCCTCGGGCTGGACGTGACCGAGGACGGCGGCGCCGGCTGGGTCGACGTCGTGCTCCACGGAGCCGCGGACGCGACCAAGCTCGTCAACGGCAACTTCGTCTACACCGTCCGCGTGCCCGACCTGGCCGTGCAGGCGCGCAACGACCGCGCCGCGGACCGCGCCTTCGCGGCGTCCACGGCGGCCTCGGAGCTTCCGAGCGCGCGGACCACCTATCGGCGCCTGTTCGACTACCAGGAGGACATGAAGCGGCTCGCCCGCGAGCACCCCGACCTGGTGCGCCCGGTCACGCTCAACCACCTGACCTACGAGGGCAGGTCGGTCGAGGGCATCGAGCTGGCCACCAACCCGAACGCCCGCGACGGGCGGCCGGTGTTCCTGCAGATGGGCGTGCACCACGCGCGCGAGTGGCCGTCGGGCGAGCACGCGATCGAGTGGGCCTACGAGCTGATCCTCAGCTACCGGCACGGCGACGCGCGCGCGAAGCGCCTGCTGTCGACCACGCGCACGATCGTCATCCCGATCGTCAACCCGGACGGCTTCAACGCCTCGCGTGAGGCCGGTGAGCTGTTCATGAACGGCGGTGGGGCCAACACCGACCTGGACGGCAGTGGCGACATCTCGGACGAGGAGTTCATCCTCGCCGGCGCCACGCATCCGAACGAGTACCGGCGCAAGAACTGCGCCTTCCCGGTCGGTGGCGGCGGCAACTGCGGCCAGCCCGACACCGGCGTGTTCGGGCCGGGCGTCGACCCCAACCGCAACTACGGCGCGTTCTGGGGCGGTCCGGGCGCGGAGAGGACCAACGTCCTCGACCAGACCTATGCCGGTCCGGGCCCGTTCTCGGAGCCGGAGTCGGAGAACATCCGCGAGCTGATCTCCGGCCGGCAGGTCACGACGCTGATCACCAACCACACCTTCGCGGCGCTCGTGCTGCGCCCGCCGGGCATCGCCGAGCAGGGCACGACCGTCGACGAGGCGATCTACAAGTCGCTGGGCGATCGCATGGCGGCCGAGAACGGCTACTCGAGCCAGTACGGCTACCAGCTGTACGACACCACCGGCACCACCGAGGACTGGTCCTATAACGCGACCGGCGGGCTCGGCTTCACGTTCGAGCTTGGCGGTCCCGGCTTCCACCCGCCGTTCAAGGACATGGTGGCCGAGTGGAACGGGACGGCCGCGACCGCCACCGGCGGGGGCAACCGGGCCGCCTACTACGTGGCCCAGGAGAACACGGCCGATGCCACCAAGCACTCGGTGCTGGCCGGCAGGGCTCCCGCGGGGGCGGTGCTGCGCCTGAAGAAGACGTTCCAGACGCCGACCTATGACGGGTCGACGTTCACGGACACGCTCGACAGCACGCTGGTCGTGCCGTCGAACGGCGTCTTCGAATGGCACACCAACCCGTCCACGCGGCCGCTGATCGCCAAGGGCTCCGGCAGGGCGCCGCACGGCACCCCGAGCGCGCCGATCGAGTTCGCCTCGACGAAGACCACGACGCCGTGCGCGAACTACGACACGCCGCCCCCGGACTGCTACGAGGACCACCTCGTGACGATCCCGAGCGGCACCGGCATCGACAACGCCAAGGCCACCTTCAGGGTCGAGTTCCAGCCGGTCAGCGACTACGACATGAAGGTGTTCAAGGCGGACTCGGCCGGCAACGCGGTCGGGGACGCGGTGGCGAGCTCCGGTCACGGCGCCACCGACGGCGAGCTGGGCTACGAGGAGGCCTCGATCCTCGATCCGGCCGGGTCGTACGTCGTGCGCGTGAGCAACTACGCCGGCGTCGGCGGCTATACGGGCAAGGTCAGCTTCGAGGGCCCGCCGCCGAACCAGGCACCGCAGCAGGAGACCTACACGCTCTTCTGCGAGGCGCCCGAGGGCACCATCCGCTCGGCGCGGCAGGTGTTCGTCGCCAGGGGCGAGCGCCGCACGCTCGACCTGCGCAACGACTGCAAGGTGAGGCGCTAGGCGAAGCGTTTCGTTGCGGGCCCGCTGCTAGCCTTGGGCGGGTTCGCAACGGAACGTACGAAAGCCATGCCGCCAACCGGAGGCGGCCGAGTTACGCCGCGACCGCAAAGCTTGCGCTGCGGCGGAAAGGAAGCATATGACTGATGGAGTGAGCCGGGTCTCTTTGGAGATCGGCGGCACCTCGATCGAGTTCGAGACCGGGAAGTACGCCAAGCAGGCGTCCGGCTCGGTTGTAGTCACGGCAGGGGACACCAAGGTGCTCTGCACCGCGACCGCGGGCAGTGAGCGCGACGTCGACTTCCTCCCCTTGACCGTCGATGTGGAGGAGCGCATGTACGCCGCGGGCAAGATCCCGGGCAGCTTCTTCCGCCGTGAGGGCCGCGCCGGGGAGAAGGCCACCCTCACCGCCCGCATGATCGACCGGCCGCTGCGCCCGCTCTTCCCCAAGGGTTGGACGCGCGACACGCAGCTGGTGTCGATCCCCATGTCGGTGGACCACGAGAACCCCTACGACATCCTCGCGATGAACGGCGCCAGCGCCGCGCTGATGCTGTCCGACATCCCCTTCCCGGCGCCCGTGGGCGCCGTTCGCATCGGTCAGGACGCCGAGGGCAACTTCCTCGTCAACCCTGACGAGGAGTGGCTGCTCGAGTCCCCGCTCGACCTGGTCGTGGCGGGCACCGAGGAGGCCATCCTGATGGTCGAGGCGGGCGCCAACGAGATCACCGAGGCCGAGATCCTCGATGCGCTCGACATCGCCCACCAGGCGATCAAGGAGCTCTGCCAGGCCCAGCACGACCTGCGCAAGCAGGCCGGCAAGGACAAGGTCGAGAGCAACCCGCCGCAGGTGGACGAGTCGATCCTCGGCGAGATGAAGGAGCGCTTCGGCGCCGCGCTCGACGAGGCCACCGGCGTCCACGACAAGCTCGAGCGCCAGGACGCGACCAAGCGCGTGGAGGAGGAGATCCTCGAGGCGCTCGGCGAGCAGGTCGAAGCCGACGACGGCATCGTCGTCGCCCGCCGCCAGGCAGTCCAGCTGGCGTTCGACACGCTCGAGAAGGACATCATCCGCAAGCGCATCGCGGTCGACAAGAAGCGGCCGGACGGCCGCGGCGCCGACGAGATCCGCGACATCTGGATCGAGGTCGGGGTCGCCCCGCGCACGCACGGCTCGGCGATCTTCACCCGCGGCCAGACGCAGGCGTTCTCGGTCGCGGCGCTCGGCACCACGCGTGACGAGATGCGGCTGGACACGCTCGGCCTGCAGGAGACCAAGCACTACTTCCACCACTACAACTTCCCGCCGTTCTCGGTGGGTGAGGCCGGCTTCATGCGCGGCCCCAAGCGCCGCGACATCGGCCACGGCGCGCTCGCCGAGCGCGCCCTCGTGCCGGTCGTGCCGTCGGTGGAGGACTTCCCGTACACGATCCGCGTCGTCTCGGACATCTTCGAGTCGAACGGCTCGTCCTCGATGGCCTCGGTCTGCGGCTCCTCGCTGTCTCTGATGGACGCCGGCGTGCCGATCAAGGCGCCGGTGGCCGGAGTGGCGATGGGCCTGATCAAGGAGGGTGACGACTACATCGTCCTCACCGACATCGCGGGCGTGGAGGACCACCTGGGCGACATGGACTTCAAGGTCGCCGGCACGACCGAGGGCATCACCGCCCTCCAGATGGACATCAAGATCACGGGGGTCACGTTCGACATCCTGCGCGACGCGCTCTCGCAGGCCAAGGACGCGCGCATGACGATCCTCGGCAAGATGACCGAGGCGATCTCCGAGCCGCGTGCCGAGCTGTCGCCGTACGCGCCGCGCATCAGCGCCATCCAGATCGACACCGAGAAGATCGGTGCGGTGATCGGCAAGGGCGGCGAGACGATCCGGGCGCTGTCGGACGAGTTCGACGCGCAGATCGACATCGACGACGACGGGACCATCCGCATCTACGCCCAGACGGGCGAGCAGGGCGACGCGCTGGTCGACCGGATTCGCTCGATGACCAAGGAGGTCGAGCTGGGCGACGAGTTCACCGGCAAGGTGGTCAAGACCACCACGTTCGGTGCCTTCGTCGAGCTGGCCAAGGGCACCGACGGCCTGCTGCACATCTCGAACATCAAGCCGGGAGAGCGGGTCAACGCGGTCGAGGACGTCGTCAACCGCGGCGACGAGCTCCGGGTGAGGGTGGTCGAGGTCGACCGCGAGCGCGGCCGCATCGGTCTGCGCCTGGCCGAGGACCCGGACATCGCCGGCAAGACGCCGGAGGAGCTGGCGTCGATCGGTTCGGGCGACAAGGGCCCGCGTGGAGACCGCGGCGACCGCGGAGACCGTGGCAACGGCGGCGGCGGCGACCGCCGGCCCCGCGACCGCGACCGGCGGCCCCGCGAGCGCACCTAAGTGGGAGATGGAGACCGGGGGCTCACGCCCCCGGGCCCCCGCTCATGACCGGCCGGGCCCAAGAGTCCACCCTCACCACGCTGGATTCCGGCGTTCGGGTCGTCACCGAGGCAATGCCCTCGGTGCGGTCGATCGCTCTCGGGTTCTGGATCCGGGCGGGCTCGCGCGACGAGGGCGGTGAGCAGGCGGGGATCTCGCACTTCCTGGAGCACCTCCTCTTCAAGGGGACGGATCGCTTCAGCTCGCTGGAGATCGACGAGCTGTTCGACGCGATGGGGGCGGAGGTCAACGCTGGCACCGGCAAGGAGACGACGTCCGTCTACTCACGCTTCCTCGACGTGCACCTGGAGCGCGCGTTCGACGTGCTCCAGGACATGGTGCTGAGGCCGGCCTACCCGGACATCGACTCGGAGCGGCAGGTGGTGATCGAGGAGATCGCCATGTACGAGGACGAGCCGTCGGACAAGGTGCACGACGTGCTGGCCGGCGCGGTCTTCGGCGACCATCCGCTGGGTCGGCCGGTGATCGGCCGGGCTGACGTGATCTCGTCGGTGCCGGTGCCGCAGATCGCGCAGTGGCACGACGGCCGCTACGTGCCGGGCAACATCGTCGTGGCGGCGGCCGGCAACCTCGATCACGACCGGATCGTGCAGCTCGTGGACGACGCCGTCGGGGCGTCGCCGCCGCCGCCCGACCGGGCGGGCGCGCCCGCGGCTGTCTCGCCGGGCGTCCGCTTCCACAGCAAGGAGACGGAGCAGTACCACCTGGCGCTCGGGGGCGCGGGCATCGCCCGCGCGGACGAGCGCCGCTTCGCGCTGCGGCTGCTCGACACGATCCTGGGCGGCTCGACCTCGTCGCGCCTGTTCCAGGAGGTGCGCGAGAAGCGCGGGCTGGCCTACGCGGTCTACTCGTACGCGTCGCACTACCTCGACACCGGTCAGGTGGCGCTCTACGTGGGCACGCGGCCCGACAACGTCCAGGAGGCGATGGACGTGATCGGCACGGAGCTGCGCCGCCTCCAGGAGGACGGCGTGAGCGCGGAGGAGCTCGATCGCGCACGGGACAACGTCAAGGGCCGGACGGTCCTGTCGATGGAGTCCAGCGCCACGCGCATGAACCGGCTGGGCAGCTCGGTGCTGATGGGCGTGCCGGTGCTGACCGTCGACGAGGTGCTGGCCCGCTTCGACGCGGTCACGCTCGACGACGTGATGGACCTGGCGCGCGAGCTGTGGGTCCCGGAGCGCCTCTCGGCGGCCGGCGTGGGGGCGGACGAGGCGACGTTCCGCTCGGCGCTCGAAGCGGTCAGCCCGGTGCTCGCCGCAGCGGCGTGATCAACGTCGCGGTCTCCGGCGCCGCGGGCCGGATGGGGGAGACCACGTGCGCCGCGGTCGAGGGGGCGGAGGACATGGCCCTGGTCGGCCGGGCCGACCCGCAGCTTCAGACGTCCCTGGCGGACGTGCTCGGCGATGCCGACGTGGTGGTGGACTTCTCGAGGCCCGACACGGCGCTGGCCAACGCGCGCACCTGCCTGGAGGCGGGCGTGCACTGCGTGATGGGCACGACCGGGGCCGATTTCTCGTCACTGGAGGGAGTGGGCGAGGCCAACCTGTTCGTGGCGCCCAACTTCGCGATCGGGGCCGTGCTGATGATGAAGTTCGCGGTCGAGGCCGCGGCTCACATGCCGGAGTGCGAGATCGTGGAGCTGCACCACGACGGCAAGCTCGACGCGCCCTCGGGCACGGCGAAGCGAACGGCGGAGCTGATCGCGGAGGCCGGCGGCAACGTGCACGAGCCGATCCACTCGGTGCGCCTGCCCGGCCTGGTCGCCCACCAGGAGGTCATGTTCGGCGGAGCGGGCCAGACGCTGACGATCCGCCACGACTCGATCGACCGCCAATCCTTCATGCCAGGAGTACTGCTGGCGATCCGCCGGGTGGGCTCACTGGAGCGCTCGCCGGTGATAGGGCTCGAACAGCTGCTCTGAGGCGGGCCTCAGCGGTCGCCGAGGCGATACCGCACCGCGCCCAGCCCGAGGTGGTCGCCCGGGCGTACTTCGGTCTCCTCCGTCACTCGCATGCCGTTCAGGCGGGTCCCGTTGCTCGAGCCCAGGTCGCGCAGCAGCCACGCTTCGCCCGCCCGGCGCAGCTGCGCGTGGCGGCGCGAGACGCTTGGGTCGTTGACCACGCAGTCGCACTCGATCGACCGTCCGATCGTGGTCGGCCGGGTCGGGTGCTGGGGCAAGCCGAGCACCGGCATTCGTCCCACGTCCCAGGCGGCCTCGATGTCGGCGGACAGCGTGGACATCCACCGCACGGCGCCGGTGGCGGCCCGCCGCAGCGGCCCGGGCTGGCGCACGTCGGCCACGAGGTCGTCCAGCTCCGCCCGGCTGCGCGCCGTTAGCGCTCGCTCCACGCGGGCAGCGAACGTGTCCCGGGACAGGCGCCCCTCCGTGGAGCCCTCTTGGAGCAGCCGCGCGATCCGCCGGCGGTCGGCGTCCGAAGCCCGCCCCGGGATCGGCGTGGGCGCGTCGGCGGTGGGCATGCCGCGATTGTCCCGCCGGCGACCGCTTCCGTCCAGCCGGAGCGGCTAGGCCGCTGTCTGCTTGCGGAGCGCCCGCGGCACCACGAAGCGGATGCCGCTGCGGTTGTCGTCGATCGAGCAGGTCTTGTTGTCGATCAGCCCGAGCGTCTTCGCGTGGGGCACCAGCCGCATCTGGTTCACGTAGCTGTCGTGCCCGCGCTTGCGGGTGATGACCCAGAGCGAACCGGTGTCGCGCAGGCGGGCCCGGTAGCGGATCAGGACCTCCTTGGCCTCGTCCTCGGACTCCACCAGCACGATGGCGCAGTCCAGCTCCCCCGACTTCACGAGCCCCCGGCCGACCGCCTCCTTGACGTCGCGCCTGAGGCCAGAGCCAACGTCGCCGGTGATCTCCACCCGGTGATGGGGCTTGACCCCAAGCTTCTGGGCAGCCGTCCTGTGGGTGTAGTCGCGTTCTTGGGCCATGGTGAGCGCCGGCAATTCTGACATTCATGGAGGCTGGTCTGGGCGCCTTGCAGCCCAAATCCCGGAAAACCGGTCCGCGCGGTACGCTCCTGCGAGATCAACGCGGGAGACAAGTATGGGCTTCATGGACAAGGCGAAGAAGCTCGCCGAGCAGGCACAGCAGAAGCTCGACGAGGCGCAGCAGAACTTCAACCAGGGTGGCTCGACGCCGGGCCAGCAGGGTGGAACGACCTACGACCAGCACGGGCGTCCGGCCACCGATGGCCCGCCCGCCAGCACCGTCGTGCCGCCGTCTGGAGAGCCCGCGCCCCCGGCTCCGCCGACCGCCCCGCCGGTCCCCGAGCCGCCCGCGCCGGCCGCCACCGAGCCCGCCCCGGCCGCTTCGGAGCCTGCTCCGGGCGCCTCTGAGCCCGCTCCGGCCGCTTCAGAGCCTGCTCCGCCCGCTCCGGCCGCTCCCGCGGCCTCCGCCCCGGCTCCGGCCGCTCCCGGGCCCCCCGCGCCCTCCCAGGGCGGCGGCGGCTCGCCCAACACGACTCCCGACCCGTTCAAGCCCCTCCAGCAGTGATCGGCGGCGTTCTAACCGCGATGGTCACGCCCTTCGACGACGACGGGGGACTGGACGAGGACGGCACCGTCCGGCTGATCCATCACCTGCTCGACAACGGCTCGGACGGCCTCGTGCTGGCCGGGACCACCGGCGAGGGAGCCACGCTGACCGACGAGGAGAAGGCGCGTCTGTGGCAGCTCGGCGTTGCCGAGTCCGGCGCCGCCCCCGTGATCGCCGGCACGGGTACCTACGACACCCGCCACAGCGTCGAGCTGACCGAGCGGGCCACGGAGATCGGCGTCGACGCGATGCTCGTCGTAACGCCCTACTACGTGCGGCCCACCCGGCGCGGCATCAAGGCCCACTTCGAGGCCGTCGCCGCGGCCACCGACCGGCCCATCGTGGCCTACAACATCCCTGGCCGCACGGCCACGGACATGCCCAACGACCTGCTGGCCGAGCTGGCCCAGATCGACAACGTCGCCGCGGTCAAGCAGGCCCGCTACGAGGACATCGCTCCCGTGGACGGCCTTGACCTGCTCGCCGGCAACAACGACATCCTCGCCAAGGTGATGGACCTCGGCGGGACAGGGGGAATCCTGGTCGCCTCGCACCTGGTCGGCCGCGAAATGCGCCGGATCATCGACGAGCCGGAACGCCGCCACGAGATCGAGGACGGGCTGCGCGACCTCTACGAGGCGCTCGACGTGACCACCAATCCGATCGGGATCAAGGCCGCGCTCAACATGGCGGGCCAGGAAGTCGGCGGCCTGCGGCTGCCGATGGTGGAAGCCACTGAGGAGGAGAAGGCCGTTATTCGCGCGGCGCTCGAGCGCCACGAGCTGCTCGCCACGGTTTGAGCTCGCGCGGCACTCTGCGGGTCCTGCCACTGGGCGGGCTCGGCGAGATCGGCAAGAACATGATGGTCGTCGAGTACGACGACCGCATCGTGGTCGTGGACACCGGCCTGATGTTCCCCACGCCGGACCAGCTCGGCATCGACCTGGTGCTGCCCGACTTCGCCTACCTGCGCGAGCGGGCCGACGACATCGAGGCGATCGTGCTCACCCACGGCCACGAGGACCACGTGGGCGCGCTGCCGTTCGTGCTGCGCCAGCTGGGCCGTACGCCCAAGATCTACGGCGGGCCGCTGACGGCCGCCATGGTGCGCTCCAAGCTCGACGAGCACCGGCTCCGCGAGGCGTCGGTGGAGGACGTGCTCGCCGGCCAGACCTTCGAGGCGGGGCCGTTCTCGATCGAGATGGTCAAGATGGCGCACTCGATCCCGGATGCGTTCGCGGTCGCCCTCACGTGCGAGCTGGGCACCATGCTCGTCACCGGCGACTACAAGTTCGACCAGACCCCCGTGGACGGCGTACCCGCCGATGTCGCGCGCCTCGCCGAACTGGGGCGTGACGGACTGCTGCTGCTCTGCGGCGACTCCACCAACGCGGACCGCCCCGGCGTGTCGCTGTCGGAGTCGAGCGTGGGGCCGAAGCTGGAGGAAGTGTTCGCGCGCTGCCAGGGCCGCATCGTCGTCACCTGCTTCGCGTCCAACATCCACCGCGTCCAGCAGGTGGTGGACGCCGCCGCCGTGCTGGGCCGCAAGGTCTCGCTGGTGGGGCGCTCGATGCGCAAGAACGTGAACATCGGCCGGACGCTGGGGCACATCGACGTGCCCGAGGGGATGCTGGTCGGGCCCAAGGAGATCGAGGACTTCCCCGACCACAAGCTGGTCGTGATCTCGACCGGCAGTCAGGGCGAGCCGCTGTCGGCGTTGCGCCGCATGGCGCATGGCGACCACCCCCAGGTGGACCTGCACGAGGGCGACACGGTGATCTTCTCCGCGACCTCGATTCCCGGCAACGAGCGGGCGGTCAACGAGACGATCAACCGCATCTACAAGCTCGGCGCCGACGTGATCACCGCGGCCGACGTGCCCGTGCACGCCTCCGGGCACGGCTACCAGGAGGAGCTCAAGCTGATGCTCAACCTGACCAAGCCGGAGTACGTGCTGCCCGTTCACGGCGACCACCGCCGGCTGCGACTGCACTCCGAGCTCGCCGAGGCGGTCGGGATCCCGCCCAAGTCGATCTTCAGGGGCGAGAACGGCCTGCCGCTCGAGATCACGTCCAAGGGCGCCGGCTTCGGCGACCGCGAGCAGGCCGGCATGATCTTCGTGGACGGCATGGACGTGGGGGACATCGAGGACGTGGCCCTGCGGGACCGCCGCATGCTCTCCGCCGACGGCATCTTCATCGTCGTGGCCACGGTCTCCGAGCAGGACGGCCGCTCGGTCGCGGACCCGGAGATCATCTTCCGCGGCGTGCCGTTCGTGGACGAGTCGGACGGGTTCGTGGACGAGCTGCGCCAGGCGGTGGACGCGTCCCTCGAGCGCTCGGCCAAGGAGGAGATCCGCGAGGTCGACCTCCTGCAGGACCACCTGCACGACGACGTGGCGGCGTTCGTCTACGAGCGCCTGCGCCGCCGGCCGATGATCCTGCCGGTGGTCGTCGAGGTCTAGCCCTCCAGCACCACGTCACCGACGAACTGGCAGGAGCCCGCGTCGGCGGCGTCGGCGATCGACCCGAAGTGAGCCGTGAATGCCTTTGCGCTGGGCGCTGAGGCGAACACGCTGCGGTCGCCGACCGTCCGCGGCGGCGCCGGCAGGTCAAGCACGTCAGCCAGCAGGACAGGCGCATCGCCGGGGCCGATCGTCGGGTCGTTGAACTCACCGCCGCCAGCGGAGTTTGCCTCCGTGCTCTGGACGTACAGCCTCGCCCGCGTGTTGACGCCGTCGGCTTCGCACGCGCCCGTGAGCGTGAGCGGTCCCTGGGTGGCCAGCGTGACGGGAGCGGCACCCTCTGCCACGGTCGTGAGTGCGACCGTCCTCAGTGACGGGATCGTGCCGGCGCTGTCGGCCTGCGTGGCGCTCGGCACCTTCCCGAGGCTCGACTCGTTGATGTCCGCGCCGGTGAGCGTGTTGAACGCGACGTCGCCCCCCTGGATCGTGGAGCTGCGGATGTCGAACCCGCGCACCTCGTTGTTGCGGATGTCGAACGTGCGCAGCGTGTTGTTGCGGATGTCGGTGCCGGTGACCGAGTTGTTCTTGATCTCGCGGCTGTCGATGAACCCTGTGGCGACCCCGTAGGAGACGCCGCTCAGCGACACGAACAGCGCGAGGCAGGCGATCACGAGGGCCGGCGACGGACGCCGGCGCAGGATGGACTTCACGGGGGAGGCTCCTCCGGGACTCGGGGACTACTCAGGTCCCGAACACGCTAGCCGCGCGATCGGAGCGCACCGGAGCCTCAGCGGCCGCCGGCAGCGAGACCACGAAGCGCGCGCCCCCGCCGGGCGCGTCGAGCAGCTCCACGTGACCGCCGTGAGCGTCGGTCACGGCCTTCACGATCGCCAGCCCCAGGCCGCTGCCGCCCGCGCGGGTGGTGTCGCCGCCGCGGCCGCGGGCGAAGCGCTCGAAGACACGGTCGCGCAGGTCTGACGGCACACCCGGGCCACGGTCCGCCACCTCGAGCACGGCCGTGTCGCCCTCGCGGCGCACCGAGACGGTCACCGGGGTCCCGGCCGCGGTGTGGATCAGCGCGTTCTCGACGAGGTTGCCGGCGAGCCGGTGCAGGTCGTCCGCGACGCCGGAGATCGTGACCGGGGCGGGCATGTCGAGCGCGACCGGGTGGTCGGAGGACAGCGCGCCGGCCTCGTCGGCCGCCTCGCGGGCCACGGCGGCCAGGTCCACCGGGGCGCGCGGCGCCTCGCGACCGGCGTCTGCGCGGGCCAGCAGCAGCAGGTCGCCGACCAGGCGGCGCATGCGCTTCGACGAGCGCAGGGCCGACTCCGCCATCTCGCGCTGCTCCCCGGTCAGCTCGCTCTCGAGCAGCTCCAGGTTGGCGAGGATGCTGGTCAGCGGGGTGCGCAGCTCGTGCGAGGCGTCGGCCACGAAGTCGCGCTGGCGCTTCAACGTCGTCTCGGTCTCCGCCCAAGCGGCGGCCAGCTCGCCCAGCATGTCCTCGAAGGTGTGGGCCAGGTCGGACACCTCGTCGTTGGCACGCGGCTTCGGCAGCGTGATGTCCGGGTCGCGCGTGCGCGCCACCTCACGCGCCGCACGGGTCAGGCCGGCGATCGGCCGCATGGCGCGCTCGGCGACGTAGAGGCCGGCGAGGAAGGCCAGCAGGGTGCCGCCGAGCACTCCCAGGCCGAGGAAGAGCCGGACGCGGTTGACTGTGCGCGCGAGCGTGGTCTTCGGCTTGGCGTACTGGACGTACCCGACCGGCTGGGTGATCGGCTCGCCCAGCGGGCCGAACGGACCCCCGGAGCCGCGGCGGGGCAGCACGAGCGCGCGCGACAGGACGCGATAGCCCGGCAGCTCGCTCAGACCCTCGGTGCCGACCTCCGCAAGCGGCAGCAGCCCCGCGCTGGGGTAGACCACCGTTCCGTCGGTCTGCACGACGCGGACCTGCGCGCCGCCGGCCTCGACGCCGGCGAGCGCAGACACGTCGTACTGCGGTTGGCCGTCCTCCTGGTGCACGTCCAGCTTGTTGACGAGGTCAGCCACCGTCGCGCGCAGGTCGTCGTCGAACCCGGCCCGGATGCGCTGCTCGGCCACCGCGCCGATCACCACGGCGAACACGCACAGGATCCCGAACGTCAGCGCGGCCGTGACCACGGCCAGCTTGAAGCGGACGGGCAGGCGGGTCCTCATGCGTCCCTCAGCACGTAGCCGGCGCCGCGCACGGTGTGCAGCACCCGGCCCTCGCCGTCCGCCTCGAGCTTGCGGCGCAGGTTGGAGATGAACACGTCGACGGTGTTGGTCTCCGCGAACGGGTGGTAGCCCCAGACCTCGTCGAGCAGCGCCTGGCGCGACACGACGATGCGCTCGTTGCGCATCAGGTGCTCGAGCAGCTCGAACTCGCGGGCGGTCAGCTCCAGCTCGCGCTCGCCGCGCAGGGCCTCGCGGGTGTCGGGGTTGAGGCGCACGTCGCCGACCACCAGGTAGGCGCTGCCGCGGGGCGGGCGGCGGCGCAGCAGCGCGCGCAGGCGCGCCAGCAGCTCGTCGCGCTCGAAGGGCTTGACGAGGTAGTCGTCGGCGCCCGAGTCGAGCCCCTCCACGCGCGCTTCGAGGGCGTCCCTGGCCGTGAGGATCAGGATCGGCACGTCGCCGTCGTCGCGCAGCCGCCGGCAGACCTCAACGCCGTCGAGCTGGGGGAGGCCGAGGTCCAGCACCACGGCATCGGGCTCGAATACACCGGCCTCGTCGAGAGCCGACTCGCCGTCGCCGGCCACGCGCACGTCGTAGCCCTCCTTGTCCAGCGACCGGCGCAGGACGCCGGCGATGTCCGTGTCGTCCTCCACGACGAGCACTCGCGGGCGTCCCGACATGCACCCCATGGTAGGGAGGGTGCAGCTGTTCTCCGTCGAAATCCCCTTGGATGGCAAGCCGTCGCCGTAAGCGCCGCCGATCGCGGGGATCCTGGCCGCCGTTCGAGCTGCCGCACCTCGAACCGCGCCACTGGGACCTGATCGGCCTGGGGCTGGTCGCCTTCGCGGCCTTCTTCACCTGCGTCTTCTACCTGGGCTGGGCGGGCGGCGAGGTCGGCGAGGCGATGGCCGACGGCATCCTCTTCCTGTTCGGCGGAGCGGGCTACGTGGCCCCGGTGGCACTGTTTGCCGCCGGCGCGGCGATCGTCATCCGTCCGATCCTCCCGGCCGTGCACCCGCTCAAGACGGGCGCGCTCTGTCTCGGGGCGGCGCTCACGCTCGGGCTGGCGGCCGGCTCGCTCGGCCTCGGACCCGGCGACGCCCCGCGCGACGGATTCTTCGACGCCGGCTACCTGCGCGAGCACGGCGGGCTGGTCGGCGAGTCGCTGTTCTGGGTCTCGGCCAAGCTGTTCTCGGAGGCCGGCTCGCACATCCTGTTCGTCTTCCTGCTGCTGGCCGGCGTGCTGCTGATCACGGGCGCTTCCATCGCCGGCGTGGTGCAGGCCACGCGCGAAGCGGCCACGACCACGACCCAGCGCGTCCGGCGCACCCCGCGCACCGTGGCCACCGCGCCGCTGCCGGGCGACCCGATCCCCGGCGTCGAGCCGGTCGAGCCGCCAGAGCCAGAGGACGAGGAGCCGATCGTGCGCGCGACGCACGTGGAGGCGCCGGCGCTCGACGGCTCGGAGCGCTATCCCGACCTCTTCGGCCAGGACGAGGAGGAGACAGAGCCCGAGGAGGAGCCCGAAGAGGAGTGGGACGAGCCGGAGCCGGAGCCGGAGCCGGAGCCGGAGCCCGAGGACGAGGAGCCGGAGCTCCACATGCCCGAGGTCGTGCCCTCGCAGGAGGAGCTCACGCCGATGGGCAACCGCCGCTCGGCGGTCACCGAGGCGGACGACTACGACTACCGGCTGCCGAAGCCCTCGTTCCTGAAGCGCTCCAGCGGCGCGCAGAAGGTCGACACCAAGGGCATCGAGCGAAGCGGCATTCAACTGGTCGAGGCGCTCAGCCACTTCAACGTGGAGGCGCGCGTGATCGGCACGGTCACCGGCCCGCACGTGACGCGCTACGAGCTGCGCCTGGCGCCCGGGACCAAGGTCTCCAAGGTCTCGCAGCTCAAGGACGACCTCGCATACGCGCTGGCCGCCGAGCAGGTGCGCATCCTCGCGCCGATCCCCGGCAAGCAGGCCGTCGGCGTGGAGGTGCCCAACCGGGTGCGCAAGATGGTGCACCTCGGCGACGTGTTCCAGGAGGCCCCCAAGGGCTGGTCGCCGCTGTCGGTGTGGCTCGGCAAGGACATCGCCGGCAAGGCCATCGGCACCGACCTCGCCAAGCAACCCCACATCCTGATCGCCGGTACCACCGGCTCAGGTAAGTCCGGCTGCGTGAACGCGATGCTGTCGTCGCTGCTGCTGCGGGCCAACCCCAACGAGGTGCGACTGGTGCTCGTCGACCCCAAGCGCGTCGAGCTCAACCACTACGAGGGCATCCCGCACCTGCTCACGCCGGTCGTGACCTCCCCGCGGCTGGCCGCCAACGTGCTCGCCAACCTGATCAAGGAGATGGAGGAGCGCTACGGGGTGATGAGCAAGGCCAAGACGCGCAGCCTGGTCGAGCTCAACCGCGTGCGCGTGAAGCAGGGCGAGCGCCCGCTGCCGTACATCCTCTGCGTGATCGACGAGCTGGCCGACCTGATGATGGTCGCCCCGG
>JAXDIH010000154.1:0-2586 GCA_034664105.1 Thermoleophilaceae bacterium
CGCGAAGGCACCTTCAACGTGTACGCGGGCGCCGACCTCCTGCACGACGGATAGCATCCCCGCCCGTATGGAGATCGTTGCCTTCCTGGTCCCGTTCGTCCTGCTCGGAGTCGCGGTCATCTTCATCGCATTCCAGGGCGGGCCGGGCGCCGCGCGCGAGGCCTACCTCACGAAGGGCGGGCGCGTATTTCGAGTCACCATCCCGATCCTCTACATCGTGCTCGGTGTGGGGGTCCCGGCCATCGTCCTCGCCAACAAGGGCGAGGCCGCGGGCGGCACCGGCGCGCTGAAGTCGGAAAAGCTCACGGCGACGACGGAGCGCGGCAAGGACATCTTCCGCCAGACGTGCTCGAGCTGTCACAGCCTCGCTGCCGTGAACGCCCGCGGGGTGACTGGCCCCAATCTCGATCGCATCGGCGAGGTCACGCCCAAGCGGATCCTCAACGCGATCAAGAACGGCGGGACCGGACAGGACCGCATGCCCTCCGGCCTCCTGGAGGGCGCGGAGGCGCAGGAAGTGGCGAAGTACGTCTCAGAAGTTGCCGGACGAGACTAGCCGCTAGGCGAACACTCATGTTCGCAAATGGGTAGGCTGCCGCGATGCGCTCCTCAAACGCAGCGGCCCTCGCCGATCGCCGCGTGCTCATCACCGGCGCGGCGCGCGGAATCGGCGCGGCTCTCGCCCGCCGTCTCCACGAACGTGGCGCCCGTGTCGCGCTCGCGGGGCTCGAGCCCGAAGAGCTGGAGGCGGTCGCAGCCACGTGCGGGGACGCGCCGTTCAGCATCTGCGACGTGACCGAGCGCGACCAGGTGGAGGCCGCTGTCGAGGCGTCGGTGGCCGAGCTCGGCGGGCTCGACGTGATCGTGGCGAACGCCGGGGTCGCGGCCCAGCTGCCGCTGGTCGGCGGCAACCCTCAGGTGATGGAGCGCACGATCGCCGTGAACGTGATGGGCGTCTACAACACGCTGCGCGCGGCCGGGCCCCACATCAGCCACGACCGCGGCTACGCCCTCCCGGTGGCCTCGCTGGCGGCCGCGCTCCACATCCCGATGCTCGGTGCCTACAGCGCATCCAAGGCGGCCGTCGAGGCCCTGGGAAACACGCTCCGATCCGAGCTGCGGTACACCGGCGCGAAGGTGGGGGTGGCCTATTTCGCCGAGCTGGACACGGACATGACCAGCCGTGGCTTCGGCACCGAGGCAGCCTCCAGCATTCCGGCCGCCTCGCTGACCAGGGTCGCTCCGCTGAAGGTGGGCATCGACGCGCTCGAGCGGGGCATCGCCCGCCGCGCACGCCGGGTGTACGCGCCCCGCTGGGTCGGTCCCCTGCTTCCGTTCCGCATGGCAGTCCAGCCCGTCGTCGAGCGCGCCACCAGGCGTGGCCTGGCCAAGGCGCTCGAGATCGCCAGGCGCGAGGACGCACCGCTCACAACGCCACAGCCCCCACGGTGAGCGGCGCCCGGATCGCACCGGGCGGGCCGCGCGAGGCCGGGTTGTTCGCCTGGGCGTTCAGCCGCGTCGCCGGCCGCGCGATGCGAACCACGCCGCCGAACCTGTTCCTGACCCTGGGCCGTCACCGCAAGCTGTTTCGCCGCTGGCTGTGGTTCGCCGGCGGCCTGATGCCCGGCGGGCGCCTGCCTCGCCGCGAGAGCGAGCTGGTGATCCTGCGCGTGGCCCACCTGCGCTCCTGCCAATACGAGCTCGTCCACCACGAGCGCCTCGGCCGTCGCGCCGGGCTCGGCAAGGCAGAGCTGGAGCGGGTGGCCGCGGGTCCCGACGCCGACGGCTGGGCGGCCCGCGACCAGGCGCTGCTGATGGCGGTAGACCGCCTGCACCACGACGGTGACATCGACGACCCCACGTGGTCGGCGCTGCGCGATCACCTCGACGAGCGCGAGGCGATCGAGCTGTGCATGCTGGCGGGGCACTACGAGATGCTCGCCACCACGATCACGGCGCTGCGGATCCAGCCCGACCGGCCCCGCCGATGACGTCCGGTCCGGCGCCCGCCCGTCTGCCCCGCGGCCGTCACGGACTGAGCCGCGAGGAGGTGGTGGAGTCCCAGCGCGGCCGGCTTCTGCGGGCGATGGCCGACGCCGTGGCGGACAAGGGCTACGCGGCGACGGCGGTCGCGGACGTGATCGCCCGCGCCGGGGTATCGCGCGAGACCTTCTACGAGCAGTTCTCCTCCAAGGAGAGCTGCTTCCTCGAGACCTTCGACGCCGCCGGCGCCATCCTCTTGGGCCGCATCGCCGGCACGCAAGGGGGGGAGGGAACACCGGAGGAGCGTTTCGCCGGCCTGCTCCGTGCCTACCTGGCCGCGCTCGAGGCCGAGCCGTCGTACGCGCGGACGTTCCTGGTGGAGGTGCACGCCGCCGGCCCCGAGGCCCTGCGGCGCAGGATGGCGATGCAGGGGCGGTTCACAGACGCCCTGGTCGAGCTGTTCGGCGCCCGAGCGGCCCACGAGCGCTTCGCCTGCGAGCTGCTGGTGGCCGCCTTGGGCGCGATGGTGACCACCCGCATCGCCCTCGGCGAGGGCGCGTCGCTGCACGAGCTCGAGGAGCCCATCCTCGACCTCGTCCGCAG
>JAXDIH010000251.1:0-28540 GCA_034664105.1 Thermoleophilaceae bacterium
GGTCGGGCTGCGCCTGCTGCTCTTCGCGGGCCGGGTGACCGATCCCCGGCCGCCGCTCCCTGGCAGGGTGGGCGCATGACCCGACTGGCCGACGTGGACCTGACCCTGCGGCTGTCCAAGTCCGACGTGAAGAAGCAGCTCGCGGCCGCCCAGCAGCGGCTCGTCGGGCTGCGCCTGCTGCTCGGCGGTCAGATCGGACAGCGGACGATCGGGCCGCCGCTGCTCGTGCTGTTCGAGGGCTGGGACGCCTCCGGCAAGGGCGGAGCCATCAAGCGGCTGGTGGCTCCGCTGGACACTCGGCACGTCCGCGTGGCGCAGTTCGCCGCGCCGACCCCCGACGAGGCCCGCCACCACTACCTGTGGCGCTTCTGGCCGAAGCTGCCGGGGTGGGGCGGCATGGCCGTGTTCGACCGCTCGTGGTACGGGCGCGTCCTGGTCGAGCGGGTGGAGGGATTCGCCACCCCCGAGCAATGGCAGCGAGGCTACGGCGAGATCGTGGAGCTGGAGCGCACGCTCGGCGCCGAGGGCACGGTGCTGATCAAGTTCTTCATGCACATCTCGGAAGAGGAGCAGCTGCGGCGCTTCGAGCAACGCCGCGACGACCCGCTCAAGAACTGGAAGCTGACGCCGGACGACTGGGAGAACCGCCGCAAGCGCCCGCAGTACCTCGAGGCGATCGAGGACATGCTCGAGCACACCGACCACGACGCCGCGCCGTGGCACCTGGTCGAGGCCGAGGACAAGAAGTACGGGCGCGTGAAGGTGGTCGAGACGGTGATCGAGCGCGTGGAGGCCGGGATGCGCGAGCAGCGCATCGAGCCACCCGCTCTGCCCGCCTAGGCGAACAGCGTCAGGTCCGGCTCGCGCTCGCCGCGCAGCACCGCCGGATCGACCTCGACGCACGCGATGGCGCGCGACTCGGCGAGCACGCGCGCCTGCGGCTTGATCACCTGGGCGGCGAGCACGCCGCGGCAGCGCGCCAACCCGGGCTCCAGGCAGATGCGCTCGAGGTAGCGGGTGAGCTGCTCGACGGCGTCGATCGTGGCCACGCGCTTGATCTCGACTGCTACGAAGCCGTCGTCCTCGTCGCGGCACATGAGGTCAACCGGGCCGATATCCGTGGGCCACTCGCGGCGGACCAGGCGCAGGCCCGCGGGAGGGGCGTCGGCCAGCAGCTCCTGGAGCTCGCGCTCCACCCCCTCCTTCTCTAGCGCGGCAGCCTCGCCCATGTCGTGGGTCACGTCCGAGATCACCTCGGAGATGAGGATCTCCAGCCGGTCCTCGGTCGCGCCCGCCTTCTTGCGCACCACCATCCGGCCCGGCTCCTCCTCGATCACGGCCGGCGGGGTCATCCAGTTCTGCGGCTTGAATCCGCCCGTGTCGGCATGGACCATCACCGAGCCATCCGACTTGAGCATGAGCAGGCGCAGGGCCTCGGGCAGCACGGCGGTCAGGCGACCGGTGTAGCGAACCTCGCAGCGGGCGACGATCAGGCGCACGATCGCCACCGTAATCTCGAGGTCGGATAGCGTTGGCCCGTGCCGGTCAGTTGGCCCGACCACGTCGACCAGATCCTCGGCGCGGACATGACCGCGGCCCTCGGTTACGTGACCCCGGCCGGAGGAGCGGTGGTCATGGCGGTCGCGCCGGTCGGTCTGCGCGACCGCGAGCGCGGGACCGTGGGGTTCACGACTTCGCTCGGCTTCTCCAAGAAGCTCGACCGCATCCAGCGCGAGCCGCGCGTGGCGCTGGCGTACCACGCGCGCGAGCACGGGGAGAGCAACCGCTCCGAGTACGTGCTCGTCCAGGGTCGCGCCGAGCCCGTCACGGAGCCCACCGCCGAGGACCGGGCGCTGGTGCGCCGGCAGGCCGAGCGGTTCCTCGGCGGCGCGCGCGGCGGAGCCTTCTGGGACCGCTGGCTGCGCGAGTACTACATGGTGCGCATCCCGGTGTGGGTGCGCGTGGAGCGGCTGACCGTGTGGCCCGACCTGCGCTGCGCCGGAGAGCCGGAGCTGTACGGCCTGCCGCAGCCGGCCTCATCGCCCGACCCGCAGCTGGCGCCGGCCAAGGGGACCGGCCCGCGCGTGGACATGCAGCGCGCTGCCAAGCGGCTGGCCCGGACCGCGCACCTGCTGCTCGGCCACGTCACCGCCGACGGCTACCCGGAGATCGGCCCGGTGGAGCTGCACGCCTCCGATGCCACCGGCCTCGAGCTGACCGGCGCGCCCGGCGTCATCCCGGACGGCACGCGCCGCGCCGGCCTGCTCGGCCACTCCTACCGGCCCAAGCTGGTCGGCCTGACCGCCCGCCAGCACACGGGCTGGCTGGAGGCCGGCGACGACCGTGGCCTGTACGCGCCCCACTCGGAGACCGGCTTCGTGGCGCCGCCCAACAAGACGCTGCTGCTGCTCGGCAACGGGCTGCAGGCGAAGCTGGGCGTGCGGCGGGCCCGCAAGGCGGGCAAGCTGCCGGCGTAAGAAGCAGCAACCAGGTGGGGCCAACCGGAGTGTGGGCTACGAAAGTTGCGCATATGGCCACCCAGGGGGCCCACACTCGGAGAATGCCCCGCTCGGGCCGCCCTTTATTGCTCGCCGCTCACCGGCGCCACGGCAGCCGCGAGCGCTTGCGCTGAGCGCGCCGCCGCTGGACGAGCACGCCGCTGCCCACGCCCAGCGCCGCCAGGCCCGCCGCCAGCGCCGTGGGCCGGGCGCGCAGCCGGTTGAACTCGCCCTCCACCTCTGGCCACAGCAGCTCGTCCGTCAGCTCGCCCGCGGCCTCGGGCGTGGTGGCCAGCTCGTGCGCCGCGATCGGCTTGGCGAACGCCACCTGTACGCGGCGCGGCTTCGGGAACGGGCCCAGGAACAGCTGCTCGGTGCCCGTGATCGCCGTGGGTACCAGCGGCGCCCCGGATTCGAGCGCCAGTCGTCCGGCGCCGCGCTTGGGGTGGCCCAGCTCCTCCGGGTCGCGGATGCGCGTGCCCTCCGGGAACAGCGCGAGCAGCCCGCCCTGGTCGAGGATGACCCGCGCCGTCTCCAGCGCGTCGGCGTCCGAGCTGCCGCGGCGCACCGGGAAGGCGCCCAGGCGCACCAGCAGCCGGCCGTAGCGAGCCTCGATCAGCTCGGTCTTGGCCATGAAGCGCAGGTGTCGCCGGGTGCAGACCGCGATGAAGAACGAGTCCCAGAAGCTCTTGTGGTTCGGCGCGATGATCGCCGCGCCCGACTTCGGAATGTGCTCGGCGCCCGACACGTGCATGCGGAACCAGATCCGCAGAAACGGGGTGACGATCCCGCGGACGAACGCGTACAGCGGCCGCGACACGCCTTTCTCGCGCGCGAGGCGGTGCGCCTCCTCGTTGGTCACGGGCGGGAAATTACAGGCGTTTCCGGCCGTTTCGCGTGGGGTACGAGAACCGCATGAGCATTCTGGACAAGATCACCGGCCGGGCCAAGAAGGCCGCGGGCGACCTGACGGGCGACAGATCGCTGCGGGCCGAGGGCCGCCGCGAGGAGCGCAAGGGCGAGGAGAAGGAGAAGCTCGCCGACGCGCAGGACCGGGTCGAGGAGAAGGCGCAGGACGTCGCCGACCTGGAGCGCCGCACCTGAGCCGGCCGCCGCAATCGATTCAGCTCGAGGACGCGCGCCGCAGGGCGCGCGTCTTCGTTCTGGGCTCCCGCTGCCGCCGCGGGTACGGTTGAGGCTGTGACCGAGGAAGGCACTCCTCACGTCGCGTACCGCGCGGTCCTGCTCGCGGCGGGGCTGCTCCTGTTCGGGCTGCTCTTCCGCCAGCTCGTCACGCTGCTGCTGGCGATCCTGATCACGATCGTCTTCGCCATCCCCCTGGCCACGGCCGCCTCCCGCTTCGAGCGCCATGGGATGCCGCGGCCGATCGGGGCGCTGCTCGGGCTGGTCGGCGGGCTCGCGGTCGTGGCTCTGCTGATCACTCTCCTGATCCCGCCGTTCGTCGACCAGACCGACGAGTTCGTCAACGCCGTTCCCGGCATCGTCGACGACCTCGAGAAGACCTACGCCGACGTGACCGGTCAGGACCCCGGCCAGGTCGGCGACCGCGTGCAGGAGTTCGTCGAGAAATGGACGGACGACCCCGAGCGCCTGATCGGCCCGATCACCTCGATCGGGCTCAACGTGGCGGGCGTGCTCGGCGCCCTCGTCCTGATCCTCATCACGGCCTACTACATGGCGATCCGCCCCGAGCCGCTGGTCAACGGGCTGGTCAGCCTGTTCCCGCCACCGCGCCGCGACCACGTGCGCCACGTCCTCGGTCGCGTGCGCCGGGCCTGGATCGGCTGGATGGAGGGCGTGGCGGTGGACATGCTCGCCACGTTCGCGCTGACGTTCATCGGCCTCACGATCATCGGGCTCGACTTCGCGATCTTCTTCGCCGTGCTCTCGGCGCTGCTCGTGGTGGTGCCGTACTTCGGCGCCATCGCCGGCGCGGTCCCGCCGGTGTTGTTCGCCCTCACGGACTCACCGGGCAAGGCGCTGGTGACGCTCGCGGTCTACGTGCTCGTGCAGCAGATCGAGAGCAACGTGACGATCCCGATCGTGATGTCGCAGCGCACGCGCATGCACCCGGCGATGATCGCGATCGGCGTGGTGGTGGTGGGACAGCTGTTCGGCTTCGTCGGCTTGTTCGTGGCCGTGCCGATCCTGGCGCTGCTGGTGATCGTGACCGAGGAGTTCTGGGTCAAGCCGCTGGAGGAGAGCTACCGCCGGCGGCGCCTCAGCCAGATCGAGCTGCCGGGCTCAGGCGAGCTTCGTGATCGCGATGACCGCCCCGATCAGGACGAAGATCACGATCAGGACCTGGATGACGATCCAGAAGCGGGGCAGCTCCACCGCGGCGCCCCTACTCGATGATCGCTTGACGCAGCGCGATGGCCACCGCGTGCACGCGCGTGTCGGCCTCGAGCTTGAGGATCGCGCGCTTGGTGTCCGACTTCACGGTCTCGGTGGAGAGCCCGATGCGGCGCGCCACCTCCTCCGTGTGCAGACCCTCGGCGAGCAACTGGAGGATCTCGCGCTCGCGCTCCGACAGCGGAGCGTCGGGGCCGACCTGTGACATCAGCAGCGCCGGCGACAGCGAGGGATCCACGAACGGCTTGCCACCGACCACCGTGCGGATCGCGCGCAGGAGGTCCTCCGGCGGCGAGCCCTTCAGCACGTAGCCGCGCGCGCCGGCGGCGATCGCGTCGGACAGCAGGCGCTTGTCCCCGTAGGCCGAGAACATCACGGTCTTCACGCCCGGGCTGGCCTCCGCGATCCGCTTGACGGCGGAGATCCCGTCGATTCCCGGCAGCCGCACGTCCATGATCACGACCTCGGGCTGGAGACGCTGGATGGCCTCGACCACGTCCTCGCCGCTGTCCACGTGGCCGACCAGCTCGAGGTCGGGGGTGTCCCCGAACATCAGACCGAGCCCCTGCCGCACGGCAGGGTGGTCGTCCACAGCCAGGCACTTGGTCGTTTCCGTCACCACAACCACCCTAACCGTATGATGGCCGCGATGTTCGAATCCATGGTCGTTGGTACAGACGGGTCTGAGACCGCGCAGGAGGCGGTGAGACAGGCCTCGGATCTGGCCAAGCGCCTCGACGCGAAGATCCACCTGGTCAGCGCGTACGAGCCGGTGCCCGAGGGCAGGCTGCGCGAGGAGCGCCAGCAGGTACCGGACGACCTGCAGTGGATGGTCAATCCGCGCGAGGACGTCAGCGCCACGCTGGTCGATGCGGCCAAGGCGCTCGAGGAGCAGGGCGTGCGGGTGGAGACGCACGCGCGCGAGGGCGATCCCGCCGACGCGATCCTCGACGTGGCCGAGGAGGAGGGGGCCGACCTGATCGTGGTCGGCAACAAGGGCATGACCGGCGCCAAGCGGTTCCTACTCGGCAGCGTGCCGAACAAGGTCTCTCATCACGCCCCGTGCAGCGTGATGATCATCCGCACCACGTAGGCGCCCCTCAGCAGGCGGTGTACGGCGGGCAGCGCAGGGCGCGTGCCGCGTCTACGAGGCCCCACCCGTAACGCGAGTCGGGCCCGGGCCGGCCGAGGTCCCGCGCCGTGGCCTGGATGTGTGCCTGGACCTGCCTCGGCGTGGGGTTGTCGCCGAGCCGGTGCGTGGCGATGACCAGCGCCGCGATCGCCGCCACGTGCGGGCTGGCCATCGAGGTGCCCTCGTACGCGCCCGGCAGTCCGAACCTGCGCACGCTCGTGCCCGTGAAGGTCTCCTGGTAGATCCAGTCGCCCGAGGTCTCCGGGTGGCAGATCGCGTCTTCCGCGGCAGTGGCGGGATCGGCGTCCACGCCCCCGCCCGGCGCCACGACATCGAGGTCGACTCCAAAGCTGGAGTACTCGGACCGGCAGCCGTCGCGCGTGGTGGCCCCGACCGCGATCACCTGACTGGCGCGGGCCGGGTAGGCCACGCGGCGCACCGACTTGTGACCGGTGTTGCCGGCAGCGGCCACGATTACCGCGCCGCGGCTGTGGGCGTAGCGGATCGCGGCGAGGATCTCGGGGATCTCGGAGGCGATCACGCGGCGGTCGAACTCGAGCGACAGGTTGATCACGTCGGCGCCGTGCCTGGCGGCGTAGCGAATCGCCTTGGCGATCGCCACGGAGTCGCCCTCCCCGATGTCGTTGAGCACCTTGAGCGGCATGACCTTGACGCCGTACGCCACGCCCGCCACGCCCACGCCGTTGTTGGTGGCCTGGGCGATCGTGCCCGTCACGTGCGTGCCGTGGCCGTACCTGTCGTTGGGGTGGGCGTCGCGGTCGACGAAGTCCCAGGGGTGCACGAACGTGGAGCGCTCCAGATCGGGCGCCTTCCGGAAGCCGCCGTAGCGCTCGAAGGCCACGCCGCTGTCGAGCACGGCCACGACCGCGCCGCGCCCGCCCGGGGCCCCGGCGGCCGCGGCCAGCTCCCAGGCCTCTGGCATGCCGATGCCGAACGGCCCGATGAAGTTCCATTGGCGTCGCAGGCCCGGGTCGTTCGGCGTGAACTGCGACGCGTGCGCCACGTAGTTGGGCACCGCGTAGGCCACGTGCGGGTGGCGGCGGAGCTGGCGCGCGGTCTCGTGCACCGACTGCCCGTCAGGGGTCCCGTGCGTGGAAACGCTGCCGTTCTTGTAGCCCACGACCACTTGGCCGGGCACGTATTCGGCGGCCCCGGCCGGCGCCACGAGCGGGAGCAGGCCGAGGGCGACGGCGAGAAGGAGGAGGAGGCGAGTCGGCATTGGTTACGGTGCGCTGGGCAGTGTACGAACGCTCGAACAACGCGCGTCCAGGGAAGTTGTGACGATCTGCATCACGGGCGCCACTGGCTTCATCGGCGCGCATGTGGCAAAGCTCGCGTCCGAGGTCCACGGGGCTCCACGCGTGACCTACCGTGACGAGCGGCGACTGTCGCGCCTGGGCGGCCTGGAGGTCGACGCCGTGAAGGCCGACGTGCTCGACCGTGGCGCGCTGAGACGGGCCTTCCGCGGCTGCGACACGGTCTTCCACGCCGCCGGCCTGGTCGGGTCGCGGCCACCAGAGCGGGTCTGGCAGGTCAACGCCCTGGCGCCACGGATCGCCGTCGAGGCGGCGGCGGCCGAAAGCGTCCGGCGCGTGGTCGTGACATCGAGTGTCGGGGGCATCGGCCCGGCGCCGCCCGACCGCCCCGGCACCGAGGAGGACAGCTACCACGGCTGGGGGCTCGGGATGACCTACCCGGAGGCCAAGCACGAGGGCGAGTCCGAGGCGATGGCGGCGGGGGCTCGGCTGGGCGTGGAGGTCGTGGTGGTGAACCCCTCGTATGTGTTCGGCGCCCCGGTCGACCGCAGTCAGCCGGGCGAGACCTCCACCCGGATGATCGGGAACTACCTGCGCGGACGGCTGCCGGCCGTGGTCGACGCCCAGACCAATGTCGTGGACGTGCGTGACGTGGCCAAGGGCCACCTGCTCGCGGCGGAGCGCGGCAGCCCGGGCGAGCGCTACGTGCTCGGCGGGCACGACACCGGCTGGGTCGAGCTGCTCGAGCGGGTGGCGGAGCTGTCCGGCGTGCACCACCCGCTGATGGTGCTGCCGCCGAAGGCCGGGCGGGCGGCGCGCGCGGCCGAGTCGCTCGGTCTCCCGAGCCTGGTGGCGGCGGAGGGCCTGGTGCTGATGGCGCAGAACTGGCGCTACTCGTCGGCGAAGGCCCGGCGCGAGCTCGGCTACCGTGCCCGCACTCTCGACCGCACGCTCAGGGAGACGATCGACTGGTACCGCGAGCTGCTCGACGGCGGCGCGATCGCGGGCGGACCGCCGTCGGCGCTGTCGCTGGCAGCCGCCGGGGTGCGGCTGGCGGGCCGCACCGGACTGCTCGGCGGGCTCGAGGCCGCTCAGCGCTACGTCGGCCGTCGCTTGGTGCTCCGACCATGAGCTTCTTCCCGCGCGACGAGTACTACATGCGGCTCGCGCTGCGCGAGGCCGAGCGGGCGGTCGAGCACGACGACGTGCCGATCGGTTGCGTGATCGCCCACGGGGGAGAGGTGATCGCGGCGGCCCGCAACGAGCGCGAGCTGCGCGGCGATCCGACGGCGCACGCCGAGATCCTCGCCCTGCGCGAGGCCTCCCGGCATTTGGCCGGCTGGCGTCTGCTCGACACCGTGCTCTACGTGACGCTGGAGCCGTGCGCGATGTGCGCTGGAGCGATCGTGCTGGCGCGCGTTCCGCGGGTGGTCTACGCCGCTCCGGACCCCAAGGCGGGCGCCGCCGGGAGCGTCCTGGACGTGCTCCGAGAGCCGCGCCTCAACCACCGGCCCGACGTGGCCGGGGGCCTGCTCGCCGAGGAGGGAGCCGACTTGTTGCGGCATTTCTTCGGTTTGCGCCGCAAATAGCCGATAAGGCCGTGTGCGGCCATATTCAGAGCAGGTGCTGCGCGCACTAGAGAACCGCTACGGACCCCTGCCCGAAGGGGTTCCGTCGGTTGCATACATCTTCGAGCCGGGCATCGACGGGCGCTGCCTCTACATCAGCCCGTCCGTCGAGGAGGTGCTCGGCTACCCGCGCCGCCAGTGGCTGGAGGAGCGCGGGTTGTGGGACAAGCTGCTCCACCCCGAGGACGAGCACCGCGTGGTGTCGAACGAGGCCGAGTGCGAGCGCTCTGGCGAGAAGCTGGTCCAGGAATACCGCCTGAGGGCGGCCGACGGCCGCGACGTTTGGATCCGCGACGAGATGACCGTCGTGTTCGACCGCCAGACCAACGCGGACCCGCTCTTCTACGGCGTCTTCCTCGACGTCTCCGACCGCAAGCGCATGGAGACCGAGCTGGAGCGCCTGGCGCTCTACGACCCGCTGACCGGCCTGCCCAACCGGGCGCTGTTCGCCGACCGCCTGCGCCAGGTGCTCGCCCGGCGCGGACGGCAGACGGCAAGCGCCGTGTACTTCCTCGACCTCGACCGCTTCAAGCGCATCAACGACTCGCTCGGCCATGGCGCCGGCGACGAGGTGCTCTGCGAGGTGGCCGAGCGGCTGCGCCAAGTGGTGCGCCCGGAGGACACCGTCGCGCGCTTCGGAGGCGACGAGTTCACGATCCTGTGCGAGAGCGTGGGCGGGGTGCTCGAGGCGGTGTCGATCGCCGACCGGTTGCAACGCCCGCTGAGCAGCCCGCTGCGCGCCGGCGGAGCCGAGCTGCGCCTGAGCGCCAGCATCGGCGTGGCGCTCGCGGAGGCCACCGACAGCGGGGACGGCCTGCACCTGATCGAGGACGCGGACGCGGCGATGTACCGGTCCAAGGAGCGCGGCGGGGCGCGCACCGAGCTGTTCGACAGCGCGATGCGCGACAACGCCGTGCGCGCCATGCGGATCGAGCAGGAGCTTCAGCGGGCGCTGGAGGAGGGCGAGCTGCGGCTCCACTACCAGCCCGGCGTGGAGCTGAACACCGGGCGGATGGTGGGCGCCGAGGCGCTGGTGCGCTGGCAGCACCCGCAGCGCGGGCTGATCGTGCCGGACCGATTCCTGGGGGTGGCCGAGGAGACCGGCCTGATCGTGCCGCTGGGGGCCTGGGTCGTCGGCGAGACGTGCCGCCAGCTGGCCGAGTGGCAGGCCCGGCCGGAGACCGCGCACCTGCATCTGTCCCTGAACTTGAGCGCCCGCGAGCTGACCCACCCCGACGTGGTGGCGACCGTGCTGGGCTGCGTGCGCGAGTCCGGCGTCGACCCGCGCGCGCTGACCATCGAGGTGACCGAGAGCACGGCGATGGCCGACGGCGACACCGGCTTCCGCGCGCTGCGTGACCTCAGCAGCGAGGGCATCCGGGTGGCGATCGACGACTTCGGCACGGGCTACTCGTCGCTGGAGCAGCTGCGGCGGATGCCGGTCGACATCGTCAAGGTCGACCGGACGTTCGTGAGCGGCATGGCAGCCAACTCGACCGACCGCGAGCTGGTGGCCGCGGTCGTGGGAATGGGACGGGCGCTGAAGCTGTCCGTGGTGGCGGAGGGCATCGAGACACCCGAGCAGGCGGACGCGCTGCGCGAGCTGGGGTGCGACATCGGTCAGGGCTACCTGTTCTCGAAGGCGGTGCCGGCCGACGAGCTGGACTCCATGCTGGAACTCACGTCAGCCGGTTGACGTCGAAGCCGCGCCTCTAGGATTCAACGCCTCGGAGGGGTGCGAGAGTGGTTGAATCGGGCGGTCTCGAAAACCGTTAAGGGCCGCAAGGTCCTTCGAGGGTTCGAATCCCTCCCCCTCCGCTGAGCGCAGCCGCAAGTTGGCCGCAACGTGGCAATGGGCGGGGCCTGCAGCCCAGGCCCCGCCCCGCTTGCCTACGGCTGCCGCGGCGGCGGGCCGCCGGGGCCGCCGGGGCCCATCTCGTTGACGGCGGTGACCTCGAACGCCTGGTTGACCAGGACCTCGACCTCGCTGCCGTCCGGCTTGCGCACGTGCGCCTCGTAGGGCGAGCCGTGGTCGGCGTCGGTCTCCGTGCGGACGACCGTGCCTCCGGGCACCTTGGCCAGCGCCGCCTTCTTCACCTTGGCGGCGACGTCCGCGCTCAGCGCCTGCTCCCGCTTCCCGTTGGCCCCGATGTGGCGGCCGGGCGGGTGCTTGCCGTTCGGCGGCCGTGCGGGCTGGCTCGACGACGCGGAGTTGCTCGAACTCGAGCTCGAGTTGTTGTTGTCCGCGGCGCCGGCGATCGCCGAACCGCCCAGCGCAAGGGCGGCAAGGCCGCCGAGAACAGTGACGGTCTTTCGGGTCCTGTCGGACATCGTTTCTCCTCTTGACGGGGATCTGATGCTCGGCATCGTGCGGCCGGGCCCTTGGAGAGGCCTGCGCGTCGTCTGAGGATCTGCTGAGAGCCGACTGGCGCAAGACGAGCAAATCACCGCCACCGCTACCGCCTGAAGGCGCCCTCGAGGCCGAGGTCCTCGGCCACCAGCAGCGTTGCCTCCGCCAGCACCTGGGTGGCGAGGGCGAGCTCCTCGTCGCTGCGGAGCTCGGCCAGCAACGCGAGCAGCCCGCGCAGCCGGTCCGCCACCAGCCCCACGATCTGGACCCCGTCGGCGGTGGCGGGATGGTGCGTGTCCTCGATGACTCGATGAACCACGCCGGTGGCGTTCAGCAGCGCCGTGATCAGCCGGTCGAGGTCGTGGCCGTGCTCGGGCTCCACCAGGATTCGCATGACCGGGTAAGGGCGGGCGCGCAAGAACTCGCCCTGGACGGATATTCGAGAGGGGGCCGGTGCGCTGCGGCTGGGGGCGGGCCTGCTCGATGCACTATGCATGCCTCGGAACCCTCGCCTCGGCCTCGCCCTTGCCGCTGCCACGATCACCGCGCTCGCCTTCGGTGCGACGCCCGCCTCCGCCGCCGGCGCCTGCGACGAGGTCGCCTCGCCCGGCCCGCGGGCCGTCCAGCAGCTGGTCGACTCGCTCTCCCCAGGTCAGACCGGCTGCCTGCGCGCCGGGGCGTACGAGGAGAACGTCAGGATCTCCCGGCCGCGCATAACGCTTACCCGCTACGCCGAGGAGAAGGCGACGATCAAGGGCCGTCTCTGGGTCGCCGAGGGCGCCGACGGCGTGACCGTCGAGAGTCTCTACCTGGACGGCACCAACCCGGGCCTGCTCCCGTCGCCGACGATCAACGGCGACGACGTGACCTTCCGCCGCAACGACGTCACCAACAACCACCACTCGATCTGCTTCGGCCTCGGCCATCCCGACTGGGGTCGCGCCGAGGGCACGACGATCGAGTTCAACCTCATCCACGACTGCGGCCGGCTGCCCGCCACCAATCACGATCACGGCATCTACATCGTCAGCGCGTCGAACACGCTGATCCGCGGCAACTGGATCTATGACAACGCCGACCGCGGCATCCAGCTCTACCCCGACGCCCAGAACACCACGATCACCGGCAACGTGATCGACGGCAACGGCCAGGGCATCATCTTCTCCGGCGAGTTCGGCCTGGTGTCCGACGGCAACCTGGTCGAGGGCAACGTGATCGCCAACAGCAAGCTGCGCAACAACGTCGAGAGCTGGTACCCGCGCGGCCACCCGATCGGCCACAACAACATCGTCCGCGACAACTGCGTCAGGGGCGGTGCCTACGACGACGGCGACGGCGGCATCGGCGACCAGATCGGCTTCAAGGTCGTCGGGTCGACGCGCACCAGCCCGGCCTACGCCAACCGCTCCTCCGACGACTTCCGGCTCGCCGCCGGCTCTCCCTGCCGCGGCGTCCTCGCCTACCGCGCCCAGGTGCCCGGCCCCGAGGGGCTGAGCCCGGCGCCGTCCGTGAAGGCGCAGCGCCGCGCGCCGGCGCTGACCCTCGGCGCACGGCGCCAGCAGGTCCGCCGCGGCCACCGGCTGAAGCTGCTGGGGCGGGTCGCGAGCGATCGACTGCGGCCCGGGCAGCGCGTGGTCATCATCGCTCGCGCCCGCGGTCACCGGCACCGCCTCGCCACCGCCCGCCTCACGAAGGACGGCCGGTTCACGGTGCGCCCGCGTGTGCGCGCGGCCCGGGCGGCCCGCTTCCTGCGCATCCACGCCGAGGTCCGCGGCGTCGGGCGCTCGCGCAGCATCCGCCTGAAGCTGCACGGCCGCTAGCCCCACCGGCCGTCGCGGTTAGTCTCCGCCCGGCTGTGACCGCACGCCACGGCATCTTCGTCGCTCCGTTCGAGGAGCTGGCCGAGCCACGCCTCGTGGCGGAGCTGGCCGCACGGGCGGAAGCACGCGGATGGGACGGCTTCTTCGTGTGGGATCACGTGGAGTACCGCGCGCCGGTGCGTGCGGTGGCCGACCCGTGGGTGACGCTGGCGGCGGTGGCGATGGCCACGGAGCGGGTCGTGCTCGGGCCGCTCGTCACGCCGCTACCGCGCCGGCGCCCGCACCAGCTCGCCCGCGAGACCGCGACGCTGGACCGCCTCAGCCAGGGCCGGCTGGTCCTGGGGGTGGGGATCGGCAGCGAGCGCACGGGCGAGTTCGACCCGGACCGCTTCGGCGAGGAGGGCGATCCCCGGGCACGCGCGGTGCTGCTCGACGACGGGCTCGAGCGGCTGCGCTCCTACTGGGAGGGCGAGTTCGAGCCGCGGCCGGTCCAGCGGCCGCGCATCCCGGTGTGGGTGGCGGTCAGGTGGCCCAGCCGGCGCCCGCTGGCCCGCGCCGCCCGCTGGGACGGGGTGTTCCCGATCGACCTGCCCGGCCCTGAGGCTCTGGCCGAGCTGGTCGAGGAGGTCAACGCGCTGCGCGGGCCGGCCGGCCTCGAGCGCTTCGACGTGGTGGTGACCAACCCGGCCGGCACCGACCCCGCGCCCTGGATCGAGGCCGGGGCCACTTGGTGCCTGACCGGCTTCGGACCCCAGCCAACGGCGGCCGAGGTGCGCGAGGCGATCGACGCCCCGTTGCAGCCGTGGACCGCGACGTAGTCATCGTCGGCGCCGGCGTGGTCGGGGCGGCGATCGCACGCGAGCTGTCGCTCTTCGAGCTGGACGTGACGCTGCTCGAGGCCGGCCCGGACGTCGGGGCGGGCACGAGCAAGGCGAACACGGCGCTGCTGCACACCGGCTTCGACGCCAAGCCGGGCACGCTGGAGGCGACCCTCGTCGCGCGCGGGTACACGCTGCTGTCGGAGTACGCGGCGCGGGCCGGCATTCCGGTCGAGCGCACGGGCGCGCTGCTGGTGGCCTGGGACGAGCAGCAGGTGGGCGAGTTCGGCGGGATCGTCGAGCGCTCGCGGGCGAACGGCTACGAGGCGATCCGGGAGCTCGGTGCGGACGAGCTGTACCGGTGGGAGCCCAACCTCGGACCGGGGGCGGTGGCCGCGCTGGAGGTCCCCGACGAGGCGCTGATCTGCCCGTTCACCACGCCGCTCGCCTTCGCCACCGAGGCCGTGCTGGCCGGCTGCGAGCTGCGCCGCGACACGCCGGTGACGGGCATCGAGCGGCTGGCCTCCGGGGGCTTTCGGGTGGAAGCGGGTGGCGGATCGATCACCACCCGGTGCCTGGTGAACGCCGCCGGCCTGCGCAGCGACGAGGTCGACCGCATGCTCGGTGGCGACGGCTTCACGGTTACGCCCCGCCGCGGCGAGCTGATCGTCTTCGACAAGCTCTCGCGACCGCTGGTGCGGCACATCGTGCTCGCCGTGCCGACGCAGGTGTCCAAGGGCGTGCTGGTGGCGCCCACGGTCTTCGGCAACGTGATGGTGGGGCCGACCGCCGAGGACGTGGAGCGCAAGGACGACACGTCCTCGACCGCGGCCGGGCTGGAGTACCTGCGCTCCGAGGCGGGCCGGATCGTGCCGGCGCTGCTGGGCTTCGAGGTCACGGCCGTCTACGTGGGCCTGCGCGCCGCCACCGAGCACGTCGACTTTCAGATCCGCTTCGAGGACGGCTACGCGTGCGTCGGCGGCATCCGCTCGACCGGCCTGTCGGCCTCGATGGCGATCGCCGAATACGTCCGCGACGGGCTGGAGCTCGAGCTCCGGCGCCGGCCGGCGCGCGCGGCTGTGCGGATGCCGAACCTCGGCGAGGCGTTCCCGCGGCCCTACCAGCGGGCCGAGCTGGTCGCCTCGGACGGCGACTACGGTCGCGTGGTCTGCTTCTGCGAGCGGGTCACGCGCGGCGAGCTGCGCGACGCCCTCGCCAGCCCGGTTCCGCCCGTCGACCTGGACGGGCTGCGACGGCGGACGCGCGCGCACATGGGTCGCTGCCAGGGCTTCTTCTGTGGAGCCCAGCTGGCGGAGCTGCTGGCCGAGCAAGGATCGGGCGAGCGTGTCTAGCGGGCCCGTCGCGATCGTCGGCGGCGGGCCGGCCGGCCTGGCGGCGGCGGTCGAGCTGCGCCGGCTCGGCGTGGGCGAGGCGGTGGTGATCGAACGCGAGCGCGACGCCGGCGGGATCCCCCGTCACGCGCGCCACCAGGGCTTCGGTCTGCGTGACCTGCGCCGCCCGCTCAGCGGGCCCGCGTACGCGCGTCGGCACGTGGAGCTGGCGCGGGCGGCCGGCGTGGAGCTGCTCCTGGAGACGATGGTCACCGGCTGGGCCGGCGGGGTGCTGGAGCTGACCGGCCCGGGTGGACGCTCGACACTCGACGCCGCCGCCGTCGTGCTGGCCACCGGCTGCCGGGAGCGCCCGCGCTCGGCGCGGCTGGTGCCGGGCAGTCGGCCCGACGGCGTGATGACCACCGGGATGCTTCAGCAGCTGGTCTACCTCAGCGGCCTGCCGGCCGGCCGTCGCGCCCTGGTCGTGGGAGCCGAGCACGTGAGCTTCTCGGCGATCGTGACGCTCGGCCACGGCGGCGCCCGCGCGGTCGCGCTGACCACAGAGCTGCCCCGCCACCAGTCCCTGGCCGCGTTCCGGCTCGGCGCCCGCGCCCGCTACCGGGTCCCGCTGTGGACGCGCACCCGCGTGAGCGCCATCCACGGCCGTCCACGGGTCGAGGAGGTCGAGCTGACCGACCTCGACGGCGGGCGCACGCGCACGGTGGCCTGCGACACGGTCGTCTTCACGGCCGACTGGATCCCCGACCACGAGCTGGCGGTCACGGCCGGCGCCGAGCTGGATCCGCTCACGCGCGGCCCGGCGATCGACGCGGCCCTGCGCACCTCCTCACTGGGGGTGTTCGCCGCGGGCAACCTGCTGCACGGCGCCGAGCAGGCCGACGTGGCCGCGTTGAGCGGCCGCCACGCCGCCGGGGCGGTGGCGCGCTACCTCGATGACGGTCGGTGGCCGCGGCGGCGGGTCCCGGTCGTGTGCGAGGAGCCGCTCGGGTGGATCGCGCCCAACGTCGTGGCCGCCGGCTTCGATGCGCCTCCGCGCGGCCGCTTCCTGCTGCGCTCGCGCGAGTTCCTGCGGGCGCCGCGGATCGAGATCGCCCAGGGCGAGCGCGTGCTCTGGAGCGGCAGGGTGGCACGGGTGATGCCGGGTCGCTCGACGCGGCTGCCGTTCGCCTGGGCGCGCGACGTGGACGCTGAGGGCGAGCCCGTCGTTTGCAGGCTGGGTCGCGCCGGGTAGGAGGAAGCCGTGGAACACGACGAGCGGGCGGAGGAGCTGGAGCGCGAGGCGGAGGTGCTGGAGCAGCACGCCGAGCGGGTGGGCGAGCACATCGAGGACGCGCGGCGCGACTGGGAGGCCAAGGAGGACGATCCCACCGTGCCGGGCGCGCAGCCGGATCCCGGCGACGAGGAGGAGTCGCTGCCCGGCGTCGGATCCGACGAGGAGACGCTGTCAGAGGAGGGCGGACCATGACGGAGAGCCCGGAGCGGTCGGACCAGCTCCCGGAGGAGGCCCCATCCGAGGTGGTGCCGGACGACGGCGGCCACGCCAAGCCGCACCATCCGCCCGGCGTGCCGGGCGAGGAGGAGACGGCTACCGGCAACCCTGACGCTGCCGGCGCCGAAGAAGGCGAGGAAGAGGACCCCGCCGGCGCGTAACCTCGGAGGCGTGCTGGACACGCTGCGAGGACCAGTCAAGGCGGGCATCGCCGCGCTGTTCGCGGTGGGCCTGCTGCTCCTGTTCCTGAATCCGCCCTCGCTGTCGGGTGCGCAGGGGATGGCGGTGCTGATCGGCGGTGGCCTGCTCCTGGCCCTGCTGACCGCCTGGGCCTTCGTGGCGATGACCGGCCGCGACGCGATGCCGGACGACGAGTTCGAGCGGCTGGTGCGGCGCAGCGAGGAGCTGGCTCGCCACCCCGAGCTGAACGCGGCGGCCACCGAGTTCGAGGTGCTGGTGGCGGAGGCGATCGACCGGCTGCCGCCGGAGTTCCAGCGCCTGCTCGACCAGACGCCGGTGGTGGTGTCGTACCGGGGCCGGGAGAACCGCGCCTACGGGCACTACTTCGGCGACACCGTGGCCCGCGACGACTATCCCGACCGCATCGTCGTCTACCAGGACACGCTCGAGCGCGACTTCGGGCACGACCCCGACGTGCTGCGGGCGGAGGTCGAGCGCACGCTCCGCCACGAGCTGGCCCACCACCTCGGCTGGCACGAGCAGGGCGTGCGCGACCTCGGGCTCTAGGCTTACGGCCGCGCGCGCCGTCCGCGCGCACCTGGAGAGGTGACCGAGCGGCTGAAGGTGCACGACTGGAAATCGTGTGGGCGGGTCAAACTGCCTCGTGGGTTCGAATCCCACCCTCTCCGTTTCCGCCCGGGGCTAGGCCGCCTGCAGCCTGGTGAAGTGCCACAGCCGACCGCCCAGCTTGTGGTCCACGCGCAGCCCCGACGCCGCCGCGCGGTTGCGCAGCGCCGCGTGGCTGACCATGTGGGGGTCGCCGAAGAGCTCCCCGACCACGATCCTGCCGGCCGGCTTCACGACCCGGCGCAGCTCCCGCAGCGCCGCGCCCTGGTCGGGGATCTCGCCGAGCACCGTGATCAGGTACGCCGCGTCGAAGGTGTCGTCGCCGAACGGCAGCGAGCGCGCGTCAGCGAGCGTCGGGACGATGTTGCCGATGCTCTGCTCGCCGGCCCGCTCCACGGTGTGGTCGAGCATCTCCTGCTGCACGTCGAGCACGTCCAGGCGCCCGCCGGGCTCCAGCCACTCCGCCACCGGCAGCGCGTAGTAGCCGGTGCCGGGGCCAACCTCCAGCAGGCGCTCGCCGGGCTGCGGCTCGAGGATCTCGCGCAGCCGCGCGCGCGTGATGAACGGGTGCGGCGCCTCGACCCAGAAGCGCTGCGAGTAGGGGCAGGCGGACGGGTTCTTGCGCCACCAGAACGCGACTCCCACTGTGGCCGCGGTCGCGGCCGCCGCGAGTCTGCGGATCACACCTCTCCCGGCGCCGGCACGATCAGTCGGATGTGGCGCCGGGCGAGCATCAGGACCGGCGTGCTCCAGTCCCGGCCGGAGTCGTCCAGCGATACCAGCTGGCAGTCGACCATCGTGAAGAACTCCTGGTCGCGCCTGTTCACGTGGTCGGACACGCGTGAGCGATAGCCCTCGCGCGGCAAGGTCATCATGCCCTCCACGCGATAGCGGTCGGTTTCCACGACGACACGTTCCTTGCGTACCTCCACGGTGCCGCAATCTAGCGGCATCCAGCGCCCGACCCCGCTCGCTAGCCTGCGACACATGACTCGATTCGCGGCCGCGCCGCTGACCCTGATCGTCTTTTCACTCGGACTCGTGGCCTGTGGCGGCGGCGACGGCGGCGGTGGCGGAGCTCCCTCCAAGGCCGCCTTCGCCTCGAACGCGAGCAAGATCTGCAAGAGCGCCGAGGACAAGCTCAAGGACGTCGGTCAGGACGCGAACACCCCTGACGAGATCGCCGCGGCGGTCGACAAGGTCATCGCCGAGACACAGGACAGCGTGGACAAGCTGAAGAGCCTCAAGCGCCCCGAGGGCGACGCCGGCAAGGCGGCCCAGGAGTTCGTGGACGCGCTCCAGAGCGACATCGAGGACAAGGGCATCCCCGCGCTCGAGGACCTTCGCGACGCTCTCAAGAAGAACGACGAGCAGGCCGCCCGGAAGGCCGCCGAGCGCATCAAGTCGCTCGAGAACACCAACAGCGACGACCTGGCCCGGGCGCTGGGCGCCAAGGCCTGCGCGAGCTGACCCGGAGCTAGCCGGCGGCTACGGCGGCGGCGAGCGCCAAGGCCTGCGCGAGCTGACCCGGAGCTAGCCGGCGGCTACGGCGGCGGCGAGGCGGGCTTCGGCGCTGCGCAGGTCGGCACGCGCCGACGCCCAGCTGCTGCGGCTGTTGCGGCTAGCGGCTCGTGCAAGCGCGCGGTAGGCCGCGGCGGTCTCGCGGGCCGCCTTCGCGACGGCGTTGCCGCCGGAGATGCCCGCAAATCGCTTGGCCGCCCGGTCATGCGTGCGGGCGAGCGCGTCGGCGGCCTGGATCTGGGCGGGCTGGCCGCTGGCTTGCGCCAGCCGGGTGCGACCGTCGGCGCGATCGATGCGCAGCCGGCTGCCGGCCAGCCGCCAGGCCTTCTGTGCCTCGGCGACGACCGACAGCGCCACGGTCCGCTGCGATCCGAGCCGCAGAGTCGACGCCATCCGCTCGCAGATGGCGAGCGTGTTCGCGGGCGAGCCGGGCGCTGCGGCGCAGGTGATCTGCACCTTCCCGCTCTTCGTGGGGATCACGTAGCGAGCGGTGCGCGTGCCGCCCTTAGTCCGAACGGCGTCGTGGCGCCAGGCCTCGTAATCGCCCAGCAGCACCGGCGTCCCGTTGTCCGAGGGCGCCAGCGCCTTGTTGCTGATGGCCACGGTCAGCCCGGACGCGGCGTCGCGCCGCGGCTGGGCCTCCAGCAGGCCGGCTTCCGCCGGGCGCTGCTGCCATCCGTCCGGCAGCTCGACGCTCATACCGGCAGCGCTCACCTGAGGGTGCGCCGCGGGAGCGGTGTCGCCGCCGGCGGCCAGGGTTCCGGCCACCCCGCCGGCCGCGAGCGCGCCGCCCAGGAGCAGCGCGACCAGCGCGGCGCCACGGCGCGGGTGCGGCCCGACAGCTGGCTGGAGCCGCGGAGCCGGGCGTGCAGGGGCCTGCTTCGGGGGCGCTGAGTTGCGCCGGAAGCGCGGAGGGGCCTCGAGCGCCGGCATGTTGGGCGCGCCGTAGATGACCAGGTTCAGCAGATGCCGCGCCTCCGCGGCGGTGGCGTAGCGCTTGTGCGGATCCGGCGCCATCGCCACGGCGAAGATCGTGTCCAGCGTGGCGGGCAGGTCGGGACGGACCGCGCTGACGCGCGGCGGGGCGGCGTTCGCGATCTGCTGCGGGGTGCCCGTGTGGGGCGGGCCTCCGGTGAGCAGCGTGTAGGCGATCGCGCCGAAGGAGTAGACCGCCGAGCGGGGATGCGCGTCCTCGCCGCGCAGCACCTCGGGGGCCACCCACGCCGCGTGAGCGTCGTCGCCCGCCGCCGGGTTGCCGAGCGCCTCGCGTGCGACCCCGAGGTCGCCGACCATCGCGCCGAAGCGCGGATCGAGGAACACGGAGTCGGGTGTGACCTCGCAGGGCGCCTTGCCCTGGCTGACCGCGTCGTCGAGCGCGTGGGCGATGCCCAGCAGCAGCGCGAGGGCGCGGGCGGTCGAGAGCTCAGAGATGCGCCGGTACTCCGACAGCGGCACGGCCGCGCCGATGTCGTGTGCCACGTAGAACCAGCCGTCGAAGTTGCCCGCCGACACGAGCGGCAGCAGCCGGTCGCTGGTCAGCTCGGCGCGCTCCCCGGCCGCGGCCGAGAACCAGACCCAGCAATCCTCCTGCGCCGGTGCCCGCGCCACGCTGAGGCAGACCGTCTGGTGGTCGAGGTGGACGATCGTGTGGTGGCGGTCGCCGCTCTGCGGCAGCGCCTCGATCGCCTCCGCGATAAGGGTCTCGTCGGGGGACGCGGTGTAAGTCGCTGAAGTCGGCTCGGGCTCGTACATCGACGTCATCCCGAGTCGGAGAACTCCACGGGGGGCTGGGTGGGCGCCGGCGGCGGCGGGGTGGAAACCGGCGGGGTCGAAACCGGCGGAGCCGAAACCGGCGGGGTGTACGAGGGGGGCGACGGGGCCGACGGCGTGGGCGCTGCCACGTTCTGCGGCTCAGCCTTGGGCGGCTTCGGCTTCGGCTTCACCACCAGGCTGGGCAGGGCCTCAGCGTCGCCGAGCGTGGACTGGCCCTCGCCGCCGGAGGCCACGTCGATCGGCTCCGCGGGCGATCCGGGCGGTCCGGAGCCCTCGCTCGCCTGTCCGGGGCTGCTCAGCCCATAGGCCACCGCAAGCGCCACCAGGAAGGCGGCGGCGGCAGCGAAAACTGCTCGGCGGTTCAGTTCGGAGGGCATGTGAGGCGGAGGGACCAGCTTCGCGGAGGATTCGGCGTTGCCTGTCCAAGGTAATGCGGAATCTCCTCCACGTCTAGCTCTTGATTCGCTCGGAGCGATGATCGTAGAGCGGTTCCTCCGCGATGGTCCCCTCGATCCAGCTGCCGAAGATCTCCACGGCAACGTCCGTACCGGGTTGCGCCTGCTCGGCGGGCAGGTAGGCGTAGGCGATCGATCGTCCGATCGTGTAGCCGTAGCCGCCGGTCGTCACGCGCCCCACGACCCCGTCGCCGATTCGCACCGGTTCGTTGCCCAGCGCCACCGATCGCGGGTCGGCCAGCGTCAGGCAGACGAGCCGGCGGGTGGTCTCGGCCTCCAGCAGCGCGTCGCGGCCGATGAAGCCACCGGGCTTGTCGAGCTTCACCGAGAAGTCGAGCCCGCCCTCGAAGGGGGTGTCGTCCGGCGTGATGTCCGCGCCCCAGACGCGGTAGCCCTTCTCCAGGCGCAGCGAGTCGATCGCGCGGTAGCCGCCGGCGATCAGCCCGTGGGGCCGGCCGGCTTCCCAGACCGTGCGCCACAGCGTGAGCCCGTATTCGGTCGGGCAGTACAGCTCCCAGCCCAGCTCGCCCACGTAGGTCACGCGCAGCGCGCGCACCGGCACGTCCCCGACGGTGATCTCGCCAACGCTCATGTAGGGGAAGTCCTCGTTGGCCAGCGACTGCGGCGTGAGCCCCTCGAGCACCTCCCGGGAGCGCGGCCCCCAGATCCCGAGGCAGGCCCAGGCCGAGGTCACGTCCTGCAGGTGCACCGAGCCGTCGCCCGGCAGGTGGCGGCGGATCCACTCGCGGTCGTGGTTGCCGAACGCCGTGCCCGTGACGATCGAGAAGCGCTCCTCGGCCAGCCGGGCGACCGTGAAGTCGCACTCGATGCCGCCGCGCGAGTTGAGCATCTGCGTGTAGGTCACCCGCCCGACCTCGCGCGCGACCTGGTTGTCACAGAGCCGCTCCAGCAGCTGCGCGGCCCCCGGCCCGGCGATCTCCAGCTTGGCGAACGAGCTCTCGTCGAACAGCGCCGCCGCCTCGCGGCAGGCGGCGTGCTCGGCGCCGATCGCCGGCGACCAGTTGCGCCCGGCCCACCCGCGCGGCCGCAGCGCCTCGTCGCCGGCCGCGGCGTTGGACTCGTACCAGTTGACCCGCTCCCAGCCGGACTTCTCCCCGAACGCCGCGCCGTGCTCGCGATGCCACGCGTTGGCCGGCGACACGCGCAGCGGGCGCCCCGCCTCCCGTTCGTGCGCCGGGTACTTGATGTCGTAGTAGGTCTCATACGTCTCGCGGATCCGCTTGAGCGAGTAGGCGGGCGAGCGGTAGTGGGCGCCGAAGCGGCGGATATCCATGTGCCAGAGGTCGAGCGAGGGCTCGCCCTGGGAGATCCACTCGGCCATCACCTTTCCCACGCCGCCCGCGCCGGCCAGGCCGTGAGCCGAGAAGCCGGCAGCCACGAACAGACCGCCGATCTCCGTCTCGCCGAGGCAGAACTCGTTGTCCGGGGTGAAGCCCTCCGGACCGTTGATCATGCGCGTGACCTGCACGTCCTCCATCGCGGGAACGCGCCGGCGCGAGTTCGCCACGATCTCCTCGAACCGGTCCCAGTCGTCCTCCAGCAGCCGGCCGTTGAAGTCCGGCGGGATGCTCTCGAAGACGCGCTCGTCGCTCAGGAAGGCGGGTGCGCTGGGGCGCTCGTAGCCGCCCATCACCAGGCCGCCGCCGTCCTCGCGGAAGTAGATCAGCAGGTCGGGATCGCGCAGCGTGGGCAGTGGGTTGGCGGGGTCTCGGTCGCGGAACGGCTGGGTCACGATGAACTGGTGCGACATCGGTTGGATCGGGATGCGCACGCCAGCCAGCCGGCCCACCTCGGACGAGAACATGCCGGCGGCGATCACCACCACCTCGGCCTCGATGTCGCCGCGCTCGGTGCGTACCCGCCGCACCCGCCCGCCGTCCGACTCGATGCCGGTCACGCGCGTGCCCGTGAATATGCGCGCGCCGCCCTCGCGGGCCCGCTCCGCCAGCGCGAACGTGAGCTGCGAGGGGTCCAGGTAGCCGTCGGTGGGGAGCCAGGCCGCGCCCAGCACGCCATCGGTGGACATCAGCGGGAAGAGCTGCTGGGCCTCCTCGGTGGAGATCAGCTCGAGCGGCAGACCGAACGTCTTGGCCCAGCCGGCCTGGCGGCGCAGCTCCTCCATGCGCTCCTCGCTGGAAGCGAGCCGGATGCCGCCGCATTCCACCCAGCCGCAGTCCTCGCCGAGCTCTCGGTACAGCTCGACCGAGTACATCATCATCTTCGTCAGCGAGACCGACCCGCGCAGCTGGCCCACGAGCCCGGCCGAGTGGAACGTGGATCCGGACGTGAGCTGGTTGCGCTCGACCAGAACCACGTCGTCCCAGCCGAGGCGAGCGAGATGGTGGGCGATCGACGTGCCCCCGACGCCGCCGCCCACGATCACGCACCGGGCGGCGCTCGGGAGCTCCCTGCTAACCGCCACGGGCCTCCTCGAGCCAGGTGCGGAAGCTGGGGTCGGACCCCGTCTCGGTGAGTCGCTGGAAGTGCCTGTTGGCATAGCCCGGGAAGTCGAAGTCCAGCTCCGACACCGAGGTCTGGACCACGCCCCACATCGCCTCGCGGAAGTCGGACATGAACCGGAACAGCTTCAGCGCCGCCAGGCGGCGCGGCGTGGCCGGCTCGCGGAAGTACGCCTCCAGCAGGCGCACCTCGTCCGCATCGGTCAGCTCGTTGTTGACCGCGAAGTTGCCCAGGTCGAAGAACGGGTCGCCCATGCCGGCGTATTCCCAATCGACGATCACCAGGTGGTCGGCGGCCTGCAGGAAGTTGGCGGCGAGCAGGTCGTTGTGGTTGGCCCGGGGCTGGTGCTCGGGGTGGTCGCGCACGGCCGCCACGATCTCGCCGGCCCGCACGAGCGACTCCTGGAACGCCTCCGGCAGCTCGCCCCCGCGCGAGCGGGCCACCTCGGCGTAGTCGCTGACGATGTCGTACACGTGGAACTCGGTGGGCAGCTCCAGCCCCGAGTCGTGGAAGGCCCGCAGCGCGTACGCCACCTCGGCCAGCGCGTCGGGCTCGCGCAGCTCCGGCGAGGTCAGCTGCCGCCCCTCGACGAAGCAGGTGACCAGGCACGGCGGCTCCTCGAACATCGCGGCAACCTTCGGCCCGATCGCCAGCTCGGCCGCCCTGCTCGTGGCCAGCCGCTCAGCCTCGCGGTCGATCCCGAGCAGGCTGGTGTCCTTGCCCGGCAGGCGGACGACGTACACGGTGCCGCCGAAGGTCACGAGGTAGTTGCGGTTGGTGATGCCGCCCTCGAGCGGTCTCACCCCACCCTCGCGCGGTCCGAACAGCGCCGCCAGCCGAGCGATGACCTCGGTCAGCTCGGGGATCGAAACCTCCTCGTGCATGGCGCCACACTACGCCGTCGGGGGCAAGCCGCATACCCTCTCGGAGGGTGACCGACGGTGAGCTGATCCTCGTCGCCGGGGCATTGCTCGCTGCCGGCATCGCGGCCTCCCTGCTTGCGCAGCGAATCCGCCTGCCCGGGCTGCTGCTCTTCCTCGGCGTCGGCATGGCGATCGGATCTGACGGGCTCGGCTGGATCGACTTCAGCGACTACGAGCTGGCCCGGACGATCGGGATCGTCGCGCTGGCGCTGATCCTGTTCGAAGGCGGGTTGATCGCCGGCTACGACGAGATCAGGCCGGTCCTGCGTCCCGCCATCGGCCTGGCGGTGATCGGCACGTTCGCCACGGCGGCGATCACCGGGATGGCCGCCGCCTGGCTGTTCGACCTCAGCACGCTCCAAGGGCTACTGCTCGGCTCGATCATCGCCTCCACCGACGGTGCGGCGATCTTCGCCCTGCTGCGCGGATCCACGTTGCGCCGCAAGCTAGCGCGCACGCTGGAGGGCGAGGCCGGGTTCAACGACCCCGTCGCTGTGCTGCTCGTGATCGGGTTCATCGACTGGATCCAGAAGCCCGACTACGGCGTGGCCGACATGGCGGGCCTGTTCGTGCTCGAACTGGGGGTCGGCGCTGGGGTGGGCGTGGCGGTGGGATGGCTGGCGGCTCAGGGACTGCGGCGCGCTCGACTGGACGCCACGGGGCTCTACCCGGTGGCCACGCTGGCCACCGCCGCCGTCGCGTTCGGAGCCGCGGACACGCTGCACGGGTCGGGGTTCCTGGCCGTATACGTGGCCGGCCTCGCGCTTGGTTCCGCGCGCATCCCCGCGAAGCGCACCATCACGGTGTTCCACCAGGGCCTCGCTTGGGTCGCGCAGATCGCGATGTTCTTGGCACTGGGCCTGCTGGTCTTCCCGAGCCGGCTCGACGAAGTGGCGATCAAGGGCACGGCGCTGGCGCTGGTGCTGGTGCTGGTGGCCCGCCCGCTGGCGACCTTCCTCAGCACCGCGTTCCAGCGCTTCTCGACCGCGGAGCGGGTGGTGCTCGGCTGGGCCGGGCTGCGCGGAGCCGTGCCGGTGGTGCTGGCGACCTTCCCGGTGATCGAAGGCGTGCCCGGTTCGAGGGAGTTCTTCGGCATCGTCTTCTTCGCGGTCGTGATCTCCACGCTGCTCCAGGGGACGACGTTCGAGCCGCTCGCCAAGCGCCTGGGCGTGACCACGACCGAAGCCGCGTTGCCGCGGCCGCTCGCCGAGACCGGCACGATCCGCCGGCTCGGTGCAGAGGTGGTGGAGTTCCCGGTCGGGGACGAGTACGCGCTGGTGGGCCACCGTGTACGCGACCTGGGGCTGCCGCGCGACGCGTTGCTGTCGGTGATCGTTCGCGGCGAGGAGGCGGTGCTGCCGCGTGGCTCCACGCGCATCGAAGCGGGCGATCGCCTGCACGTGGTCGTGCGTACGGAGGTGGCGAGGCGCATGGAGGTGGTGGTCGCGCGCTGGGAGACCGGGCCGGTCGGTCTGCCGCGCTTGGAGCGCCGGCCGGCGGTGGGCTCGGCCGTGTTCAGCTCGCGGCCGTGGGTGGCCGAAACCGACGGCGACGCCGCGTATCCAGAGGCCATCGACGGGGTGCTGGTGCGCGAACATCTGAGGACCCGCCGCGACCGCCGCGGTGCCCTCGTGGCGCTGGTCGACGGCCGCTACGCGATCACCGGCAGGACGCTTGCGGTCGGCGGAACGAGGCAGGTTCAGGCGTACGCGCGGCGCCGTCTGACGCGCGAAACCGACGACACCGCGAGGGCCTGGTGGCAGGAGGTAATCGGCGCTTTGGCGCGCTAGAGGGAAGCGCTTGCTTCTATCCGCACAAGGGCTTACAGTCGCCGCATAGCTCGGGGCGCCCCTTGGCTCTGGGGCGCCGGACGGACTCGTCGACTAGGAGGACGCGCATGCCGGACGGCACTCTTGATCGGGACGAGCAGAAGCTCGCGGAGCTCGGCTACAAGCAGGAGCTGACGCGCGGTTGGTCGCGGTTCTCCAACTTCGCGATCTCGTTCACGATCATCTCCGTACTGGCCGGATGCTTCACGACGTATCCGCAGGCCTGGAATCTCGGTGGGCCGATCGCCATCTCCTGGGGCTGGCCGATCGTCTGCCTGATCATCCTGACCGTCGCGTTCAGCATGGCCGAGGTGGCCTCGGCCTACCCGACCGCGGGCGGGCCGTACTGGTGGGCGAACGAGCTCGGCGGCCCGGTCTGGTCGTGGTTCACGGGCTGGTTCAACCTGCTCGGGCTGATCGCGATCGTGGCCACGGTCGACTGGTTCTGCGCTCAGTTCGCGACGACCGTCTTCAACCTCTGGAACCTCGACTTCATCCTCAACTTCGCCGACGCGGTCTCGCTCAAGGAGATCTTCGCCGTCTTCGTCGTGATCCTGGCGCTGCACGCCGTGATCAACATCTACTCGTCCCACCTGGTCGCGCTGTTCAACAACATCTCGGTGTTCTGGCACTGCGTCGGGGTCGTGGTGATCATCGCGATCCTGATCATCGTCCCCGACCATCACCAGAGCGCGGACTTCGTGTTCACCGAGCGGATCAACAACTCCGGCTTCTCGATGGGCATGTACTGGTACTACATCCTCCCGACCGGGCTGCTGCTGACGATGTACACGGTCACCGGGTACGACGCCTCCGCCCACGTGGCCGAGGAGACCAGGGACGCCGAGATCTCCGCGGCCAAGGGCGTGTGGCAGTCGGTCGCGCTGTCGGCGCTGATCGGCTGGTTCGTGCTGCTCGCGATCACCTTCGCCGCGACCGACGTCACGGCGGTCAACGAGGCCGGCGGCACGTCGCTCGCGATCTTCACCAGCTCGATGAGCGAAGGCTGGGCCGAGATGGTGATCCTGATCTCGACGATCGGCCAGTTCTTCTGCGGCATGGCCTGCGTGACGAGCTGCTCGCGCACGTTCTTCGCGTTCTCGCGCGATCGCGCCACCCCGGGCAACCGGCTATGGCGCAGCGTCAACGCGAAGCGCGTGCCGGTTGCCGCGGTGCTCGGTTCCTGCCTGTTCGCCGGGATCCTGACCCTGCCGGCCCTGTCGGGCAACTCGGCCGGAGTTCCGGTGGCCTTCTTCGCGGTCGTCTCGATCGGCGTGATCGGCCTCTATATCGCCTACGTCATTCCCGTCTACCTGCGCTGGCGCAAGGGCACGGCCTTCAAGCAGGGGGCCTGGAACCTGGGCGACAAGTGGAAGTGGCTCAACCCCATCGCCGTGGGCTGGGTGATCCTCACCTCGATCTACTTCTGCCTGCCGTTCTACGGCCCGGCGGCGGTGTGGTGGGACGACCAGTTCGACTGGAACGCCGCGAACTTCACGCCGTTGGTGCTGGGCGTGATGGTGATCGCGATCAGCCTCGCGTGGGTGTTGGGGATGAACAAGCGCTACACCGGCCCGGTCCGGACGATCTCGTTCGACGAGGGCATGGGCATCACGGAGGAGAAGCCGCTCGAGCCCGACCCGCCGCCCGCGGCGCCGGTCGCCTAGACGAGCTCCGCTGCACCGAGCACGAACGCACGCCAGCGTTCGTGCTCGGCGTCGCGCCAGGCGTCGTCGTGGCGCGGCTCGACGGTGCGGTCCACCGGCAGCAACTCCGCAGCCTCGGCCAGCGAGCCGATCGTGCCCGACCCGACGGCGGCCAGCGCCGCGGCGCCGAGGACGGTGGCGTCGACGCCGGCGGCCTCCACCGGCACGCCGATCGCGTCGGCCTGCAGCTGCAGCAGCAGCGGCTCGTTGGTGAGGCCGCCATCCACGCGCAGAGAGCGCACGTCCACGCCCTCGCGCATGGCGGCCACCACGTCGGCCACGCGCCACGCGATCCCCTCCAGCGC
>JAXDIH010000264.1:0-38955 GCA_034664105.1 Thermoleophilaceae bacterium
TCTCGCCGGTACAGGCCGGCCTCGCCACCGTGCCCATGGCCGTCATGACGGTCGTGGCGTCCCCGCTGTCGGGCCGGATGGTCGGCCGCCGCGGTCCGCGCCTGCCCCTCGTGATCTCCGGTGTCTCCATGGTGATCGCCTGCGCCATGCTCACCGGTACCGACGCCGCCACCCCCTTTGCGCAGCTGTTGGCGGCGTATGTGATCTTCGGACTCGGCTTCGGGTTCGTCAACGCGCCCATCACGAACGCGGCGGTGTCGGGGATGCCGCGAGCCCAGGCGGGCGTGGCCTCGGCGATCGCCACGACCTCCCGGCAGTTCGGCCAGACGCTTGGTGTGGCCGTCGTCGGGGCAATCCTCGCGGCGGGCGTGGGCAATTCCCTACGCACCGACCTGTCATCGGGGACCCCTGCGGCCTGGTGGACGCTCACGGCCTGCAGTTGTGTCGTGCTTCTGCTCGGTTTCATGGCCACCACCAGTCGGGCCAACGAGTCGGCCCGGCGTACGGCCGCAGAGCTCAATCCAGAGGCGCTCGTTGCTTAGATGAACGCACCCGATGCCGATCAGGTCTGGCTGCTCATGTCCGACCTCGTGCTCGACCACGACAGGCGGCGCGAGGTCTCAGATGCGCTGGGCATCAGCTTCGGTCGCGCCCGGGCAATCCGCCGACTGGCCCGCCAACCGATGTCGATGGGCGAGCTTGCGGCGGCTTTGGGAATCGACCCTCCCAACGCGACCGTGCTCGTCGACGACCTGGAGTTTCTGGGACTCGTGCGCCGGCGGCCGCATCCCACCGACCGGCGCGCCAAGGTGGTCGAGGCCACGCGCAAAGGCAAGGACATGGCGCGTCACGCCGACGCGATCCTCGCCACGCCGCCGCCGGCGCTCGGGGCGCTCGGTACAGATGACCTGGAGGCGCTCAGACGGATACTCGAAAGCGTCAGAGCGGAGCAGCAAGCCGACTAGTTGACTCAGCTCCCTCCACTCGGCGATGCTCGGCGCGTCCCTGACGCGACCGGAGGAGCGAGATGGCGATACTGATGTTGGCCGAGGTGCCGGGCATGACCCAGGAGATGGTGGACGGGATGACCGGGCAGCTGATGGAGCAGCAGAAGGCTCAGCCGGGGTTCGTCATCCATGCGAACGGCCCGATCGACGGCGGTTGGGGCGTGACCGAGGTGTGGGAAGCCCAGGAGAACTGGGACTCGTGGTACGACGGCACGATCAAGCCCAACCTGCCGGCGGGGATCGAGCCGCGGATCACGACCCGCGAACTGCACCTCGTCGTCCAGCCCTAGCCGCTGGCCGGCATGGTGCGCAAGCCGTTCCGGGTGCGCGAGCGGTCTCACCGCACCCTGGATCAGTGGCTCGCGATCCGCTTCCCCAGCTTGGCCGCCTGGTCGGCTCGCCTCGTCGGGAAGCTGCCGCCCGGCTCGCGCCTGCGCTGGCGCAGCATCCGCTTGGCGCTGGAGGCCTACAACCGGCGCGATCTAGACGCGGCGTCGATCTCCTTTCACCCGGATCTGGAGTACTACCCGTACCGCGAGTTCGTCGAGGCCGGGCTCGCCGAGCCGTGTTACTACGGGCCTTCCGGCTACCGCGCGTACATCACGGCCACCTACGACGTCTGGGGCGCCGAGGTCGTCCTCAGGCCCACCGAGCTGATCGACTTCGGCGACCGGCTCGTCCTCCTCGCGGACATGCCCATGCGCGCCCAGGCGAGCGGGATCGCGCTGACCCAGGCCTACGCGACCGTCGCGACCCTCCGCGACGGCCGGGTGATCACCCAGCGGGACTTCCTGCATCACGCCGAGGCACTCGAGGCCGCCGGGCTGCCGGTCGGATAGCGTCCGCATAGGTGCAGCTCCAGGACTCCACAGTGCTGCTCACCGGCGCCACCGGGGGCATCGGCCAGGCGATCGCTCGCGCGCTCGACGAGCGCGGCGCCCGCCTGCTGCTCACGGCGCGGCGGACCGAGGAGCTGGAGCGGCTCGCGGCCTCGCTCGGGGGCCGCCCCGAGGTGCTCCCCGCCGACCTCGCCCAGGCGGCCGACGCCGTCGCCCTCGCGGACCGGGCCGGCGACGTGGACGTGCTGATCGCCAACGCCGCGCTCCCGGCCAGCGGCCCGATCGACGACTTCTCGACCGTCGAGATCGACCGCGCGCTCGACGTCAACCTGCGCGCCCCGATCCAGCTGACCTGGGCGCTGCTGCCCGGCATGACCGACCGCGGGCGCGGCCACCTCGTGTACCTGTCGTCGCTCTCCGGCAAGGTCGCCTCGGCGGGCTCCTCGCTCTACTCCGCCACCAAGTTCGGCGTGCGCGGCTTCGCCTCGGGGCTGCGCGAGGACCTGCACGGCAGCGGCGTGGGGGTGACCGTGGTCTTCCCCGGCTTCATCTCCGACGCCGGCATGTTTGCCGACGCCGGCGTCCGGCTCCCCCGCGGCGTCGGCACGCGCACCCCCGAGCAGGTGGCCGAGGCGGTCGTGCGCGGCATCGAGGAGGATCGGCCCGAGATCGACGTCGCCCCGCTGAGCCTGCGCGCCGGGGCGCTGATGTCCGGGCTCGCGCCCGGGACGGCTGCGCGTATCCAGCGGCGGCTCGGCTCCACGAAGATCGCCGACGCGCTCGCCAAGGGCCAGCGTCCAAAGCGCTGAGATGCTCTTCCGGCAGTTCACCCACGACGACCTGGGGTGCGCGTCGTACGTGATCGGCGACGAGAACGCCGGGGTCGCGGCCGTCGTCGATGCCCGGCTCGACATCGACGAGTACCTGCGCCTCGCCCGCTACGCCGGCGTCCACATCGAGCAGATCCTCGAAACCCACAACCACGCGGATCACGTGTCGGGGCACGGTCGCCTGGCCGCCGCCACCGGGGCCACCATCCACATCCACAAGGAGGCCGCGGCGGAGTACGAGCACGAGCCCTTCGAGGACGGCTGGGAGCTCGAGCTCGGCAGCGTGCTGGTGCGGGCCCTGCACACGCCCGGGCACCGGCCCGAGCACACGGCCTTCGCGCTGATCGACTCCGATCGCGGCGACGAGCCGTGGGCCGTGCTCACCGGCGACTCGCTGTTCGTCGGCGACATCGCCCGCCCCGACCTGGCCGTCGACAAGGACGAGGGCGCGCGCCTGATCTTCCACTCGCTGCACGAGCGGCTGCTCACCCTGCCGGAGACCTGCGAGGTCTGGCCCGGGCACGTCGGCGGCTCGCTGTGCGGCGGCCCCGGCATGGACATGAAGGCGTCCTCGACGATCGGCTACGAGCGCGCCCACTCCGAGCTGCTCTCGATCACGGACGAGGACGAGTTCACGCGCAGGGCCACCGCCGCCCTGCGCCCACAGCCGCCCAACTTCGAGAACATCGTTGCCCTCAACCGCGGGCCGCTGACGGTGGAGACCGCCGAGGTGCATCCGCTCACGCCGCGCCAGGTCGACCAGGCCTGCGCCGACGGCGCGCTGGTGGTCGACGTGCGCACCGAGCTCCAGTTCGACGAGGCCCACATCCCCGACTCGGTGAGCATCACCGCGCTACGGGCGGGATTCGGGTCGAAGCTCGCCTGGCTGGTGGAGCCGGGCCAGCGCGTGGTGCTGGTCGGGCGCGACGACGAGGACGCCCGCCGGACGGCCGCGCTCGCCGAGTCGGTCGGGATCACCCGGATCGCGGGCTTCCTGGCCGGCGGCATGACCAGCTGGCGCGAGGACCGGCGCACCGTCGAGCGGATCGAGCGCATCACCGTGCCCGAGTTGCGCGAGCGCGCGGACGACCTGCAGATCCTCGACGTGCGCGAGCAGGACGAGTGGGACGGCGGCCACATCCCCGGCTCGGTGCACGTGCCCTATCACGACATCCACGAGCTGCCCGAGGGGATCGACCCGCAGCGTCCGGTCGCCGTGATCTGCAGCTCCGGCCAGCGCGCGGCCCCCGCGGCGAGCCTGCTGCGCCGCTACGGGGCGGGGGAGGTGCTGCACGTCGTGGACGGCGGCGTCCCGCGCTGGCGGCGCGACGGCGGGCCGATCGAGCCCTACATCAATGGGCGCTGAGCGGAGCTGTCCGGCTCCAGACGGTCCTTCTCGAAGTCGAGCGCCACGCGCACGATGCGTGACTGCTCGCGCTTGTGCGCCGCGGAGTAGCCCTCGCCCGGCGCGGCGCGCAGCTGGCGGCCGACGTAGTCGTACGAAAGCCGCTCGGGCAGGATCTTCGCCATCCGCCGGCGCATGAACGCGCGCGCGCCCATGTTGCGCGGCTCCTCCTGCACCCAGACCACTCGCTCCAGGTTCGGGTAGCTCTCCATCAGCTCGATCAGCTCCACCTCCGGGAACGGGTAGAGCTGCTCGACGCGCGCGACCGCGATATGGGCCGCGGACTCGCGGTCCTCGTGCGTGGCGATGTCGTAGTAGACCTTGCCCGAGCAGAGCACGAGCTTGGTCACCGCCTCGCGCCCCGCCGGCAGCGCCGGATCGTCGATCACACGCTCGAAGCCGCCGTCGGCCAGGTCGGCGACGCTCGAGGTGGCGGCCGGCAGGCGCAGGAGGCTCTTCGGCGTCATCAGGACCAGCGGCCGTGGCTTGGACACCAGCGCCTGCCTGCGCAGCAGGTGGAAGTACTGGGCGGGCGTGGTGACGTTGGCCACGCGGATGTTGCCCTCGGCCGCCATCTGCAGGAAGCGCTCCAGCCGGGCGCTCGAGTGCTCGGGGCCGGAGCCCTCGTAGCCGTGCGGGAGCAGCAGGCTCAACCGCGAGGTCTGGCCCCACTTGGCGAGCCCGGAGACCATGAACTGGTCGACGATCACCTGGGCGGAGTTCACGAAGTCGCCGAACTGGGCCTCCCAGAGCACGAGCGCGTCCGGGGCCTGGACCGAGTAGCCGTACTCGAAGCCGAGGCACGCCTGCTCGGACAGTGGGCTGTTGTGCAGCTCGAAGGGGGCGTTGGCGTCGCGCAGGTTCTGCAGCGCGCACCAGCGCTCGCCGGTGGACGCGTCGTGCAGGACCGCGTGGCGCTGGCTGAACGTCCCGCGCTCGGTGTCCTGGCCGGTCAGGCGGATCGGCACGCCCAGGGCCAGCAGCGAGGCGAACGCGAGCGCCTCGGCGTGCGCCCAGTCGATGCGCCCGTTCGGGTCCTCGAAGGCCGCCCTCCGGCGCTCGAGGAAGGGCTTGAGCTTGCGGTGCACCTCGAAGTCGTCCGGCACCCGCAGGAGCTGGTCGCCGAGCGTGCGCAGAGTGTCCTCGGGGAGCGTCGTGCGTGGCTCGCGGCTCATCGTGCGGTCGAGCTCGTGCGCGCCGGTCTCGGGCGGCCCGCCCATCGACTCCTTGAGCTGGGTGTGCGCCTCGCCGACCTTCGCGTAGGCGTCCGCCGCGATCTGGTCGGCCTCCTCGGCCGTCACCACGCCCTCGCCGGCGAGTCGCTCGGCATAGAGCTTGCGCACGGGCGCGTGGCCCTTGATGCGCTCGTACATGCGCGGCTGCGTGTAGGCGGGCTCGTCCGTCTCGTTGTGGCCGAAGCGGCGGTAGCCGATCAGGTCGATCAGCGCATCGCGGTTGAAGGCCTGGCGGAAGGCGTGCGCCAGCCGCACGGCCGATATGCAGGCCTCGACGTCGTCGGCGTTCACGCGGATGATCGGGACGTCGAAGCCCTTGGCCAGGTCGGAGGCGTAGCGGGTGGAGCGGCTCTCGTCCGGGTCGGTGGTGAAGCCGAGCTGGTTGTTGGCGATCACGTGCAGCGTGCCGCCGGTGGAGTAGCCCTCGAGCGCCTGCAGGTTGAGCGTCTCGGCCACGATGCCCTGGCCGGGGAACGCGGCGTCGCCGTGGATCAGCACGGGCAGCACGGCGTTGGGATCGTGCGTGAGCTCGCGCGCCTTGCGCGTGGTCTGGTCGGCGCGGGCGCGCCCCTCGATGACCGGGTTCACGTACTCGAGGTGGCTCGGGTTCGGCGACATCGTGACGGTCACGCCACGTCCCGACTGCGTCCTGTACGTGCCCGAAGCTCCGTAGTGGTACTTCACGTCGCCGGTGCCGCCCTCGGGCGCGGCGGTTTCGGCGGACAGCGTCTGCTCGCCCTCGAACTCCACGAGGATCGACTCGTACGGGCGGCCCACGGTGTGCGCGAGCACGTTGAGGCGGCCGCGGTGAGCCATGCCCAGCACGACCTCCCGAGCGCCCGCCTCGGACGCCAGCTCGATCGCTTGGTCGAGCATCGGCACGATCGTGTCGAGGCCCTCGATCGAGAACTGCTTCTTGCCCAGGAAGGCCTTGTGCAGGTAGGTCTCGAGCGCCTCCACCTCGGACAGACGCTGGAGCAGGAAGCGCTGCTCCTCGGGGGTGAAGGGCTGCCGGTAGGTGCCCGACTCGATCGCCTGGCGCAGCCACACACGCTGCTCGTGCTCGGAGATGTGCTCGATCTCGTAGGCGATCGTGCCCGTGTAGACCTCGCGCAGCCGCGGCAGCGCGTCCGCGAACGTCTCGCCCGGCACGGCCACGCGCAGCACCGAGGCGGGGATGCGCCGCATCAGCGCGTCGGTGAGGTTGACCGTGGCCGGATCGAGCGCCGGGTCGCCCACGGGCTTGGACCCGAGCGGGTCCAGCTGCGCCGCCAGGTGGCCGTGCATGCGGTGCGCCTTGACGAGGCTGGTGGCGGCCTGGACCGCCTGCAGCAGCGCCGCGTCGGCGACCGCCGGGGCGGCCGGCGTGGTGGCCGCCGGCACCGGCTCCGCCGCGGTGACGGGCGCGGGACCCTCCTCGCCGCGCACCACCGCGTCGAGGCCGAGCGCGTCGAGCACGCCGTCGTAGAACCCGTCCTCGCCCTGGAGCAGCTGGTCCACCCGGCGCAGGAAGGCGCCGGACTCAGCGCCCTGGATCACGCGGTGGTCGTAGGTGGAGGTCATCGTCATGACCTTCTGGACGCCCAGCTCGCTCAGGCGCTCTGGCGCCACCTCGGTGAGGCCGGGCGGGTAGCCGATGGCCCCGGTGGCGACGATCGTGCCCTGGCCCGGCATCAGTCGCGGCACGCTGGCCACGGTGCCGATGCCGCCCGGGTTGGTGAGGCTGATGTTGGCGCCGGTGTAGGCGTCGGGGGGAAGGGTGTTGTCGCGCGCGCCCGCCACCAGCTCGTCGTAGCGGGCGACGAAGTCGGCGAAGCCGAGCTCGCTGGCGCCGGCGAGCACGGGCACGACGAGCGAGCGCGTGCCGTCCTTGCGCTCGACGTCGACGGCCAGCCCGAGGCTGATCGAGCCGGGGATCACCCGCTGCGGCTTGCCGTCCTGCTCGGCGTAGGAATGGCCCATCACCGGCATGTCGCGCGCCGCCTGGACGACCGCCCAGGCGATCAGGTGGGTGAAGCTGAGCTTGCGGCCGCCGTCCTTGAGCTCGCGGCGGCGCGCGTCGAGCACGTTCACCTGCAGCGTGCGGAAGCTGGTGGCCGTGGGGATCGAGCGGCTCTCGTCCATGAAGCGGGCGAGCGTGGCCGCCGGGCCGCGGATCGGCTTGACCTCGGCCCCGGCTGGAGCTGCCGCCGCGGGCGCGCTCGTGCCGCCGTCGAGGGCAGTCTGGACGTCTTCCTTGGTCACGCGCCCGCGCGGGCCGCTGCCTTGGATCGACGCGAGGTCGAGCCCGTGGGCGCTGGCCATGCGGGCGGCAACGGGGGTCGCGTTGGCGGCGCCGTTGCCGGCCGGTGTGGGGGCGGCGGGCTCGGCGGTCGGTTGCGCCGCGGGCTGCACCGGGCCGGCCTGTGCACCGGCGCCGGCGGCGATGCGACACAGCACGGCGCCGACGGCCACCGTCGAGTCCGGCTCCGCCAGGATCTCCGCGACCGTGCCGGCCACCGGGGCCGGCACCTCGGCGTCGACCTTGTCGGTCGAGATCTCGACCAGCACGTCGTCGACCGCCACGGCGTCCCCGGGCGCCACTCGCCATTCGAGCACGGTGCCCTCGGCCACGGAGTCGCCCATCTCGGGGAAGAGCACCTCGACGAGCTCCGCGGAGTCCTCGGGCGCTTCAGGTGCCGGCGGCGCTTCGGCCGCCGGTGGCGCTTCGGCCGCCGCCGGCGCTTCAGGTGCCGGTGGCGCTTCGGTCGCGGGCGCCGCTTCAGGTGCCGGCGGCGCTTCGGCCGCGGGCGCCGCGCCGTTCCCGTCGACCTCGATCTCGCCCAGCACAGCACCCACCGCCACGGTGGAATCCGGCTCGGCGAGGATCTTCATCAGCGTGCCGGAAGCGGGGGCCGGGACCTCCGCGTCGACCTTGTCGGTCGACACCTCGACCAGCGGCTCGTCGGCCTCCACGCGATCGCCAACCTGCTTCAGCCACTCGAGGATTGTGCCCTCGGTGACGGACTCCCCCATCTGGGGCATGTTGATTTGCACGGTGGTCGCGCGAGTGGCCATCCCGAATGTCAAGGGTATCGGCCCACGGCGCGGCGACATGAGAGTGTTCGGCCATGTCCGAGCGGCGGCGCAAGCTCTGGGGTTGGGGCTACGAGGATCGGCAGTCCACGCCGGACGAGATCGAGCTGATCGGCAGCGGCGCGCGCGAGCAGCTGGGCTTCGGACCGGCGAAGGTCGAGCGACCGCCGCGGCTCGAGGACATCGAGCTTCCGGCCCCGCGCATCGAGCCACCGGCGGCGCTGGCGGCAATCTGCCGCACGGACACCTACGAGCGGGCCACGCATGCCTACGGCAAGGCCTACCGCGACCTGGTGCGAGCGCTGCGGGGACGGTTCGACAACCCGCCCGACGTGGTCGCCCACCCGGCCGACGAGCGCGAGCTGGAGCAGGTGCTCGACTGGTGCGCCGAGGCCGGCGCCGCCGCGATCCCCTTCGGCGGCGGCACGAGCGTGGTCGGCGGGGTCGAGCCGCGCCTGGACGGCGACTACGCCGGCGCCGTGACGATCGACCTGGGCCGGATGGACCGCGTCCTCGATGTCGACCCGGTCTCCCGCGCCGCCCGCATCCAGGCCGGCGCCACCGGCCCACGGCTCGAGGAGCAGCTCAAGGTCCACGGCCTCACCCTGCGCCACTACCCGCAGTCGTTCGAGTACTCGACGCTGGGCGGATGGATCGCCACCCGGGCCGGCGGCCACTTCGCCACCCTCCACACGCACATCGACGACTTCGTCGAGTCGGTGCGGGCGCTCACGCCGAGCGGAGTGTGGGAGAGCCGTCGCCTGCCCGGGTCGGGCGCCGGCCCGAGCCCCGATCGGATGCTGCTCGGCTCCGAGGGCATCCTCGGCGTGATCACCGAGGCCTGGGTGCGCGTGCAGGAGGCGCCCCGCTTCAAGGACTCGGCGGCGCTGCTGTTCGACGGCTTCGGGCAGGGGGTAGCCGCGGTGCGGGCGCTCGCCCAGTCGCGCCTCTACCCGTCCAACTGCCGCCTGCTCGATCCGGCCGAGGCGGCCCTCACCGGCGCCGCGCCGGACGGCAAGGCGCTGCTCGTGCTGGGATTCGAGGCAGCGAGCGACCCGGTCGACGCCTGGATGGCGCGGGCGCTCGAGCTGTGTCGCGAGCACGGCGGCGAGCCTCGCGAGAAGCGCGGGGAGTCCGAGGGCGCTTGGCGGGACGCCTTCCTGCGCGCGCCGTACCTGCGCGACGCGCTGATCGCCGCGGGCATCCTGGCCGAGACCTTCGAAACCGCGATCACGTGGGATCGATTCGACGACTTCGTGGCCGAGGTGCGTGACCGAGCCGCCGCCGCGCTCGGGTCGGACGGCCGCATCACGGTGCGGATCACGCACGCCTATCCCGATGGCGCGGCGCCCTACTTCACGGTGCTGGCGCCCGCTCGGCGGGGCTCCGAGCTGGAGCAGTGGGACGAGGTGAAGGCGGCCGCGTCCGAGGCGATCCAGGCCGCGGGCGGCACGATCACCCACCACCACGCGGTCGGCCGCGACCACCGGCCCTGGTACGACCGCCAGCGCCCGCAGCCGTTCGCGGAGGCGCTGCGGGCTGCCAAGGCGGCGGTCGACCCGCGGGGCATCCTCAACCCCGGCGTGCTGGTGGACCCGTGACCACGCGCAAGCGCGAGCTGTCGCGCGCGGATCGCGTCCTCCCGGGCCTGTGGCGCCTGCGCCTGCCGCTGCCGTGGCCGGGGGTGCCGCACGTGAACGCGTTCGCGATCGCCGCGGTGGACGGGGTCGTGCTGGTCGACACGGGCCTGCACGAGCCGGGGGCCCTGCGCCAGCTGGAGCGGGCGCTCGATCAGGCCGGCCTGGGGTTGGAGCACGTGCGGCTGCTGGTGTGCACCCACGCCCACTCGGACCACTACGGGCTGGCGGCGCCGATCATGGAGGCGTCGGGCTGTGAGCTGTGGATGCACCCCAACCACGCCCACATGACCAAGGCGGCGCGGGACCCCGAGCGCGCCTTCGAGCGCCGCTTCGAGGTCGCCCGGCAGAGCGGCGTGCCCGCCGACACGCTGGCCGCCGTCAAGCAGGCACGCGGGGGGCAGGGGTTCGGCATCGCCGAGCTGGTGATGCCCGACCGCGACCTGCTCCCCGGGGTGGAGGTGGAGACCGACCTGGGCACGTGGCAGGTCTACGAGACGCCCGGGCACGCTCCGTCGCACGTGGTGCTCCACCAGCCCGAGCGCGGGCTGCTGCTGTCGGGCGACCACCTGCTCGGGAGGGTGTCGCCCTACTACGACTACGGCTACTCGCCCGACCCCGCGGGGGAGTTCCTCTCGAGCCTCGACGTTGTGGACGAGCTCGACGTCCAGCTGGTCCTGGCCGGGCACGGCAGGCCGGTGCGCGACGCTCGGGGGCTGACCGAGGCGAACCGGCGGACGGTGAACGAGCGCCTCGACCGGGTGCGCAAGGCGATCTCGCAGGGCCCCCGCACGCCGTTCGAAATCGTGCCGGAGATGCTCGACTCAGAGCTGCAGGGCGCGATGATGATCAGCTGGGGGCTGACGGAGACGCTGTCCTACCTGCGCCACCTGGAGCACCTCGGCGAAGCGGAGCCGGTGCCGGACAGCGAGCCGGCGCTGTGGGCGGCGGCCTCCTAAAGGCGTGGCCGCGCGCCTGCGCCGGCCCAAACAGCAGCGGTAATGGGGCGGTGGGCGCCCGCCCGGCAGCGCCCCGGGCGGGGGGTTCCGCACGTTAGTCAACGCATAGTGAACTAACTTCCGGGACCCCTCCGCGGGGCGCGGCTGGCAGGGGGTGCTGCACGAAACGTCCCGCGTCTTCCGGGGCCGCTGGCGCGGCCGGGCTTCGGAGCCTTCATCGCTGCCGTTCGCCGAAGGCGAGGGGCGGCCCGGCCCCCTAGACCGTCGCGCCCGCTCGCGTCCAGGGGTGCGCTGCTCGTAGCGCGGCCAGGATCGAGCGCGTCGCGGGCGAGCGGTTCAGCGTGTAGAAGTGGATTCCGGGCGCGCCTCGCGCCAGGAGATCGGAGGACTGGAGCGTCGCGTAGGCGACTCCGAGCTCCGCGACCGCTTCCGGGTCGTCGGTGCGCCCGTTCAGCTCGCGCTCCAGCTCGTCCGGGATCGTCGCGCCGCACATCTCCGTGAAGCGCTTGATCTGCCCGTGGTTGGTGATCGGCATGATCCCCGGGATGATCGGCACGGTGATGCCGGCCGCGCGCGCCTGGTCGACGAACTCGAAGTAGAGCTCGTTGTCGAAGAAGAGCTGCGTGATCAGGAACGCCGCGCCCGCCTCCTGCTTCTCACGGGCGTAGCGCAGGTCGCTCTCACGGTCGGGCGCGTCCGGGTGGATCTCCGGGAAGCAGGCCGCGCCGATGCAGAAGTCGAAGCGCTCGGCGATCAGCCGGATCAGCTCGACCGAATAGTTGAGGCCGCCCGGGTGCGGGGTCCACTGGGTCTCACCGCGGGGCGGGTCGCCGCGCAGGGCCAGCACGTTCTCCACGCCGGCCGCCTCGATCTGCTCGAGGATCTCGACCAGTCGCTCGGTCGGCTCGCCGACGCACGACAGGTGCGCCATCGCCTCGATGCCCAGGTCCTGCTTGATCCACCTGGTCAGCTCCACCGTGGCGTTGCGGGTGGTTCCCCCGGCGCCGTAGGTCATCGAGACGTAGTCGGGCCGGTCGTCCTGGAGCTGTCCGAGCGTGACCCCGAGGGTGCGCTGGCCCTCGTCTGTCTTGGGCGGGAAGAACTCGAACGAGAAGACGGGCCGCCTGTGCTCCAGGATCTCGGCTATGCGCATTCGCGCAGGGTAGAACCTTGACACGAGCGTGTCAAGGTTGGTCGGGAGCGATTATCTCCAGCCCGGTCGCCGACACCTCGCGTCCGGCCAGTCGGTACTGCACGTCGACGGAGTCGTTCTTCCCGTAGGTGCCGAACAGCCCGAAGAACATCGCCGTCCAGCGCCCCACGCCCAGCCGCTCCTTCTCCAGCGGCTTCGAGAATCGCAGCTCGGAGCCGACGACCTCGTAGTCGCGCCCCTGCTCCTGCGGGACGCCGTTGAGGAAGACGCGGTAGGGGGGCTCGGCGCCGCGCGGCAGCGGCACGCGCCAGACCTTCACGACAGCGCCCTGTGCAGCGCTTCGTAGGGGGACTCCCCGCGCCGCTGCTCGACGAGCCGTCGCCGCACCCGCCCGGTATACGCCTCGCTCGAGCCGTCGCCGCGAACGTCCACGCCGGCGCGCACCCGCCCCGGCCCGGCCAGCTCGATCCTGCCGATCACCCGCTGCACCGGCTGGAGGCGCCGCATCAACGTCCCGCCAACCGGTCGCTCGGCGGCGCCGTCGGCCAGCTCGCGCGCGACCTTCTCCATGGCGGCAAGCGCGTCGCCGAGCTGCGTGTGGCGTTGCTTGCGCACCTTCGCGCTGCTGCGGACCGTGACGGTGTAGCTAGCCACCGATCGCGGACATCGTCCGCGGCGGCTGCCTGAAGCCGGGCTCGCCGACCCGGTGCTTCAGCTCCTTGCGCCAGACGGCGTCGCGGATCACCGCTGCCAGCTCTTCGTTTGAGGCGCCGGCCCGCAGCGGCTCGCGCAGGTCGGTCTCGTGGATCGAGAACAGGCACGTGCGCAGCTTGCCGTCGGCGGTCAGCCGGATCCGGTTGCAGTCGGCGCAGAACGGCTCAGAGACGGGGTTGATGAACCCGATCTCACCCTTGCCGTCGGCGAAGCGGAACACGCGCGCCGTGGCGTGCGGCTCGCGCGGGGCCTCCTCCAGCGGGTGCACCGCGTGGATGATCTCCCGCAGCTCCTCGCCGGGCAGAACCTGATCGGAGCTCCAGTTGTGGTCGCCGTCGAGCGGCATGAACTCGATGAAGCGCACCTGGAAGCTGGTGGAGCGGGCGAACTCCGCGAAGGGGATCGCCTCCTGCTCCGTGAACCCGCGCAGCGCGACCGCGTTGATCTTGATCGGCCACACGCGCTCGTGGCGGGCGATCGCCTCCAGTCCGCGCAGGACCTGAGGCAGCGAGTCGCGCCGGGTCAGCTGGAAGAAGCGGTCCTTCTGGAGTGAGTCGATCGAGACGTTCACCCGCGTGATGCCGGCCTCGACGAGGGCGTCGGCGTCGCGCTCGAGCAGGTAGGCGTTGGTGGTCAGCGAGAGGTCCTCGATGCCGGGCACGGTGGCCAGCATCGCCACGAGCTGAGGGAAGCCGCGGCGCACGAGCGGCTCGCCGCCGGTCAGGCGCAGATCGGTCACGCCCATCGGCGCCATCACCGACACCAGCCGGTGGATCTCCTCGAACGTGAGCACCTCGGCGCGCTCGAGCCAGGGGAGACCGTCCGCCGGCATGCAGTACTGGCAGCGGAAGTTGCAGCGATCGGTGACCGAGACCCTCAGGTCGGAGATCCTGCGGCCATGGCCGTCGAAGAGCGGCTCCACGTCTTAAGGGTACTGCGGGCGCGTCCGGGCGGATCAGGTGGCGTAGACGGCGCAGGTCGTAGCCGGCCACACGCCGCCCGACCCGTGCGCCGGTCGCGTCGGTCGTGCGGAAGTGGATGCCCGGCGCAGGGGAAGTGGATGCCCGGCGCAGGGAGTGGTCCCGCGAGGAGGCAATGCCCAAGGCCCGTAGGCTACGGCGCTGTGGAGATTCCCGAGCTCGAGATCCGAGCACCCACGCGCGGCAACCGGCGCCTGGAGGCGCTGCTGGCCGCGGCGAACGGCGATCGCCGCCTCCACGCCTGGTGGTACATGCAGCAGGTCAACGCCGATCGGCGCGACATGTCGGACCACTCCTGGGTCCACATCCAGATCGTCGCGAACATCGCTCTGCGCCTGTTCCGGCTGCTGAACCGCGCCGGGGTCGAGTCGGCCATGGTCAGCACTCACGGGATGGGGCCCCACGACGCCGAGGTCGTGATCGCCGCCGCCTGCCTGTTCCACGACACCGGCATGTCGATCCACCGCACGGACCACGAGCAGTACTCGCTCTTCCTGGCCGCGGACCGGCTGCCCCAGCTGCTCGAGGGCATCTACGAGGAGCCCGAGCTGACCGTGATCACGTCCGAGGCTCTGCACGCCGTGATCGGCCACCGCCGCCGCGGCGATCCGGTCACGGTCGAGGCCGGCATCGTGCGCGTGGCCGACGCGCTCGACATGGCGAGCGGCCGCTCGCGCATCCCGTTCGAGACGCGCCGTCCCAACATCCACTCGATCTCCGCGGCCGCCATCGACGCGGTCACGATCGAGCCCGGCGAGGAGCGCGCGGTCCGGATCGAGATCGAGATGAACAACTCCGCCGGCCTGTTCCAGGTCGACGAGCTGCTCGCGACCAAGCTGCGCGGCTCCGGCATCGAGGAGCACATCGAGGTGGTGGCGCAGATCGATGCGGAACACGAGAAACGGCTTGTCCCCGTGTTCCGCATCTGAGCTGCGTCTGTCTACGGCGTGATCTTGACCAGCGTGCCGCCCGCTCCCTTGAACGGGCTCTTCTTCGGCGTCTTGCGCGGAAGCACGCTGAAGTTCGACACGTAGACCGCCCCGGTCGAATCGACCGCGGCCCCGGTCGGCGCCAGCAGCTTCTTGCCGCCCAGGCGCGTGCGCGTGCCGTCCGGCGCGACCCGCACGACCGTTCCGCGCAGGTCCTCCTTGCGGAAGTTGCGCGCGAACTCGGTCACGAACAGGCTGCCGTCCGGTCCGAACGCCACGCCCGTGATCGCCGTGAAGCCGGTGGCGAACACCTGCGGGGTGCCGCCCGCGGCGGGGATCCGCCACACGCGCGCCTTGCCCTTGCCGGCGCCCTCGGCGAGCTCGCCGACGTAGAAGTCGCCGTTGGGACCCTGCGCGATCGACGTGGGCACTGGCTGCGACTTCCCGTTCTTGGGTATCACGGCCAGCACGCTGACCGTGCCGTTGCGCACCTCGAGCACGGCGTTGGCGCCGGCGTCGACGACGATCTGGCGATCGGCGAGCGCGAGCACCGCGTACGGGTTGGAGTTGCGGTCGCCCTTGATGTTGTCGAGGTTCTGCTTCCACTCGATCTGATCGATGCGGGCCACCGCCGACAGGTTGCCGCCGGTCACGTCGAAGAGCCGCCCGGCCTGCGCGCGGGCGAACTTCGGCAGGGTCTTGACGAGCTGCGGCGGGCCCGACGTGGTGACCGTGAAGACCTTGCCCGTCGGGTCGACCGACACGCCGTCAGCGCCCGTCGCGAAGACGCCGCCCGGACCGCCGGCGGAGATGATCCCGCTCGCGACCGTGCTGACCTTGCCGCCGGCCACGCGCACGATCCGGCCGGTCGTGCCGAGACAAGTCTTGTCCTCGCCCTTGCCGATGCACTTGGTCCCGGCGCGCCCGGCGTTCGCCACATAGACGGCGCCGTCGGGCGCGACCGCGACGCCGCGCGGGTTGTCGAGGCCGGTGGCCACCGTTTGGACCGAGGCCGCGTGCGCGGCTGGCACGGCAGCCAGGGCGACGGTCGCGAGGGCTGCGACCGTCACTGCGAGTCTCCTGCTCATCTGGTGCGCTCCTTACCGGGGAGGGTGGTGGCGCGCCACTATATGGGTTGGCTCAGCCCTTCGTCGGGTCGATCAGGTTCGTCTCGGCCGTCGGCTTGTCGGTGAGCTTCTCGCGCCTGTCGATCGGAACGTACTCCTTCTCACGCGAGCCGGTGTAGATCTGTCGCGGCCGGGCGATCTTGGTCTCCGGGTCCTCCTGCATCTCGCGCCACTGGGCGATCCAGCCGGAGGTCCTGGGGATGGCGAACATCACCGTGAACATGTCGGGAGGCAGGTTGAGCGCCTCGTAGATCAGCCCCGAGTAGAAGTCGACGTTCGGGTAGAGCTTGCGCTCGACGAAGTAGTCGTCGTCGAGGGCGCGCTTCTCGAGCTCCACGGCGATGTCGAGCTTCGGGTTGCGGCCGGTCACCTCGAACACGGCCTCGACGTGCTTCTTGATGATCTGCGCGCGCGGGTCGTAGTTCTTGTACACCCGGTGGCCGAATCCCATCAGCTTCTCGTCGCGACTCTTCACGCTCTCGAGGAAGTCCGGGATGTTCTCGGCGGTCCCGATCCGGTCCAGCATGCGCAGCACGGCCTCGTTGGCGCCGCCGTGGAGCGGGCCGTAGAGGGCGGCAACCCCGGCCGTCACCGCCGAGTAGGGATCGACCTGCGAGGAGCCCACCGAGCGCACCGCGCTGGTCGAGCAGTTCTGCTCGTGGTCGGCGTGCAGGATCCAGAGCACGTCGAGCGCCTTCTCCAGGCGCGGGTCCGGCTCGTACTTGACCTCCGTCATCTTGAACATCATCGAGAGGAAGTTGCCGGGGTAGGACAGGTCGTTGTCCGGATAGACGTACGGCAGCCCGAGGTTGTGGCGGTACGCGAACGCGGCCAGCGTGGGCATCTTCGCGATCAGGCGCACCGCCGCCATGTGGCGCTCCTGGTCGTCGTCGATGTGCTTGGCGTCCGGGTAGAAGGTGGAGAGCGCGCCGGTGGTGGCGAGCAGCATTCCCATCGGGTGGGCGTCGTAGCGGAAGCCCTCCACGAACTTCTTGATGTTCTCGTGAACGAAGGTGTGGTGGGTGATCTCGAAGATCCACTCGTCGAGCTGCTCGCGGGTGGGCAGCTCGCCGTAGATCAGGAGGTAGGCGACCTCCAGGTAGCTGGACTGCTCGCACAGCTGCTCGATCGAGTAGCCGCGGTGCTCGAGCACGCCCGCATCGCCGTCGATGTAGGTGATCGAGCTGCGACACGAGGCGGTGTTGGTGAACGCCGGGTCGTAGGTCATGAGGCCGAAGTCGTCCTCGGAGACCTTGATCTGCCGGAAGTCCATCGCCTTCACCGTGCCGTCCGAGATCTCGACCTCGTACGTCTCGCCGGTGCGGTTGTCGGTGACGCTGAGCGTCTCACCCGCCGTGGCTACGCCACCGCCGTCATCCTGCTGCGTCTGCTCGTCTGCCATTCAGTCCTCCTTTCCCCGGATTGTGCCTGAACGCGACTTTGCCGTCTCGCCCCGGTAACACGACGTTCGCACCCCGGTAACGGATGGCGGCGGTTTGCAGGTGAATCCGTTGTCCATGGAGACGATGCGCGCGGACCTTCACTGCCACTCGGCCGCGTCCCAGACTACGGCCGGTGCTCGACTGTCCGAGGACGCTGATCGAGGACGGTCGCTCGGGACTGCTGCGCTCCCGCCGTGCTCGCGGACGGGATCTAGCGGCGCCGGCCGCCGAACAACCGCTTCAGAAGCCCGCCACCGAGCTCGCCGCCCGCCTTGGGGGCCGACGGCGGCGGGGCGAGCTCCGCCGCCTCGGCGGCGGTGATCGTGAGCGTCACGGCCAGCTCCGCCGTCCGCGCGACCTCGGGTGCGTCCACGAAGCGGCGCACCCCATCGGGGGTCTCGAAGACGATGCCGTCGAAGATGTGCTCGCGGGCGTTGTCGAGCACCTCGACGACCGTGCCGGCCTGCTGCTCGTCCGATCCGTACACGGGGATACCGCGCTCGACTGCGGTGTAGTGGACCGCGAGGCCGTCGTCGATCGGGCTCACGAGCTCAGATCCCCAGGATGAGCGCGTGCTCCTTGCCGCTGGGCTCGTGCTCCTCGGTTGCGGACGTGTAGATCGCGGTGCCGATCGTGGCGAGCGCGAGGACCACGGATACCACCGCGACCGCTCGCTGGGCCCCGGCCGTCGAGGGGAACTCCTCGCGCGTGATCCCGACGAAGGACACGATCACGGCCCAGACGGCGAACAGCACCCCGCACACGTGGAAGGCGTTCACGGCGGGCACCCTAGCGAATGCGTCCGTCCCTTCACGGACTGGTCACAGGGCAGGCCGTTTCGGTCGACAACCTCCGTGGAGATCACATGGCGCCACTGCTCGAAAACATCCGCACGGCAATCTCGTCTCCCCGCGGCGGTCGCCCGGTTTGCCTGGTCTGCGGCCGGGGCGTCTCGTCCGACGACGAGTCGATGCGGCTGCGCGGCGGAGCGGTGGTGCACCGCGACTGCGGGACGTACGACCCGGGCCGGCGCCGGGCCGGCTCGGGCGCGCAGACGGTCGGCGACTAGCGCCGGTGCGGGCTGGGCACGCGCGGACCCCGGCGCGTGACGCGCAGACGGTCGGCGACTAGCGCCGGTGCGGGCTGGGCACGCGCGGACCCCGGCGCGTGACGCGCACGCGGTCGGGCGGCGCCGGCGGCGGGTCCGCGTGAGGGCCGCGGCGCGGCGGGTGCGGGGGGAGCCCGCGCGGATGCCGGCCGCGACGCGATCCACCTCCGCCGTCCTCGTGGTCGGCGTCCGGGACCGGCGGCTGGCGCACTGCCCACCACACGATCCAGAGCAGCGCGGCGATCGGGATCTTCAGGATGACCGCCAGCCAGAAGACTCCCCAGAACCCATGCATCCTGCCGGCATGGTACCCGGAAACAGGCCGCCGTTTCCTGCTTAGGCGGCCGGGACTCCTTCGACCGAAGTCATCGCTCGGAACGCCTCGTAGCGCTCCTCGATGTCGTCCCGCGTGAGCCGCTGGGAGCGCTCGCAGCCAAACTCCTCGACCCAGAACGAAGCGACCGCCGAGCCGTAGGTCATCGCCCGCCGCAGAGTGGCGTCGTCGGTGCCGCCGCCCTGGGCGTCCAGGTAGCCGAAGAAGCCGCCGGCGAAGGAGTCGCCGGCGCCGGTGGGGTCGATGACGCTCTCGAGCGGATACGCGGGCAGCGAGAAGAAGCCGTCCTCGGTGAACAGCGAGGCGCCGTACTCGCCCTGCTTGACCACCACGACGCGCGGGCCGAGCTCCATGATCTTGCGCGCCGCCTTCAGGAGCGTCGGCTCCTCGGTGAGCATGCGCACCTCGTCGTCGTTCATGAGGACCAGGTCGACGGTGCCGATCGTGCGCTCGAGCGACTCGCGCGTGGTCTCGATCCAGAGGTTCATCGAGTCCAGGCCGGCCAGCTTCGCGCCGGTGCACTGCTCGCGCACGTCGCGCTGCAGGTCGGGTTGGATGTTGGCGAGGAAGAGGGTCTCGGCCTGCTTGGTGGCGTCCGAGAGCTTGGGCTGGAAGTCGCCGAACACGTTCAGCTGCGTGTCGAGCGTGTGGCGCACGTTCACGTTCCACTCGTACTCGCCGGCCCAGAAGAACGTCTTGCCGCCCTCCACGTGCTCGATGTCGTCGGTGTTCACGCCGCGGGCGTGCAGCACCTCGTACTCCTCCTCGCCGAAGTCGTCGCCGACCGGGCCGACCACGCGCACGTCGCTGAAGAAGGAGGCGGCGAGCGAGAAATGCACCGCGGAGCCGCCGAGCATGCGCTCGCGCTCCCCGAAGGGCGTCTTCACCGCGTCAAAGGCGATCGATCCGACCACAACCACGCTCATGCGGCCGGGGAGGCTAGCCGATAAGGCCCTTATGACCGCCGTCTACGTCGTGCTAGCGGTGCTGGCGCTCGTCGTGGTGTGGACCGTGCTCGCCTACAACGGTCTCGTCAAGGCCCGCAACAAGGTCGACGAGGCCTGGAGCGGCATCGACGTGCAGCTCAAGCGCCGCCACGATCTGGTGCCCAACCTCGTCGAGACCGTGAAGGGCTACGCGTCGCACGAGCGCGAGACGCTGCAGAACGTCACCGTGGCGCGGCTCGCGGCCGTGGAGGCCGGGGAGCCGGCCGCCATCGAGCGCGCCGAGGCGCGGCTGACGAGCGCGCTCGGCGGGATCAACGCGCTGGCGGAGGCCTACCCCGAGCTGCGCGCGTCGGAGAACTTCCAGCGACTCCAGGGCGAGCTGGGCGCGATCGAGGACGAGATCCAGGCCGCGCGCCGGATCTACAACTCGAACGTGCAGCACTACAACACGCGCATGCAGCAGTTCCCGACGATGCTGATCGCGGGGACGCTCTCGTTCACCACGCGCGACTTCTTCGAGGTCGAGACGCCGGCCGAGCGCGGCGTGCCGCAGGTCGCCTTCTAGGCGGGCGTGTGAACGCCGACAGCGGCCAGGCGCAGCTGTTCCGCCTGTACCTGGGCGGCCGCACGGCCGTCTACGCGATGGCGCTCGGCGCGAGCGCAGCCTTCACGGTCGGCGCCTGGCAGCACAGCGCGATGCTCATGCTGGCCGGGCCGGCGGCCGTGGTCGCCGGCGTGGCGGGGATCGCCTGGTTCGCGGCCGACCGCGCGGCGGCGCGGCGCTTCTACTGGGGCTTCGCCGACGCGGTAGGGCTGACCTACGCCAGTCGCACGGAATTGCTGTCGCTCACGCCGCTGCTGGGCGCGGGCAGCCGCCGCCGGGTGGAGCACTGGATGTACGGCCGGCTGCCCGGCGAGCTGAGCGGCGGCATCGGCCAGCTCGTGTGGGAGCGGATCGACCGCGACCCGGACGGCGACGACGCCGTCAAGGAGCGCAACCGCTTCACGATCTGCACGGTCGACCTCGAGGCGTCGTTGCCGCTGTTCCGGGGCGTCTACCTGCACCCCCGGCGCGGGCTGTTCGCGCCGTACTCCGATTGGTTGGGTCGCACCCCCGTGCGCGACGTGGAGCTGGAGAGCTCGGAGTTCACCGAGCGCTACGAGCTGCGCGTGGGCACCGACCAGGACCAGCTCCTGCTGCGCCGGTTGCTGGCGCCCACGCTGGTCAGCTGGCTGGCCCATCACCCGCTGACACCGGGCTTCGAGCTCAAGGCGGGCACGCTCTGCGTGTTCGTGCCGCACCCGCTTGAGGACGCCGGCAACCTCACGTTCCTGATCGACGCGTCGCGCCACCTGGCGAGCCGGGTGATCGCGCTGGTGCAGGAGGAGCAGGCCCGCGCCGCGTAGGCCTTAGGCTGACGCGCCATGCGCGCGTGTCAGATCGACGAGTTCGGCGGTCCGGAGGTGCTCAAGGTGGTGGACGTCCCCGACCCGCAGCCAGGGGAGGGCGAGGTCCTGATCGAGGTGTCCCGCGCTGGGATGAACTTCGCGGACACCCACCAGCGCGAGAACTCGTACCTGGCGCGCTACGAGACGCCGATGATCCTGGGCGGCGAGGTGGTCGGCACCACATCGGATGGGCAGCGTGTGATCGCGCTCGTGCCCAGCGGCGGATACGCGGAGTACGCGGTGGCGCACGAGTCCGCTGTGTTCCCGATCCCGGACGGTCTCGACGAGGAGGCCGCTCTGGCGCTGCTGATCCAGGGGCTGACGGCGTGGCACCTGTTCAAGACCTCGGCCAAGCTCGCCGCCGGCGAGTCCGTGGTGATCATCTCCGGAGCCGGCGGTGTGGGGTCGCTGGCGGTGCAGCTGGCAAAGCCCCTCGGGGCCGGCAGGGTGATCGCAACGGCCTCGACGCCCGAGAAGCGCGACCTGTGCCTGTCGCTCGGCGCCGACGCCGCCGTCGACACGGGCGAGGAGGAGCTGACCGCGGCTCTGATCGCGGCCAACGAGGGCAAGCAGGTGGATGTCGTCCTCGAGATGGCCGGCGGGCACGTGTTCTCGCAGTCGTTCGAGGCGCTGGCGCCGTTCGGGCGGATCGTGGCCTACGGGATCGCGGGCCGCGAGCAGAACACGGTCCAGACCGGGCGGCTGATGCGCAAGAGCCGGGCGGTGGTGGGCTTCTGGCTGATGCACTGTCTCGGACGCCGGGACATGATGGAGGAGCCGCTGGCTGAGCTGTTCGAGCGGGCCGCCCGCGGCGAGCTGAAGCCACAGATAGGCGAGACCTACGCGATGTCCGACGTACGCCGCGCCCACGAGGACATGCACGGGCGCCGCACGAGCGGCAAGCTGCTGCTGGACCCGGCGCGCTAGGCCCCGCGCCCGACTCTCACAGCGCACCGAGTACCCTCAGCGGCCGCATGCCCACGTTCAAGGAACTGGGGCTCTCGGAGTCCACGCTGGAGTCGCTCACCCATCTTGGGTACGAGCGCCCCACTCCTATTCAGGAGCAGGCCATTCCGTCGCTGCTGGAGGGTCGCGACGTGATCGGCCAGGCCCAGACCGGCACGGGGAAGACCGCGGCGTTCGGGCTGCCGATGGTCGAGTACGTCGATCCCACCCATGCCGCTGTCCAGGCGATCGTGCTCACCCCGACCCGTGAGCTCTGCATCCAGGTCACGCAGGCGCTGCGCGCCTACGGCGAGCGCAAGGGCATCGAGGTGGTGGCCGTCTTCGGCGGTGCCCCGATCCGCGACCAGGCGACGCGGCTGAAGGAGGCCCACGTCGCCGTGGGCACCGTGGGCCGCGTGATGGACATGATCAACCGGCACCACCTGTACCTCGACGACGCCCGCTACGTGGTGCTCGACGAGGCCGACGAGATGCTCGACCTCGGCTTCCTCGAGGACGTGGAGTCGATCATGCGCCGCGCGCCGATGGGCCGCCAGACCGCCCTCTTCAGCGCCACCGTGCCCTCGGAGATCCGCCGCCTGGCCGAGCAGTTCATGCACGACCCGGTCGAGATCAAGGTCCGCGCCGCCACGCTCACGATCGACACCGTCGACCACTACTACGTCGAAGTCCCCGACCGCGAGAAGACCGAGGCCCTGGTCAACGTGATCCAGGAGGAGCGCCCGAAGCAGGCGATCGTCTTCGCACGCACGAAGATCGGCGTCGACCGGCTCGCCCGCCGCCTCGGCGACGCCGGCGTGCGCGTCAAGGCCCTGCACGGCGACATGTCCCAGGGCCAGCGCGACGGCGTGATGATCGCCTTCAAGGGCGGGCGCGAGCGGCTGCTCGTGGCCACCGACGTCGCCGCGCGCGGGCTGGACATCACGGGCGTGAGCCACGTCGTCAACTACGACATCCCCAACTCGCCCGACATCTACGTCCACCGCATCGGCCGCACCGGCCGGGCCGGCGAGAGCGGCCGCGCGATCACTCTGATCACGCCCAAGCAGCGGGGCGAGCTGGAGGCGATCGAGCGCCACGCCAAGACCGAGATCGAGCAGTGGTCGCCCGGCGGGGCCCCCAACGGCAAGCCGGACCGCACCGCGCGCGAACGCACGCCCCGGGAGCGCAAGCCACGCGAGCGCGAGACGCGCCGCCCCCGGCACACCAAGCCACACCAGCGCGACGGCGTCCCGTACTCGAAGCTCGTCGTGGGTGCCGGCCGCGCGCAGGGCATCGAGCCGGCGGACATCGTTCGCGCGGTCGTGGACAACACCCGCCTGGAGAACGACGACGTGCGCAACGTGCGCGTACTCGAGCGGTTCAGCTTCGTCGAGGTGCCGGCCGACCGCGCCGGCCAGGTGGTGGAGAGCGTTTCGGGAAAGCGAGTCCGGGGAGTTGAACTCCGGCTGGAGGAAGCGAAGAGACGATGAGCCAGGCGACCATGCACACCAACCACGGGCCGATCGAGCTGGAGCTGTTCGACGAGGACGCGCCCAAGACCGTCGAGAACTTCCTGAAGCTGTCGCGCGACGGCTTCTATGACGGCCTGATCTTCCACCGCGTGATCCCGGACTTCATGATCCAGGGCGGCTGCCCCGAGGGCACCGGCACCGGCGGCCCGGGCTACCAGTTCGAGGACGAGTTCAACGACAACAAGGTCGTGCGCGGCGCGCTCGCGATGGCCAACGCCGGCCCCAACACGAACGGCAGTCAGTTCTTCATCGTGACCATCGACGCCGCCTCGTGGCTCGACGGCAAGCACACCGTCTTCGGGCGCGTCACCTCCGGCATGGACGCCGTGGACGCGATCGAGGGAGCCGAGACCGGCCCCGGAGATCGCCCCGTCGAGGACGCGGTGATCGAGCGGCTGGAGGTGCATGAAGGTTGAGTTGCTCTGGTGGGAGGGCTGCCCGTCCCACCCGGAGACGCTCGCTGACCTGAAGCGGGTGCTGGACGAGGAGGACGTGCAGGCGGACGTCGACCTCGTGGAGGTGGAGAGCGACGATCAGGCGCGCCGCGAGCGCTTCCCGGGCTCGCCCACCGTGCGGATCGACGGCGAGGACGTGATCCCGCCCGCGGACACCGAGCCGTTCTCGCTCACCTGCCGGGTGTACCGGCTGCGCGACGGCCGCATCTCCGCGACTCCCGACCCGGAGGACCTGCGCCAGGCCGTGAGGAGGAGCAGCCGATGAACATCGGTGACCAGGCGCCCACCTTCTCCCTGCCCGATACCGACGGCCGCGAGCACGGACCCGACGGCGTGACCGTCGTGGTGTTCACCTGCAACCACTGCCCCTACGCGCTCGGGTGGCACGAGCGGCTGCTGCAGGTCGCGCGGGACTATCCCGACGTGACCTTCCTCGCGGTCAACCCCAACGACGCCGATCGCTATCCGACGGATTCGTACGAGGCGATGAAGGAACGCGTGAAGGCGGACGGCGGCTGGCCGCACCCGTATCTACGCGACGAGAGCCAGGATGTGGCGCGTGCCTACGGCGCGAAGACCACGCCCGACGTGTTCCTCCTAGATGCCGAGAGCCGGCTGCGCTACCGGGGCGCGCCGGATGGCGACCACCGGGCTCCGGAGCGAAACGCGGAGTGGCTGCGCGAGGCGCTCGATGCGGTGCGGAGCGGCCAGGAGCCACTGAGGCCAGAGACCGACCCCGTGGGCTGCAGCGTCAAGTGGCGGTGATCGCGGCGACCGCGGCCGCGGTGTCCGTGAAGTCCTCGAGGTAGGCGTCGGGGCCGGACGCGCGCAGCGTCTCCGGGTCGGCGAAGCCGGTGGCGACCGCGACCGCCCGGGCGCCGGCCTCGTGTGCCGCCCGCACGTCGAGCGGCGTGTCGCCGATCAGCACCGCGCCGGTCGGCTCGCCGTACTTCGCGGCGGCTCGCTCGCGCGCCACGGCCACCAGGTCCGAGCGCTCCACGTGCGGGTCCGAGCCGTACGCGCCGACCTCGAAGTCGAGCCAGCGGTCGAGGCCGAAGGCGCTCACCTTGACCACCGCGTTCACCTGGATGTTCCCTGTGAGCAGCGACTGGATCACGTCGTCGCGCTCGTGCAGCGCCTCCAGCACCTCGGCCACGCCGGGGTAGGCGTAGCCCTCGGCGCGCATCGCCTCCTTGCGCAACTCCAAGGCGCCGGCCAGCTCCTCGAGCACACGGGGAAGGTGCTCGTGCTCGCCCGCCAGCATCATCAGCGCGATCTGCCTGTCCGTGCGCCCGGCGTAGTCCACCGGCTCCGGTACGCGCCCCACGACGGTCTCGAACGCCTCCTCGAACGCGTAGCGGCCGTGGCCCGCCGTGCGCACCAGCGTCCCGTCGACGTCCCAGAGCACCAGCAGCATCAGCTCAGCTCCACGCCGAGCAGCCGTTCCAGCTCGGGCAGGGTCGTCTCGGCGCCGCGGTGCAGCACGGGGGTCATCCCCACCGCCTCCGCGCCCACGCAGTTCTCGCGCAGGTCGTCTACGAACACGCAGTCCTTGGGCGCCACGCCGGCGCGCTCCGCGCCCAGCAGGAAGATCTCGGGCTGGGGCTTGTGCATGCCGACCTCGCCGGAGATCACCACGCCGTCGAACAGCTCGGGGAACGTCGCGCGGTCGTAGCGCCCGGCGCCCATCGAGTTCGAGACGAGCCCGGTGCGGATGCCCGCAGCACGCGCGCGTCTCACAGCCTCGAGCATGCGCTCGTCCTCGCGCAGCGCGCCGAACATGCGATCCACCAGCCTGGCCCTGTCGTCGATGCCCAGCAGCTCGCCGAAGCGTTCGCCGAACTCGTCCTCCGAGAGCGCGCCGGTCTCCAGCCGGCGCACCAGCTCGCGTGCCGGCGGCTGTTCGCGAAACAGGCTCTTGACGGCGTCGGGCTCGAGTCCCTCGGCGACGCAGAAGTCGCGAAAGGAGTCGAAGACGTTGGTGGTGAGCACTCCCCCGAAGTCGAGCAGCAGGCCTTTCATCGACTCAGCGCGACCTCGCGGGCCTTCTCGGCCAGGGCGGGCACGCCCTCGTCGAACAGCGCGAGGTACTGATCGTCCGAGGCGCCCATCGTGAAGCGCTTGTAGTTGCCCTCCATGAACACGGCTGCCTTCCACAGCGCCAGCGCCTGGTACCAGTTGAGGGCGGACACCGAGCGACCGCTGCGCTCCTCGTAGCGGGCGGTCAGCTCCTCGCGGGTGAGGAACCCGGCGCGCCGGGTGGCAGCCGAGAGGCTCGAGAACGACATGTCCGCCGGGTCGTCGGGCTCGGCCCAGGTCACCGTCAGGTAGCCCACGTCGGCGAGCGGATCGCCGATCGTGGACAGCTCCCAGTCGAAGATCGCCAGCAGCCGAGCGGGTGTGTCGTCGGCCACCATCACGTTGCCGAGCCGGTAGTCGCCGTGCACGATCGTCGACTCAGGGGACGCCGGCAGGTTTCCGGCCAGCCACTCGCCGACCTCCTCCACCACCGGCAGCTCGCGCGTCTTGTTGAACTCCCATAAGCCGGTGAAGCGGCGCAGCTGGCGCTCCAGGTAGCCGGTCGGCTTGCCGTAGCCCTCCAGGCCGCAGGCGCGCCAGTCGACGGCGTGCACCTCGACGAGCGCGTCCACCAGCTCCTCCGAGATCCGCCGGCGCTCGGCCTCGTTGTCGAGGGCCTCCGGGATCGAGCTGGTGATCACGCTGCCGGGCATCTCCTCCATGACGTAGAACGGCACGCCCAGCCCGGCGTCCTCGTCTCCGGTGGCGAGCACGCGCGGCACGCGCACCGGTGTGCCCTCGAGCGCCTTCAGCAGCCGCGCCTCGCGCAGCACGTCGTGCGCCGACGGCGGCAGCGGCGGTCGCGGGGGCCGGCGCAGCACCACGCGCGCGTCGCCGCGCTGAACGAGGAACGTGAAGTTGGAGTGGCCCTCGCCGATGCGCTCGGCCTCGAGCCGCCCCGAGCCGATGCCGTGCTCGTCGAGGAAGGCCTCGAGCGGCTCGCGCACGACCAGCGGCGCGTGCTCCAGCTGCTCAGCGTCCTGTGCGGTGTCCACGACGTCGGGCGAGCCCATGAGCGGCGCAATCCTACGGGCCGCCGGGATCGAACCGCCCGATAGGGGCCTGCGTAGTACCGCACCTATGCGCTTGACGCTGTGTCTAGGGTTGCGACCGATGCGACGCAACCGACTGATCCTCGCCCCGCTGACCGCTATCGCCGCCCTCGCCGTGGCGAGCCCATCGCTGGCCGCCGACTTCCCCATCGTCGCGTCCGACTACATGTTCACGCCGGCGACGCAGAACATCGCGGTGGGCGACAAGGTGGTCTGGAGCTTCGCGAACGACGGCCACACGACGACCTCGGCACCGGGCCAGGCCGAGTCTTGGGACTCGCAGGGCAAGAGCACCGGCGAGACCTTCGAGAAGACCTTCACGAAGCCGGGACGCTTCCAGTACGTCTGCACGCCGCACCAGAGCTTCGGCATGAAGGGCACGATCGTGGTCGGCCAGGACAAGGTGGCCGACACGGTCGACAACTTCAAGACCAAGGTCAGCGGCACCAAGGTGACGGTCAGCTTCAAGCTGAACGAGGCCGCGCAGCCCACCTACAAGCTCACCGGAGCCAGCAAGCGCACGGTCAGGGGCAAGCGGCTTGCCGCCGGCAGGCACAGCATCACCGTGAAGCGCCTCAAGAAGGGCAGCTACACGGGCGTGCTCACGCTCTCGGACGACTTCGACAAGAAGGCCACGCAGAAGAAGTCGTTCAAGGTCAAGTGACCGCACCGCGCTGACGCGCGGCCAGCACTCAAAGTAACCTGAGCAACGTGCTGCGCGCGTTGCGCCACCGCGACTTCCGGCTGCTCTGGATCGGCCAGGGCGTGTCGCTCGCGGGCGACGGCATCTACCTGGTGGCGATCGCCTGGCTCGTCTACGACATCTCGAACGAGCCGAGCGCGCTGGCGATCGTCGGGGTCGCCTGGACGCTGCCGCAGGTGGCCGGCCTGCTGCTGGCCGGCGTGCTGAGCGACCGCTTCGAGCGGCGCCGGCTGCTGGTGATCGCCGACCTGGTCCGCTGCGCCGCGATCGGGACGATCGCCGCGCTGGCGCTCGCCGGGGTGACCGAGCTGTGGCACCTCGTCCTGCTGGTGGTGGTCTACGGGTTCGGCCAAGCGCTCTTCACACCCGCTTTCACCGCGATCCTGCCGGAGGTCGTCCCGCGCGAGGAGCTGCTCCAGGCCAACGCGATGCGAGAGCTGCTGGAGCCGCTGGGCCTGCGGTTTGCCGGTCCCGCGCTGGGCGGCGCGCTGATCGCCCTCTTCGGCGTGGGCACGGCGTTCCTCGTGGACGCGATCACGTTCGCCGTCTCGGCGCTGGCGGTGATCGGCATCCGCCCGCGTCCGCCGCCCCGCTCCGAGCCGGGATCGCTGTGGCGCGACCTCGGAGAGGGCTTCGCCTACGTCCGCGCGCACGCCTGGCTGTGGGGAACGCTGGTGGGCGCCGCGCTGTTCCTGCTCTTCGCGCTCGGGCCCTTCGAGGTGCTGCTGCCCTACATCATCAGGAACGACCTCGGCGGCGGCGCCGCGACGTTCGGGGTCGTGCTGGCCGCCGGCGGCGCCGGCTCGTTCGTCGGTGCCCTGCTGCTCGGCCGCACCGGGCTGCCCAGGCGCCACGTGACGTTCATGTGGACCGCCTGGGCCGCCGGCGACGTGCTCTTCGTGGCGCTCGCGTTCGCGGACACCGCCTGGCTGATGTGCCTCGTCGCGTTCGTCAACTTCGCCCTCGGGACGGCCGCGCTCGTGGTCTGGAACACGATGATGAACACGCTCGTCCCCCCGGAGCTGCTCGGGCGCGTGTCGAGCCTGGACTGGTTCGTCTCGATCGGCCTGACGCCGCTGTCGTTTGCCCTGACGGGGCCGGTTGCCTCCGTGCTCGGGGCACGCGAGACCCTGGCGCTGGCGGGCGTGCTGGGCGCGCTGACGTTCGTGTTCCTCTTCATCCCGGGCCTGCGCGACCCGGAGCGCGAGCCGCTGGCGGGCTAGATCTCGTCCAGATGCCGGACGTTGGCGCGGTCGTCCGCGTCCTCGCTGGGCCCGGCGTCGAACCAGCCGTCGAGGATCTCCTCCAGCACGGCCGGGCTGGTCGCGCGCAGCGACAGCGCGAGCACGTTGGCGTCGTTCCAGCGCCGCGCCCCGCGGGCCGTCTCCGCGTCGGCGCACAGGGCCGCTCTGATGCCGTCGACCTTGTTGGCGGCGATCGAGGCACCCGTGCCGGTCCAGCAGCACACGACCGCCTGGTCGGCGCGACCCTCTGCCACGTCGCGGGCGGCGGCCTCCGAGCACCAGGCCCAGTCGTCGCGCTCCTCGTCGGCGAGGGCGCCGTGCAGGAGCGGCTCGTGCCCCCGGCGGCGCAGCTCCTCCACTACGGCGTCCGCGACGCCGGTGCGCTCATCGGCGGCCACGGAAATCCTCATCGCGGGCAGCCTACTCTTGGTCCGATGCCCGAGTTGCCCGAAGTCGAGATCACCGCGCGCCGCCTGTCGCGTGCGGCCGCGGGCGCGACGGTCGAGTCCGCGCTGGCCCCTGGCATGGTCACGATGAAGACGTTCGAGCCGCCGCTCGAGGTGCTCGCCGGGCGCACGATCGCGGGTGTCCGCCGCGCGGGCAAGATGCTCGTGGTCGACACCGGCGAGCTGGTCGTGCTCGTGCACCTGATGTCGGCTGGGCGCCTGCAGCTGTGGGACACGCGCTCCTCGCTGCGCGACCGCGCGTCACGCCTGCTGATCCGCCTGGAGGGCGGCAGGGAGCTGCGCCTGCGCGAGTTCGGCACCCAGCAGCGCGCCTGGGCGAAGCTGCTGCCCGCGGAGGCGCTCGAGGGCGACGACGCGGTGGCCACGCTCGGGCCCGACGCCTACCCGGCCCCTCCGCGGGAGGAGTTCGATCGCCTGCTCGACCAGCCACGCCATCTGCACCCCCTGCTGCGCGACCAGCGCACGATCGCCGGCATCGGGCGGTCCTGGGTGGACGAGCTGCTCTGGACCGCCGGGCTGTCGCCGTTCCAGAAGGGCTCGGAGCTCGACGAAGACGCACGCGAGCGGCTGCGGGTGGCGTGCGACGAGGTGCTCGGGGCGGCCCTCGAGCACTACGAGGAGGTCATCGGCGACACGATCCCCGACAAGCTGCCCATGCCGCTGTCGGTGCACCGCCGCGCGGGCGAGGCCTGCCCCCGCTGCGGCGCCACCATCCAGGCGATCCACTTCAAGGACTACGTGATGTGTTACTGCCCCGAGGAGCAGACGGGCGGGCGAGTCCTCAAGGACCGTCGCCTGTCGAAGCTGCTGAAATGACAGCCGGGGCGCGCCCCCGGACCCCCGTGAAGATCGGCTTGCCGCGGCTGCCGGTGGCTCAGCCGACGGTCAGCGTGCCCTCCATGCCGGCCTGCCTGTGGCCGTCGACCGGGCAGTAGAAGTCGTACTTGCCCGCCTTCAGGTCGACGGTGACGTCGGCGGTTCCCTTCGTGACCGTCTTGGTGACCTTTTCGACGCCGTTGCCCTCGACCTCGACCGCGTGCGGCACGCCGGACTGGTTGTCCATCGTGATCGTGACCTTGCCGGGCTTCGTGCTCAGCGACGTCTTGTCGAACTTCAGCGCGCCGCCCGGGTCCGCCACCAGCTTCAGCTTGCTGGCGGCGCCGCCGCCTCCGCCGCTCGACTCGGTGGTGGTATCGGTCGTTTCGGCACCGTTGCCGGAGGCCCCCGAGGATTCGCTGGAGGACGAGCTGCCGTTGTTGTTGTTGTCGCCCCCGCCGCACCCGGCGCCGATCAGCGCCACGGTCGCGAGAAGGGCTGCCAGGATCAGGCTCGGCTTGCGCATGCAGCGGTGTACGCAGCGCCTCGCCGGGCGGTTCGGGTCAGTAGCGCAGGCGGCCGCGCAGCAGAGCAGGCCCGTGGTCGCCCTTGGCGCCCCTCGCGGTGTGCCGCGTGACCACCATGACGTGGTAGTCGCCGGGCCGGACCGCGGCGGTCAGCACCGCCTCGGCCTTACCGTTGCCGCCCGCGCGGAAGGTCCCGCCGCTCACCCAGTGCCCGTCGGGCCGGACGCACCAGAGCTCGTACATCATGCCCTCCCGCACCGGCAGGCCGCGGGCGCGCAGCCGCACGCGCGTGCCGGCGGGCACGTCGTCGGCCCAGGCCGTGGCGACCGCCGGGGAGCTGCCGCTCACCGGCGCCAGCCGCGCGCTCGCGTAGGCGCGCGGGGCCTGCTCGTCCTCCGCCAGCAGAACGACAGCCAGCACCGCCGCAACGACGCAGGCGGCCGCGAGGCCGGCCAGGCGCGGGACGCGCGGAAGCGAGAAGCGTGGCTTGCGCGCGCGGCGCTGGCGGCCGCGCTCGCGCGCGAAGCGGTCGAGCACCAACTCTTCGATCGCCGGCGAGACGGTTGGCGGTGGCACGTCGTCTGGCTCGATCGTGTCGAGCAGGCGCGGGAGCGGGTCGAGGGCGCGAGCGTCGGGCCCGCAGTGCGGGCACTCGTCCACGTGGCGCCGCATCTCCTCCATCTCCCCGGGCTCGAGCGAGCGCAGGACGTAGCCGCCGACCAGGGTGCCGTGGGTGGGGCACCCGCTCACGCCCGCACCTCCATCTCGTCCATGATCAGGCGCAGGGTGCGCAGGGCGTACGAGGTCCGGCTCTTGACCGTGCCGAGCGGGATGCCCTTGCGCTCCGAGATCTCCCGCAGGCTGAGACCGCCGTAGTGCGCGAGCCGGATGACCTCGCGGTGCTCCGGCGACAGCCGCGCCAGCGCGGCCGCCACCTGCCAGCGCAGCACCGCGTCCTCCAGCGCCCGGTCGATCTCTCCCTGTGTCTCGGGCTCCGTGTCCGGCGCGAGCCCGGGACGCACCGAAGCCCGCCGGCGTGCGTCCACGATCCGGTTGCGGGCGATCGTGTAGAGCCAGGTGCGCACGCTCGCGCGGCGCGCGTCGTAGTCAGCGGCGTGGCGCCAGGCGCGGGCGAAAACGTCCTGCACGACCTCCTCCGCCAGCTCGCGGTCGCCAAGTGCGTTGCAGGCGAAGCCGAACAGTTCGGCGGAGTAGCGGCGGTACAGCTCCCGCAGCTCATCACCGCTGTCGTCTGTCGGCAATCGCTCAACGAGCGTTGCATCGCTCGGAGCCATGCGTCTCACGCTATACGCAAAGCGGACGCGGGCGGTTCGGCTGCGGGCACCGTACCTTTCCTGCCGTGGCCCTCGGGACCCTCGGCGAGTCGTTCCAGTCGTTCTTCGACGCGGTCGACGAGTTCTTCTCGAACCTCGCCTCCGTGCGGCTGGGCCCGCTGCTGCTGGCGCTGCTGCTGTTCACCGCCTACCTGACGCTGCGCGCCCGCGCCAGCTTCAACATCCTGCGCGCCACGTATCCCAACGAGCGCATCCGGTTCCGCGAGATCTGGGGCGCCTACTTCGCGGGATACGGCTTCAACGCCGTGATCCCGGCGCGCGGCGGCGACGTGGTGCGCCTGTTCCTCACCAAGATCTCGGTGCCGAACTCGAGCTACCCGGCCGTGGCGGCCACGTTCGTGGTCGAGCTGATCTTCGACGCCGCGATGGGCTCGCTGATCCTGCTGTTCGCGTTCACGCAGGGTGTGTTCCCCAAGCCGCCCGACTTCGCGAAGCTGAACGCCTTCGACCTCTCGTACCTGGCCCAGCACCCGCGGTTCACGCTGTTCCTGCTCACCGCGCTGGCCATCGGGGTGTTCGTGGCGTTCGCGCTGCTGAGCGTGCGCGTGAAGGCCTTCTGGGAGCGCGTCAAGCAGGGCTTCACGATCCTGAGCGACCGGCGGCGCTACATGCGCGAGGTGTTCGCCGTGCAGTTCGCCGGCTGGCTGTTTCGCTTCGCGGCGTTCTGGTCGCTGCTGGAGGCGTTCAACGTCGGCGGCTCGGTGAAGAACGTGCTGCTCGTGCTGGGCGTGAACGCCGTGTCGGCGGCGGTCCCGTTCACGCCGCAGGGGGCTGGCGTGCAGCAGGCGCTGCTGGTCAAGGTCTTCGGCGGCGGGGCGATCAAGGGCTCGACTGTCGCGGCGTACTCGGTCGGCCAGCAGATCGCGATCGGGGTGCTCACGTTCGGGATCGGCTTCGCCGCCCTGGTGTTCATCTTCAAGCTGCGCAGCTTCAAGGAGGTGGTCGCCCGCGGGCGCGAGGATCGGGCCCAGGAGGCGGCGCAGCGCGCCACGCCGGCGCAGCCGCGGCCGCGCCCGACAGAGCGCGCGCCGCCCGGCGTCTAGACTCGGGGCATGTCCTCGGAAGACCCCTTCGGCGGCCTCTTCGGCGACCCGGACGAGCTGCGCCGGCGCATGGCTGAGTTCGCCGAGCAGATGCAGGGAGCCCAGAAGGTGGCCTGGGCCGACAACGCGATCAAGCTGGCCGTCGACATGACCGTGGCGGGCCTGCAGCGGATGAACCTCCAGGGCAACGCGGAGCAGCAGTCACACGACCTGCTCCAGGCGATGCGTCTGATGTTCCCCGAAGCCGTGATCCTCGTGCGCGAGGCGCGCGAGGGCTTCGGGACCAGCTAGCCGCACGATACAGTCGCGCCCGTGCGGATCTCCGAGGTGATGACGCAGGGCGTGGTTACGGCCGCGGCGGAGGACAGCCTGCGACGCGTCGGCGAGCTGATGCGCGACCGCAACGTCGGCTCCGTGGTGATCTGCGAGGCCAACCGGCCGATCGGCGTGATCACCGATCGCGACCTGGCGCTGGCCGTGGTGGCGGACGAGGTGGACGCCGCCGACACCGCCGGCTCGCAGGCCTCGCGACCGCTCGTGACCGGTGAGGTCGAGATGGACATCGAGGAGGCGGTCGCCCTGATGGTGCAGCACCGCATCCGGCGGCTGCCGGTGACCGACGGCGAGGACCTGGTCGGGATCGTGACGATCGACGACCTCGCGGTGAGGGCCGGCGACCTGCACCAGGCCCAGCAGATCACCGCCGAGGTGGCCAAGGCCGCGCTGCCCGAGTTCTACTTCCACCAGCGGGGCGGCTGACGATGGCCCCGCTCACTCCCAGCCAGCTGCGGACCCGCCAGCGCCTGGAGTCCGTGATCCGCCTGATGGCGCCCGCCCTCGACCTCGTGCTCGCGGTGGGCGACCGGGTGTCGCGGATCGTGGAGCGCGACGACCCCGAGTACTACCCCCCGCGAGTCGGGCGCCGGTCGGAGGGCTCGCCGCGGCGCCCTGACGACGCGCCGCTACCCAGGTGAGCGACCAGGACCAGCTTCAGTGGGAGGCCCGCTACGGCCGCCCGGCGGCGATTGCGGCCTTTGCGTCGGGGGTCCTGCTGCTGGCGGGCACCTTCCTGCTCCAGTCGATCTTCGAGGACCGGCCGCTCGTCAAGCCGCTGCCCGACTTCCTGCTGTCGGCCCACGACTCGCCCAGCACGCTGCTGATCTCCGCCGTGCTGCAGGCGCTCTCGGCCCTCTGCCTGATCGCCGTCTTCTACTACCTGTTTCGAGCGATCGTGCACCGCACTCCGCAGCTGCCGCGGTGGTTCGTCTACCTGATCGTCATCGGCCCGCTCTTCTACGCGATCTCGCAGGTGATCGGCGCGATCGATCGCATCGACGTAGCGGACCAGTTCGCCGAGCGGTCCTCCGACGTGGGCAAGTTCTGCCCGGCGATCCAACGCAAGGCCGGTGACGAGTGCGCGCACGATCTCCTGTCGAGCGACGTAAGCCCGCTCCTGGTCGGGCTGAGCCTGGCCGGCTCGGTCGCGACGGCCTTCCTGTTCGTGATGCTGCCGCTGCGCGCGCGCCGCGCCGGGCTGATGAGCCAGTTCATGGCGATCCTCGGCGTGATCGCGGGCGCGCTGATGGTCCTGCGGCTGATGCCGCTGGTGCCCGAGATCGTCCAGGCCTTCTGGCTGGGGGCGGTGGGAGCGCTGTTTTTGGGCATGTGGCCGGGCGGACGGGGCCCCGCCTGGGAGACCGGCAAGCCGGACCCGTGGCCGAGCTCGGCCCAGCGCCGAGGGCTGGTGGCCGCTGGAGCGGCCGGGAACGGCGCCGAGGCGTCCGCGCCCGCCGAGCCCGAGCCGGTTCCCCAGCGCCCGAGCTCGCGCAAGAGAAGGCGAAAGCAGCGCTAGCCCGCGCCGGCGTCGCAGCGGCGGTCGTGCTGGCCGCGGCGCTGGCGCCGTCTTCGGCCCACGCCCAGCGGCCGGCCGCGCTCGAGCTGAGCGCCCCGCGGGTGATCGCCCCCGGCGTAGCGATCCCGCTGAAGGGGAGCGGCGCGCTTGCCAACGAGCGCGTCCAGATCGAACGGCGCCTCGAGGGGCGCTGGCGTCCCCTCGTCGCCGCCCGGGCCGACGCGAAAGGGCGCTTCGCCCGGCCGGTGCGGCCGCGCACCCGTCGCAGCCGCTATGCGCTGCGCGCGACCACGGCCGCCGGCGCGGTCTCGAGGCGCATCACCGTCCGCTCCCGCCCCGTCCTGCTGGCCGCGGTCGGCGACATCAACCTCGGTGACGGCCCTGGTGCGCTGATCGACGCCTTCGGCCCGCTCTACCCGTGGACCGGAGTGGCCCCGCCGCTGCGCGCCGCCGACATCGCCTTCGGCAACCTCGAATGCGCGGTGTCCACTCGCGGCGCGCCCGTGCCCAAGCAGTACAACTTCCGGGGCCGTCCGGCTGCGCTCGAGGTCATGGCCACCTACGCCGGCTTCGACGTGCTCAACCTGGCCAACAACCACTCCGGGGACTACGGCACGCAGGCCCTGCTCGACACGGTCGGCCACGTGCGGCGCTTCGGCATGCGGGCCGTGGGCGCGGGCGGCAGCCTCCAGTCGGCCGCGGAGCCGCGGGTGGTGACGCGGCTGGGGTTGAGGGTCGCGTTCGTCGGCTTCTCGAACATCCTCCCCGCCGAGTTCTACGCCGGGCCGGACAGGGCCGGAACCCAGCCGGCGACCCCGGAGCTGATCGCGGCCGGCGTGAAGCGCGCGAGCCGCGCAGCCGACGTCGTGGTCGCCACCTTCCACTGGGGCGTGGAGCGCTCGACGGCTGAGGACGGCCGGCAGCGCGCCTTCGCCCAGATCGCGCTCGACGCCGGGGCCGACGCCGTCATCGGGGCGCATCCCCACGTGCTGCAGCCGATCGAGCGGCGCGGCCGCCACCGGCTGGTGGCCTACAGCCTCGGCAACTTCGTCTTCGGCGCCTCTTCTGTGGCCACGGCCAGCACCGGCATCCTGCGACTGAAGCTGTCAGGCAGAGGCGTGGAAGGCCACCGGCTCGTGCCGGCGCACATCGAGGCTTCGCGACCGGCGCTCTAGGCGATCGCCGGCGCGTCCGGCAGCCGCTCCAGCGCCGCCTGCATGTCTGCCTCGGAGAACTCCGGGTCCTCGAGCGTCCCGGCCAGGTAGGCCTCGTAGGCGGACATGTCGAAGTGGCCGTGCCCGGACAGGTTGAGCAGGATCACGCGCTCCTCGCCAGCCTGCTTGGCGGCCTCGGCCTCCTCGATCACCGCGCGGATCGCGTGCGAGGCCTCAGGGGCCGGGATGATCGCCTCGGTGCGCGCGAAGCGCAATGCGGCGTCGAACGTCTCGTTCTGGCGGTAGGCGCGCGCGTCCACGAGCCCGGCCTTCACCAGCGCGCAGACGATCGGCGAGTCGCCGTGGTAGCGCAGGCCACCCGCGTGCATGGGCGGCGGCACGAAGTCGTGGCCGAGCGTGTACATCGGCATCAGCGGGGTGAGCCCGACGGTGTCGCCGAAGTCGTAGTGGTAGACGCCGCGCGTGAGCGTGGGGCAGGCAGCCGGCTCGGCCGCCACGAAGCGGGTGCGAGCCTCGCCGCGCAGCACGCGCCGCATGAAGGGGAACGCCATGCCCGCGAAGTTGGATCCGCCGCCCACGCACGCGATCACCACGTCCGGCTCGTCGCCGGCCATCTCCATCTGCGCCATGGCCTCCTGCCCGATCACGGTCTGGTGCAGGCAGACGTGGTTCAGGACGGAGCCCAGCGCGTAGTTGGTGCCGGGGTCCTTGGCGGCCACCTCGACGGCCTCGGAGATCGCGATGCCGAGCGAGCCGGTGGGGTGGGCGGCCTGAGCGCGGCCGGAGTCGGTCGTGTCGCTCGGGGAGCGGATCACCGTGGCGCCCCAGCTCTCCATCATCGCCCGCCGGTAGGGCTTCTGGTCGTAGCTGGCGCCCACCATGTAGACCACGCACTCGAGCCCGAACATGCTGCAGGCGAGCGAGAGCGCCGAGCCCCACTGGCCGGCGCCGGTCTCCGTGGCCAGCCGATCCACGCCGGCCTCCTTGTTGGCGTACGCCTGGGCCACCGCGCTGTTCGGCTTGTGCGAGCCGGCCGGCGAAACGCCCTCGTACTTGTAGTAGATGCGCGCCGGGGTATCGAGCTCGCGCTCGAGCCGGTGGGCGCGGAACAGCGGGGTCGGGCGCCAGAGCTTGTAGACCTCGCGCACCGGCTCGGGGATCTCGACCTCCGGATCGCTCGACACCTCCTGGCCGATCAGCTCCATCGGGAAGATCGGCGTCAGGTCGTCCGGACCCGCCGGCTGCATCGTGCCCGGGTTGAGGGGCGGCAGCGGGTCACCGGGGAGGTCGGGCAGGAGGTTCACCCAGTGGGTGGGGATCCGGTCCTCGGTCAGCGTGAACTTGGTCGGCTCGGTCACGCGGCGATCCTAACCGGCAGCCTCGGCCCCCGGGCCAACGGCAGGCTCGGCCCCGGGCCAACGGCAGCCATAAAGGTGCCCGAGCCGGGGGTGGGCCCCGAAGTGGGGGCTATGTGTGACGTTCGGGGCCCACCCCCGTGCCGCGGCGCACAGACCAGCCCGTTGTTGCCGGGGGTTACGCCCGGAGCAAAGCCGCATGACGCGGCCGAGCTCGGGCGGGCCCGGCTAAACCGCGCCGCACGCCGCGGCCGAGCTCGGGCGGGCCCGCCTAAACGGCGCCGCAGGCCGCCGCGATCTCGCGATACGCCTGTGCCGGGTCCGGCGCCCCGTAGATCGAGGAGCCCGCTACGAACAGCGTGGCCCCCGCCTCGGCGGCCGGGCCGGCTGTGGCGGCGTCGATGCCGCCGTCGACCTCGATCGGCACGCCCGGGCCGAGCAGCTCCCGCAGGCGCGCCACCTTGGCCGTGGAGGCCTCGATGTAGGCCTGTCCGCCCCAGCCCGGGTTGACGGTCATGCAGAGCACGTGGTCGAACACCCCGGCCAGGCCGGCGATCGCCTCGGGCGGTGTGGCCGGGTTGATCGCGAGGCCCGCGTCGAGTCCGGCGTCCTTCACGGCCGAGAGCGCGTAGTGCACGTGCGGCGTGGCTTCCCAGTGCACGTCGACGGAGTCCGCTCCGGCGGCCGCGAACTCCTCGACGCGGCGCTCGGGGCGCTCGACCATCAGATGCACGTCCAGCACGCCGCCGCGCCCGTGCACCAGCTCGCGCAGCGACTCCACGATCAGCGGGCCGATCGAGATCGGCGGGACGAAGTGGCCGTCCATCACGTCGACGTGGATCACGCGCGCCCCGGCGTCCATCACCCGCTCGACCTGCTCGCCCAGGCGGGCGAAGTCGGACGCCAGGATCGAGGGCGCCACCCGCACGTCCCGCATCAGGGCCACGTCGTTCAAGCCCGCGACGCCTGCCTGGCGTGCGCCCGGATCTCGGACAGGATCCGCTCCAGCCGCGGCTCGGTGTCGCGGTCGACGAACGTCATCGCCGCGGCCACCCCGGGGTGCACGCGCGCGATCTCCGCGTGCAGCGCGTGGGCGACCGCGCGGTAGGCGGGATGCCCCTCGCGGCCGGACCGCAGCTCGATCAGGTGCATGGCCTCGCGCGCGTTCATGTCGAGCACGTA
>JAXDIH010000265.1:0-5834 GCA_034664105.1 Thermoleophilaceae bacterium
TGCCTGGCCGGGCGAGCTTGCCGCGGCGGCGCTGCCCAAGCGCGCCGCTCGGGCCCTTCGCGCCGCCGTGCGCGGTCCCGTCTTCTTCCCGGGCACCCCGGGGTACGGCTCCGAGCGGCTCGTCTACAACACTCGCTACGACGGCATCCGCCCGCAGGCGGTGGCGCAACCCCGAGACACGCGTGACGTTCAGGCCGTCGTGCGCTGGGCGAACCGCTTCGGCGTGCGCATCGTCCCCCGCTCGGGCGGCCACAGCTACGCCGGCTACTCCACCATCGCCGGCGGGGTCGTCGTGGACCTCAGCCGCATGCGCGGCATCAGCGTGGCCAACGGTCGCGCCACCGTCGGAGCCGGCGCCCAGCTGATCGACGTCTACTCCAAGCTCGCCTCCCGCGGCCTGCTCGTGCCGGCCGGCTCGTGCCCCTCGGTCGGCGTCGCCGGGCTGGCGCTCGGCGGCGGCCACGGACTGTCGGGTCGGCGCTTCGGCCTGACGACGGACAACCTGAAAGCGGCGACGATCGTGACCGCCGACGGTCGCGCCCGCCACGTCGACGCCAACTCCAACGAGGACCTCTACTGGGCCTGCCGCGGCGGTGGGGGCGGCAACTTCGGCATCGTCACCTCGCTGACCCTGCGCGCCCACCGGGCCACCGGGGCCGCCTGGTTCTTCATCCGCTTCCCCTGGAGCCAGGCGAGCGAGGCGCTGGCCGCCTGGCAGCGATTCGCGCCCGGTGCCCCGCCCGCGCTCACCTCGATCTTCACGCTCGGCACCACCGGCGGCGCCGGGTCGCCCAGCGTGACCGCGCTCGGCCAGTACTTCGGCTCCGAGTCGGCGCTGCGCCGGCTGATCGGCCCGCTCGCGCGCGTCTCCGGCGCATCGGTCTCCACCGGCAGCTCGTCGATGATGAGCCTGGTGCTGCGCTGGGCCGGCTGCCTGGACCACGGCTACCGGGCCTGCCACACGCGCGGCACGAGTCCCGGCGGCCAGCTGCCGCGGGCCGCGTTCTACGCCAAGTCCGACTACTTCGACGAGCCGCTCCCGGCGCGCGGGCGTCAGGTCATGATCGACTGGATCGAGCGCCGCCAGCGCACGCCCTCGCTCGGCTCGGGCGCGCTGATCCTCGACGCCTACGGCGGCGCCTACAACCGCCCCGCCGCCGACGCCACCGCGTTCGTGCACCGCGACATGCTGTTCTCGCTCCAGTACGGCGCCTACTTCACCGGTAACGGAGCGCCCAGCCGCACCTGGATCAACGGGGTCTGGAGAGCGCTGCGGCCGTTCGCGTCGGGCCAGGCCTACCAGAACTACATCGACCCCCAGCTCGCCACCTGGCGGCAGGCCTACTACGCCTCCAACCTGGCGCGGCTGCGCGAAATCAAGAAGCAGGTCGACCCCGACTTCAAGTTCCGCTTCCGCCAGGCAATCCCGCCCGCGGCCTGAGGCCGCCTGGCACGATGGGCAGGTGGACCGCCTGTCCCTGCGTCGCCTCTCGGACCAGCCCGGCTACCTGCCGTTCGTCAGCGCCGCCACGCTGGCGCGGGTGTCGGACGAGATGTTCTCGGTCGGCGTGGTGCTGCTGGTGCTCGACCGCACGGACAGCGCCGGACTCGCCGGCCTGGCGGTCGCGGCGATCACGCTGCCGAGCCTGATCTCAGGCCCGCTGCTAGGCGCGTGGCTCGACCTGACCGGGCGCCGCCGGCAGCTGATGGTGCTCGATCAGCTGCTGATCGCCGCCATGCTGGTCGTGCTCGTCCTGGTGGCCGGCAACACGCCGAACTGGGTCATCCCCCTGGTGGTGCTGCTCGGCGGGCTCACGTACCCGCTCTCGTTCGGCGGGTTCACCAGCTTCATTCCCGTGCTGGTGCCGGACGACCTCCTACCGCCCGCCAATGCCCTCGAGGCCAGCAGCTTCAACGGCGCCCTCGTGATCGGGCCCGCTCTCGCGGGCACCCTCTCCGGCGCGTTCAGCCCGGAGACGGCGCTGCTGGTCGAGGCCGGGCTGGCGCTGCTCGCGCTGGTGCTGATCCTGCGCATCCCCGGCCTCGATCGCGGCCCGGACCGCCGCGGCGGCGACGACACCCTGCTCGGGGTGGCGATCGCCGGCATCCGCCAGATCGTCTCGGTGCCCGAGCTGCGCGGGATCACCTTCGCCGCCGCGCTCGGGCTGGCCGGCCTTGGCCTGATGACGGTCGCCTTTCCGCTGTTCGCGGTCGAGCACCTCGGCGGCAGCCGCAGCGACGCCGGGTTCATGTGGGCCGCCTTCGCGGCCGGCTCGACCACCGGCGCGCTCAGCCTGCTCCGGCTCCAGCGCCGCTTCCGGCCCGAGCGCATCGTGCTGGTGGGCTACGCGATCTTCGGCGCGCTCATGCTCGCCTGGCCGCTGGCCGGCTCGCTGCCCGCGCTGCTCGTGCTGATCGCGGTGGCCGGTCTGGCCGACGGTCCCGCGCTGGCGGCCACGTTCGCGGTGCGCCAGCAGGTCGTGCCGCCGTCGCTCTATGGCCAGGTGTTCATGACCGCGGTGAGCCTGAAGGTCGGCTCGTTCGCGATGGGCGCCGCCCTGGCGGGACCGGTCGTGACCGGGCTCGGATCAGCCGAGGCGATACTGGTGGGGGCGGCCGCGCAGATGATGGCCGCGGTGGCCGGTGTCGCGCTGATGCGCAGGCCCGCCCGGTCTCAGGTCTCGTCGGGCGGCTGAGACTCCTCGCCGCCGAGGCGCAGCTGCTCGCCCTCCCGCGGCTTGTACGGCTTGAACTCGGGCGGCGGCAGCGGCTCGGTGGCCGCGTCGGCGGCGGGAGTGGCCGCCGCGCGGCGTCGCGGCCGCGTGCTGGGCTCCGGGGGCAGGTCGTCCGCCGGCCGCTTCGCCCGCTCCCGCACGCCGGCCAGCACGAGTATCGACGCGCACACCAGCGCCAGCAGGTTCTGGCCGAGCGGCCGGTCGAACAGCCGCACGACGATCAGGGCCGCCGCCCACGCACCCGCCGCGGCGATCACGGTGCCGTCGCCGAACGGCAGGTGGAACTCCTTGCCGAGGGCGCGGGCGCGCAGCAGGGCCAGCACCCCGAGCGCCACCAGGATCTCCGCCACCTCCACGAACGAGAACGGCCCGAACGTGCTCACGGCCAGCAGCACCGCACCGACCGCCGCCACCCGCTGCTCGAAGCCCAGGAGCCGGAAGGTGCGGACCAGGTCAGTCATCGTCCAGCGCGCGCCGCCCGCCGAAGCCAGCCTCCGGCTCGTGCCAGTAGCCGATCTCCGGCTCCCCCTCCTCCCAGCACAGGTAGACCTCCCGGCCGTCGCGCAGCGCCGGGAAGTCGACCAGCCCGCGGTCCAGGTCGCGCAGCACGATCTCGCGCTCGCGCAGCTCGCGCACCGACTCGCGCAGGTCCAGGAAGCCCTGGGACACGACCTTGCCGGGGTGACCGCCGCCGTTGGACTGCCCGGCCTCCTCGAGCGCGGCGCGCGCCTCGACATCGCCCAGGCGGTCGCGGGCGGTGCGCATCCTGACCAGCAGCTCCGCCACTCGCGGCAGCAGGGCGGACGCCTCCTCCAGCGAGTAGTGCCGCTCGTGGGCCGTGGTCACGCGGCCGCGGGCGCCGCCGCGCGGATCCGGCGCCGGAGCAGCTCGGAGTCGGCGTCGCCGACCGTGCGCAGCTGCCCCTGGAAGGCCAGGTGCCAGTGCTCGATCGGCCACTTGGCCACGTGCTCCAGCTCGCTCGCCAGCTCGACGGCCGGCACGAAGTCCTCCTCGGCCAGCACCATCTCGGGCTCGGTCTCGAAGCGCCACGGATAGGGGTCGACCTTGCCCGGCTTGCCCGGCCAGACCTTCGTGCGGTCCTCGTACATCTCGCCGGTCACGCGCACGATGCCACCGAACGCCTGCAGCACGGTGACGTAGAAGACGATCAGGTCGCCGGGCTCGATCTGCTCCGCCATCCCGCGGCGCTTCTCCTTCGCCCCGATCAGGCGAAAGCCGTGCTCGCGGGTGGCGCGAAAGTTGTCGAGCGATCCGGTGAGCACCCAGGTCTTCGCCACGGCCACAGCGTAGTGGCCGTAGTGCACGACTGCCCGCCCGAGCGGGTAGTTACCCTTCGAGCCGCCTATGGCTGACGACGAGCCTCACACCATCGGCCCGGATGAGATCGCGTACCGGCTGGACCTGACCCCGGCGCAGCTCAAGATCACCTGGACCGCGCTGAAGTCGCTCCTCGATGACTTCGGTCACGACGAGCGCGACGTCCACGAGATCGTCCGCCAGGTGATCGACAAGCTGCCCGACGAGCACTCGATCCGCTCGATCGACATCTCGAAGCGCGGCTCCTAGCGGCTTGGGCGACGAGCTCACACGGCGGGGGGTCCTCCGGGCGGGCGGCGCGAGCGCCGCCGGCCTGACGCTGCTGGGCGCTGCCGGCTGCAGCAACGAGGGCAAGGCCTCCGTCCAGGCCGGCGAGCCCAAGCTGGGCTTGGCGCCCACCGGGGCGATGAACGTCGTCGTGGTCGTGATGGACAGCCTGCGGGCCGACCACATCTACGGCAGCCGAGCGCGCACGCCCACCTGGGACAAGGCCAACTCCGAGGCGCTGCGCTTCACGCGCGCCTTTCCCGAGGCGATGCCGACGATCCCGACGCGCCGCTCGGTCATGTCGGGCAAGCGGATCTTCCCGTACCGGGGCTGGCACCCCTACAAGGGCCTGCCGCCGCAGCCGGGCTGGGAGCCGGTCGGCAGCGACGGCAAGATGTGGACCGAGGTCCTGCAGGACAAGGGTTGGACCACCGGCTACGTGACCGACAACCCGCACATCCTGCTGCCGGTGCACAAGCGCTTCCGCGGGCGCCTCGACCGGGTCGAGCTCGTCGATGGCCAGGTGCCGCTGCGCCGCAAGCCGACCGGCACGGTGTCGAAGGACACGCTCTACAAGTACATCCCGCCGTCGCTGCGGGGCTCGCGCCACGAGCCCCGCATGAAGGCCTACCTGGAGGCCAACCCGCGCGACCGCAGCGAGGATCAGTTCCTCTCGCCGCGCGTGTTCACGGAGGCGATGGGCTGGGTCGAGTGGGCCAAGACGCGTCAGCCCTTCGCGCTGGTCGTCGACTCCTTCGACGCCCACGAGCCGTGGGATGTCCCGAAGCGACTCAGCGACATGTACGGGACGCCGGACGCGAGCGGCGTCGAGCCGATCCAGCCGTTCCCGACGCCGGCGGCCAAGTACGCGGCGCTGGGGCTCTCGCAGTCGCTGCTGCATCGCATGCGCGAGCTGTACGCGGCCGAGGTGACGATGGTCGACACCTGGCTCGGCCACTTCATCGACAGGCTGGCCAACCTCGGGCTGCTCGACAACACCCTGCTGGTGCTCACGAGCGACCACGGCGTGCTGCTGGGCGAGTACGGCTGGGTGGGCAAGCGCTACTCGGAGGTGCACACCGAGCTCAGCCACGTGCCGCTCGCGATTCGCCACCCCGCCGGCAAGGCGAAGGGCGCGTCCAGCAGCTACTGGGCCTCGCACCACGACATCGGCCCGACCGTGCTGTCTGTGCTCGGCTACGACAAGCCCGGCTTCATGAACGGCGCGGACCTGTCGCCGCTGCTCGACGGCAAGCAGCCGGCCCAGAAGCGCAGCTACCGCACCGCGGCCTACAGCACCGCCGTCGCCGCCCGCGACGACAAGTGGCTGCTGATCTCCGACAACGAGGGCCGGGACAAGCGCCTCTACTCGCTCTCGCGCGAGGGCCGCAACGTCGCCAGGCGCTACCCGCAGCATGTGCGCCGCCTGTGGGGCTACCTCAAGAAGGACGCGGGCCCCAAGGGCCTGCCCCACTTCAAGTAGCGCGCGGGCAG
>JAXDIH010000088.1:0-10786 GCA_034664105.1 Thermoleophilaceae bacterium
GCGGCGCGAATCGCTGGAGCGCGGCACGCAGGCCTGCGAGGCCGTGCTGCGGCTGCTCGACAGCACGGATTCCAACCAGCCCGCCTACAACCTGCTCTGCAACCAGCTCGGGCTGCTCGACGCGAGCGCCGCCGCCGCGGGCCGGGCCCAGGCGCTCGCCTTCCGCCTCAAGCTGCTGCTGGCGGCCGGGTTCGCGCCCGAGCTGGCGTCGTGCGCGACCTGCGGGGACGCCGAGCACCTGGGCGGCTTCTCGCCCAGCGCCGGCGGTGTGGTCTGCGGTGGCTGCGAGGCGGGCTCGTTCCCGCTCGGCGAGGAGGCCCACCGCTTTCTCGTGACCGCCCTCGCCAGGCCGCTGGCCGAGGCTCCACAGGCGCCCGACGGCGCCCTCGGGCAGGCCGACCGGGCGATCGCCGAGACGCTCGAGTACCACGCCCACGTCCGATTGAGACGGGTCGCGTAGGGGCATACAGTGAGCTTGTGAAGGCCGCCGCGGGCACACAGCTCGTCTACGACTTTGCCGAGGGGTCGCGTGACATGCGCGAGCTGCTGGGCGGCAAGGGTGCCAACGTCGCGGAGATGACGCGCGTGCTGGGCGCGGAGCGGGTGCCGGCGGGATTCACGATCACCACCGAGGCCTGCGTGGCGTACATGGAGGCCGACCGGTCGTTCCCTGAGGGCATGGAGACCCAGGTGGCCGAGGCGCTCGGCCGCCTGGAGGAGCAGGCCGGCAAGACGCTGGGCGACTCCGACGACCCGCTGCTGGTCTCGGTGCGCAGCGGCGCGCGCGAGTCGATGCCGGGGATGATGGACACGGTCCTCAACCTCGGTCTCAACGACGAGTCCGTAGAGGGGCTGACGCGCGCGACCGAGAACGAGCGCTTCGCCTGGGACTCCTACCGGCGCTTCGTGCAGATGTTCGGCAACGTCTGCCGCGGCATCCCCGGGGAGCGCTACGAGGACCTGATCAAGGAGGCCAAGAGCGAGGCCGGCGTCAAGCAGGACGTGGAGCTGGACGTGGGCGCGCTCAAGGCGCTGACGGAGCGCTTCAAGGAGGTCTTCGCCGAGGAGACCGGCGAGGATTTCCCCCAGGACCCGCAGGAGCAGCTGACCCAGGCGATCAGGGCCGTGTTCGACTCCTGGCTCGGGGAGCGGGCGGTCAGCTACCGGCGCATCAACCGCATCCCGGACGAGTGGGGCACGGCGGTCAACGTGCAGCAGATGGTGTTCGGCAACAAGGGCGACAGCTCTTGCAGCGGGGTGGCGTTCTCGCGCGACGAGATCACCGGTGAGCCCACGCCGTCGGGCGACTTCCTGCCGAACGCGCAGGGCGAGGACGTGGTGTCGGGTGTGCGCACGCCGCGGGACATCCACGAGATGCGCGACTCGATGCCCGAGGCCTACGACGAGCTGATGGAGATCCTGCGGACGCTCGAGGCGCACTACAAGGACATGCAGGACACGGAGTTCACGGTCGAGGAGGGCAGCCTCTTCATGCTCCAGACGCGCAACGCCAAGCGGCCCGCCCAGGCGGGCGTGCGGTTCGCGGTCGACGCGGTGGAGGAGGAGCTGCTGGACCGAGCGGAGGCGATCGCCACGATCGACGCCGACAAGCTCGACGCGCTGCTGCACCCGGCTTTCGCCCGCGACGCCGACTTCGACGTGCTGGCCAAGGGCGTGGCGGCGTCGCCCGGCGCGGCCAAGGGCGCGATCGTGTTCACCGCGCAGGAGGCGGTGGACGCCGCCGAGGACGGGCGCGACGTGATCCTGGTGCGGCCGTTCACGGAGGCCGACGACGTGGCCGGCTTCCACGCGGCCAAGGGCATCCTGACCGCCGAGGGCGGCAAGGCCTCGCACGCCGCCCTGGTGGCGCGCGGCATGGGCAAGCCGTGCGTGTCGGGGGCCTCGGCGCTGGAGATCGACCTGAACGCGAAGACGGTCAAGGTGGGGGAGACCACGCTCAGCGAGGGCGACCTGATCGCGATCGACGGCTCCGCCGGGGTGGTCACCGCGGACGACGTGCCGCTGGAGGACCCCGAGGTGTCGGAGCACTTCGAGACCGTGCTGGACTGGGCCGACGAGCTGCGCACGCTGGGCGTGCGCGCCAACGCCGACACGCCAGAGGACGCCGCCAAGGCGCGCGAGTTCGGGGCGGCCGGCATCGGCCTGTGCCGGACGGAGCACATGTTCATGGCCGCGGACCGCCAGCCCAAGATGCGGGCGATGATCATGGCCGAGTCCGAGGAGGACCGCCGCAGGGCACTCGACGAGCTGCTGCCGCTCCAGCAGGAGGACTTCGAGGGGCTGTTCGACCAGATGAGCGGCCTGCCGGTCACGATCCGCCTGCTGGACCCGCCGCTGCACGAGTTCCTCCCGTCCGCCGAGGACGTGGCGCAGGACGTCGAGCGCGCGCGCATCGAGGAGTCCGACGAGCTGGAGGAGCTCGAGCACACGCTCGACCGGATCCACTCGCTGTCCGAGACCAACCCGATGCTCGGCACGCGCGGCGTGCGCCTGGGCGTGCTGCACCCGGAGGTCTACGAGATGCAGGTGCGGGCGATCGTGCGCGCGGCGCTGGCGGTCTCCGAGCCGCCGCAGGTGGAGATCATGATCCCGCTGGTGGCCTACGAGAAGGAGCTCCAGCTGATGCGCGAGCTGGTCGAGCGCGTCAGGGACGAGGAGGACGGCCAGGATCTGGACCTGCTGATCGGCACGATGATCGAGCTGCCGCGGGCGTGCTTCGTGGCCGACCGGATCGCCGCCCAGGCGGACTTCTTCTCGTTCGGCACCAACGACCTCACCCAGACCGCGCTCGGGTTCTCGCGCGACGACATCGAGGGGCGCATCCTGACCCGCTACATGGAGCGCAAGGTGCTGGACCGCAGCCCGTTCGAGACGATCGACAAGCCCGGCGTGGGCTGGCTCGTGCGGCTGGCCGCGTGGGTGGGGCGCGAGGCGAAGCCGGACCTTCACCTGGGCATCTGCGGCGAGCACGGCGGCGACCCCGACTCGATCGAGTTCTTCCAGCTGGCCGGGCTCGACTACGTGAGCTGCTCGCCGTACCGCGTGCCGATCGCGCGCGTGGCCGCCGCCCAGGCCGCCCTTGCCTGAGCGCCGCTTTGACCGATAGCTGAGCCCTCGCCTGCGAGAATCGGCGAGCCGCCGATGACCAAGCTCGCACGCGCATCGTTTCGCGAGCGGATCGAGCGCGCCGAAGAGGTGCGCCACTCCCCGCTCGCCACCCCCTCTTATCCCGCGCGCCGGGCGCGCGAGGAGCCCGATTCGGATCACCGCACCCCGTTCCAGCGCGATCGCGACCGGATCGTGCACTCGAAGGCGTTCAGGCGCCTCAAGCACAAGACCCAGGTGTTCATCGCCCCAGAGGGCGACCACTACCGGACCCGGCTCACCCACACGCTGGAGACCTGCGGGATCGCGCGCACCGTCGCGCGGGCGCTCGGCCTCAACGAGGACCTGACGGAGGCGATCGGCCTGGGCCACGACCTCGGGCACCCGCCGTTCGGGCACGTCGGGGAGGAGGTGCTCGACGGCTATGTCCGGGAGCGCTGGGGCCACGCGTTCCGGCACAACGAGCACTCGGTGCGCATGGTCGAGCGGATCGAGAACCTCAACCTCACCGACCAGGTCCGCGACGGGATCCGGCACCACACCGGGCCGGACCTCCCCGCGACGCTCGAGGGCCGCATCCTGCGGCTGGTGGACCGGATCGCCTACATCAACCACGACATCGACGACGCCATCCGCGCCGGCGTGCTGCACTTCGAGCAGCTCCCGCGCGCCGAGATCGAGCTGCTGGGGTCGACCGGCTCCGAGCGGATCGAGACGCTCGTGGTCGACGTGCTGGACAACTCCGACGATGCCGGCGACATCGTGCAGGGGGAGGAAGTCGGCGGCGCGATGCTTCGCTTGCGGGAGTTCATGTTCGAGCAGGTCTACCTGGGGCCGGAGGCGCAGCGCCAGAAGCCGCGCATCGAGCGCATGATGCGCACGCTGTTCGAGCACTACACCGAGCACCCGCCGCCGCCGGCCACCCCGGATGCCTCGGACGAGCAGCGCGTGGTGGACTGGCTCGCCGGCATGACCGACCGGTTCGCGATCCGCGTCTTCTCCGACCTGTCGCTGCCGCAGGGGTTCTGAGCGTGGCGCTGTTCACCCGCGACTCGATCGACCGGCTGCGCGACGCCATCGACATGGTCGACCTGGTCGGGGCCAAGACGGACCTGCGGCGGGTCGGGTCGCGCTGGACCGGGCTGTGCCCCTTCCACGACGAGCGCACTCCCTCGTTCTCCGTCAACGCCGACGAGAAGCTCTTCTACTGCTTCGGCTGCCAGGCGAAGGGCGACTCGTTCGGCTTCGTCGAGCAATCGGAGGGGCTCGACTTCCGCGAGGCGGTCGAGCTGCTCGCCGACCGCTACGGGGTCCAGCTCGAGCTGGAGAGCGAGGACCCGCAGGCCGAGGAGCGTCGCCGCCGCAGGGAGCGCCTGATGACGGTGCTCGACCGCACGGCGAGCTTCTACGCGACGTACCTGTGGCAGTCGGAGGAGGCCGCCAAGGCGCGCGAGTACCTGAGCACCCGCGGCTTGGGGGAGGAGGTGCTGCGCGAGTTCCGGGTGGGCTACGCGCCGAGCGCCTGGGACCGGGTGATCGTGGGGGCGCAGCGCGACGGCTTCGGGCCGCCGGAGCTGGTGGCGGCCGGCCTGGCCCAGCGCGGGCGCGACGGCGGCCTCTACGACCGTTTCCGCGGGCGCATCATGTTTCCGCTGGCGAATGCGCGGGGACGGGTACTCGGCTTCGGCGCGCGCGCCATGTCGGAGGGGCGCGGCCCGAAGTACCTGAATACTTCGGAAAACGAGATCTACCACAAGGGTCGTCAGCTGTTCGGGATCGACCTCGCGCGCGCTCATGCCGCCAAGAGCGGGCGCATCGTGGTGGCGGAGGGGTATACCGACGTGCTTGCGCTGCACCAGGCAGGGATTCGCGAGTCCGTGGCCATCATGGGCACGGCGCTGACGGCCGAGCAGATGGCCGAGCTCGGGAGGGCGGCGCCGCTGGTGGTGCTGGCGCTCGACGCCGACCGCTCGGGACAGGACGCGATGCTGAGGGCGGCGCAGCACGGGGGTGTGGAGCTGCGTGCCGTGGAGATGCCGGAGGGCACCGATCCTGCAGATTTGCTTGCGGCAGAGGGCGCCGAGGCGTTCACGAAGCGCCTGGAAGGCGCACTGCCCATGATCCAGTTTCAGATTCGCCGGGTTCTTGCCGATGCAGACCTCGGTACGCCCACCGGTAGGGACAAAGCACTTGAGGAGGCGCGCAGCTTGATCGCTGCCACACCCGAACGGACTGCGATGCGGGATCAGCTCGTCCGCGAGATCGCGGATCGTCTGGACGTTCCAGCCGAGTACGTGCGCGCGGCGCCCAGCGGGGCCGCTGCTCGCTCGTCAGGCGGCGCTCCCGCGACCCGCGTGCCGGTGCTGCCGGCTGGCGCGTCGGCCGGCGAGGTGGCCTTCCGCGCGGAGCGCGAGTTCCTGCTGCGCTGCCTGGCCAGCGGCGATCTCGGCCGCGAGTACCTGTCGCGGCCGGACGACGACCAGCTCTCTTCCGACGCCACGCGGCGCGCGCGTGAGCATCTCGTGACCCACTTCGACGACCCGCTCGCCGCGCTGTCGGAGGACGAGCCCGCGCTGGCCGCGCTGGTGACCGACGTGGCGCTGGCGGCGCAGGAGCAGCCGCCCAGCAACGAGGCGGTGCTGCGCATGAGCATCCTTCAGCTCGAGAAGCGCCGGCTGGAGCGCGAGATCCGGCGCGCGGCCCAGGCGGGCGACCACGCGCGCCAGAGCGAGCTGGCGGCCGCGGAGCAGCGCGTGCGCGGCGACCTCGACGAGGTCATGGGGCAGACGGCATGACTCCCAGCAACTCCAAGGACGACGAGCCGGAAGGGTTCGACGCGCCGGACGTCGAGGAGGTCGAGGAGCTCGACGACGTCGTCGGTGGCCCGATCACCGCCGGCGTGCCGGTGGCGCCGCCGGAGCAGGGCGCCGAGGACGCGGTACGGCTCTACCTGCGTTCGATCGGCCGGGTGCCGCTGCTCACGCGCGAGGACGAGGTGCGCCTAGCCAAGCGCATCGAACAGAACGACATGAGCGCGAAGAACGCGCTGATCGAGGCGAACCTGCGGCTGGTGGTGTCGATCGCCAAGCGCTACACGGGGCGCGGCCTGACGCTGCTCGACCTGATCCAGGAGGGCAACCTGGGGCTGATCCGCGCGGTCGAGAAGTTCGACTGGCGACGCGGCTTCAAGTTCTCGACCTACGCCACGTGGTGGATCCGGCAGGCGATAACGCGGGCGCTGGCGGACCAGTCGCGCACGATCCGGATCCCGGTGCACATGGTCGAGCGGATGAATCGCGTGGCGCGCGCCAAGCGGTCGCTGATGCAGCAGAACAACCGCGAGCCGTCCTTCGAGGAGATCGCCGAGCTCGTGGAGATGACGCCGAAGAAGGTGGAGGAGATCCTCAAGCTCGGTCAGGAGCCGGTGTCGCTGGAGGCGCCGGTCGGCGGGGAGGAGGGCGACGCCTCGCTGGGCGACTTCATCTCCGACGACGCCGGCGACCGCCCGCTCGAGGTGGTGGCGAACCGCATCCGCGACAAGGACCTGCTGGAGGTGCTCGACTCGCTGCCCTGGCGCGAGCGCCGGGTGATCGAACTGCGCTACGGCCTGGGCGACAAGGGCCCGATGACGCTGGAGGACATCGGCCACGAGGTCGGCGTCACCCGCGAGCGGGTGCGCCAGATCGAATCGAAGACGCTGGCGATGCTGAAGGCATCAGGCGGAGCAGACCGTCTCGCGGGAACGGCCGACGAGGCCTGATCCAGGCCCCTCCGGCCGCTATGCTCGAACCGCCGTTCCCCGGTGATGTAACGGCAACATGACTGACTGTTAATCAGTTCTTGGTGGTTCGAATCCACCCCGGGGAGCCTCTTAGGGCAGCCGGGCCGTGCCCCGCAGGCCGAACGCCGCTGCCGCAGCCAGCAGCAGGCCGCCTGCTCCGGCGAATGCCACCGTGATCTCCCGCTGTTCCTTCTTGCTCGCCACTCGGGAGCCCAGGCCCTTGTAGATGCGCGACAGGTCGTTGGCGTCCTCGGCCTGGAAGGCGCGTCCGCCCGAGAGCTCCGCGATCTGGCGCATCGTCTCCGGGTCGGGCGGCACCGGCACGGTCGCGCCCGTCGGCGTCACGATCGTCGCTCCGCGCGTGCCCAGCGCCACCGTGTGAATCGGGATGTGCAGACGGCGGGCGGCGCGCGCGACCTCCGTCGGGTCGCGGCCCGTGGTCGTGGCGCCGTCCGACAGCAGCACGATCGCGGCCGGCGGGCGCTTCGCGGCCGGTCCCTTGTCCACCAGACCGAGCGCGGCGGCCAGCGCATCGCCGGTGGCCGTGCCGCCGTCGGCGCTGAGGCTGTCGATCACGTCCTTGATCTTGTTGCGGTCGTCCGTGGGCGGCTCGATGGTGTGCGGCTCGGTCGAGAAGGCCACCGCGCCGACCCGCGCCGCGCCCGGCACCTCGTCGAGGAAGCGCTGGGCCGCCGCGCGTGCGGCGTCCAGGCGGCTGGGCCGGACGTCTTCGGCGAGCATCGAGCGGGAGACGTCGGTCACCAGCACGATCGACGCCTGCTCCTGGGGCACGGCCACGGTCGCCTGCGGGCGCGCCAGCGCGAGGCCGAGCGCGGCGAGCGCCGCGAGGAAGAGGGCGAGCGGCAGCCGCCGTCGCCAGGAGGAGACACGCGGCAGCAGCGGCGCCAGGGTGGCGACGGCCGGGAAGCGCACGGCGTAGCGGCGGGCGCGCCGGCGAGCGAGCACGTGGGCCGCCAGCACGAGCGGGACGAGGGCGAGCGCCGCGAGGAAGACGGGCGAAGCGAAGCTCACGCGGGCCTCCGGCCGGGCGGCGTCGCGCGCCGGCTCGGGTGCGCCGGCGGCCGAGTCGCGCGCCGGCTCACGCCAGCCTCCGGCCCAGCTCGCGCGCCCAGGCGCCAGCCGTCGACAGCGTCACGTGTTCCGCTCCCGCTCGCCGCAGCGCCGCCGCCACGGCCGCCCGTTCCTCGCTCGCGGCCCGCGCGAAGCGCTCTCGCAGGCGGCGGTCGGCGGTGTCCACCTCTACCCGCTCGCCGCTCTCCGGGTCCACCATCGCCAGCCGCCCCACCGCGGGCAGCTCGCGCTCGCGCGGGTCGAACACCTCCACCGCCATCACCGTGTGCCGCGCGCAGAGCGCCGCCAGCGGCCGCGACCAGTCGCTCGGCCCCGCGAAGTCCGACACCACCACGATCAGGCTGCGCGGCCGCGCCAGACGTCCCGCCCGCACCAGCGCCCCGGCCATCGACTCGCCCTTCGTCCCATCCGGCGCCACGCCCTCGGCCAGCGCCTGCCGCAGCCCCACGCGCGCGCCGCGCCCGCCCCGGGGGGGCAGCAGCCGGGCCTCGGGACCGCCGAAGGTCAGCAGCCCCACACGCCCGCCGCGCCGGACCGCGATCGCCCCCAGCACGTCGGCAACGCCGTCGGCCACGTCGCTCTTCAGCCGGTCAGCCGTTCCGAACGCCATCGACGGCGACACGTCCACGGCCAGCCAGGTCGTGAGCAGGCGCTCGGGCACCTGCTGGCGCACGTGCGGGACGCCGGTGCGGGCGGTCGCGGAGGGGTCGATCTGGCGCACGTCGTCGCCCGGCTGGTAGGGGCGCAGCTGGGCCAGCTCGGTGCCGCTGCCTACCCCGGCGCCGCGGTGCTCGCCGGCGCTGACGCCACCCACGCGGCGCACGAACGCGAGGTCGAGGGCCTTCACCAGCGCGCCCGGAACCGATCCGGGCCCTTGCCGCCCCGGAGGCGGCCGTAGGGCGCCGGCGACGGTCACGCCGCCAGCGGCTCCGTTTCGACCGCGCGCCGGTCGGGCTCGGGCACGGCCTCCAGCACCTGGTCGAGCAGGTCGTCCGGGCTTGCGCCCTCGCTGAGCCCCTCGTAGCTGAGCACGAGCCGGTGGCGCAGCACCTCCGGCGCGAGATCGCGCACGTCGCTCGCCAGGACGTGCCTGCGGCCGCGCAGCAGGGCCAGCGAGCGCGCGGCGTGCACCAGCCCGATCGGCCCGCGCGGGCTCGCGCCGTAGCTCACCAGCGACTCAACCTCGGTCAGCCCGTAGCGCCCCGGCCGGCGCGTGGCGTCGGCCAGCGCCACGGCGTAGTCCACGACCTCACGGTCCACCATCACCTCCGCGGCCGCGGCGCGGAAGCGCACCAGGTCCGCGGCGGTGAGTCGCTCCTCCACCACTGCGGCGGGGTCGAGCGAGCGGTTGACCACGGCAGCCTCGTCGCCCGGAGCCGGGTAGTCGACCAGGATCTTCATCAGGAAGCGGTCCACCTGCGCCTCGGGCAGCGGGTACGTGCCCTCCGACTCGATCGGGTTCTGCGTGGCCAGCACGAGGAACGGGTGCGGCACCGCGTGCGACGTGCCGCCGATCGTCACCTGCTGCTCCTGCATCACCTCGAGCAGCGCCGACTGGACCTTCGCCGGCGCGCGGTTGATCTCGTCGGCCAGCAGGAAGTTCGCGAACACGGGTCCCAGCTCGGTGTCGAGCGACCCCGTGTCGGGGCGGTAGATGCGCGTGCCGACCAGGTCGGACGGCACCAGGTCGGGCGTGAACTGGATGCGGCTGAAGCTCCCGCCAACCACCGACGCGAGCGTCTTGATCGTGAGCGTCTTCGCCAGGCCCGGCACGCCCTCGAGCAGCACGTGCCCGCCCGAGAGCAGGGCCACCATCACCCGCTCCAGCATCGCGTCCTGCCCGATGATCACTCGCTTGATCTCGAAGAGGGCGCTCTCGAGCGCCTCCCGTGGTTCCTCGTGGACGGCGCTCTCGCTCATGGCGGCCAAACTAGGAGGCTCGCTGTCACCGGCGCATAACGCGCCGCCGGAGGCCTCAGCGGGGCTCACTACCCTGAAACGGGTGCGCGTGCTGGTCGCCGAGGATGAGCGCAGGGTCGCCGATGTGGTGGCTCGCGGCCTGCGCCGCGAGGGCATGGCGGTCGACGTGGCCTACGACGGCGGCAGCGCGCTCGACAAGGCGCGGCTGAACTCCTACGACGTCGTGGTGCTCGATCGCGACCTGCCCGTGATGCACGGTGACGACCTCTGCCGCACGCTGCGCCGCGAGGAGCCGGACAGCCGCGTTCTGATGCTCACCGCCGCGGCCGGCGTGGAGGACCTGGTGGACGGGCTCTCGCTCGGCGCGGACGACTACATGCCCAAGCCCTTCGACTTCGCGGAGCTGGTGGCGCGGCTGCGAGCGCTCGCGCGTCGCACCCATCCCGCCAGCCCGCCCACGCTGACCGCGGGAGACGTCGCGCTCGACCCGGCCCGGCACACCGTCACGCGCGCGGGCCGTCCCGTCGAGCTGACGCCCAAGGAGTTCGCCGTGCTGGAGGCGCTGATGGCGGCCGGGGGAGCGGTGCTGTCCAACGACGAGCTGGTGCGCCGCGTGTGGGACGAGAACGCCGACCCCTTCACGAACTCGGTGCGCATGACCGTCCTGAGGCTGCGCCGCAAGCTCGGAACCCCGCCCGTGATCGAGACCGTCAAAGGGGCGGGCTACCGCATATGAGCACGCCGCGCCTGACGATCCGGGCCCGGCTGACCGCGCTGTACGCGCTGCTGGTCGGCCTCTCCACCGGCATCCTGCTGATCGTCAGCTACTGGCTGCTCGGCCGCCACTTCCACCGCACGCTGCCCGAC
>JAXDIH010000090.1:0-14347 GCA_034664105.1 Thermoleophilaceae bacterium
CCGGCCTTCTCGCGCGCCATCTCGAGGCGATAGGGGAAGCGGTCGATCGCGATGACGCGCTCTGCTCCGAGCAGGTAGGCGCTCGCGATCGCGAACTGGCCGACGGGCCCGGCGCCCCACACGGCGATCACGTCGCCGCGCTGGATGTCACACATGTCGGCCCCCATGTAGCCGGTCGGCAGGATGTCCGAGAGGAACAGGACCTGCTCGTCGGGCAGGTCGTTCTCGACCTTGATCGGCCCCACGTCCGCGAACGGCACCCGGGCATATTCCGCCTGCCCGCCGGCGTAGCCGCCCAGCATGTGCGAGTAGCCGAAGATGCCCGCAGGCGAGCGACCCATGAACGCCTCCGCCAGGCCCGCGTTCGGGTTCGAGTTCTCGCACACCGAGTAGAGCCCGGCGAGGCAGGAGTTGCAGTTCCCGCACGCGATCGGGAACGGCACGACCACGCGGTCGCCGACCGCGAGGTTGCGGACCTCGGAGCCCTTCTCCACGACCTCGCCCATGAACTCGTGGCCGAGGATGTCGCCGCGCTTCATGGTCGGGATGTAGCCCTGGAGCAGGTGGAGGTCCGAGCCGCAGATCGCCGTCGAGCTGATGCGCACGATGGCGTCGCGCGAGTTCAGGATCTTCGGGTCCGGGACGTTCTCGACCCGGACCTTGTTCTTGCCCTCCCAGCAGGTGGCCCTCATGACGTCCTCCCTTCGAGGATCGGCACTCCTCGGTTTCCGTCCTCGCGTGCGAGCGGCTGCGCCGGGCGCTGCTTGAGCAGCCTGCGCGTGCTCGTGCCCTCCGGGCTGCCTTCGGACCGGACGACCATGCCGGTCTCCAGCACCTGCTTCAGGCGCCGCAGGTCATCCCGGACCTGCTGCTCGGGGTCCTCCCCGAACAGCGCCGCGACCGTGGAGGCCAGCATGCCGCCGGGGGCCTGGTACTCGAGCTCGACCCTCACCTCGGTGCCGCGCTCGCGCGGGGCATCCGAGAAGCGCACCGTGCCGGAGGTCTGAACGAGCGCCCCGCTGCGCGAGCGCCACGAGATCCGATCGTTGGGCCGGTCGTCGACGAGCTCGGCCTCCCATTCGACCTTCATGCCGGCGGGCGCCTTGGCGCGCCAGAACGAGGCACGATCGCCGCGCGGCTCGACCGACTCGAGGTGGTCCATGAAGTGGGGCAGGTTCTCGAACGTGTGCCAGAACCTGTACACGTCCTCACGCGGTCGCCGGATCGTGATTGCGCCCTTCACGCGCACGCCGTCCGGTGTCGAGCGGCCGGGCGCACGGGTCAGCGCCACCGCGTCGATGATGTCCGCGACGGTGATCCCGACCACGGCGCCGGACGCCGCCGCCAGGCGCTTGCGGTCGTCGGCCTTCCGGACGAACGCCGAGCCGAGCAGGGCCAGGTCCTTCATGTCGCCGGCCACGCGCGACCACACCCACTCGGCGGGGCGGTCCTTGCTCAGGATGCCGGCGCCGGCGGCGATCTCGCGCACTCCCACGATCCGCTGCCATCTGCGACTGCTGGCGTCGTCGTGGACACCGATCAGGCGGTTCACGCGGCCGGGCGCCGCGATCTGCGGAGCTCCTAGGCTGAGGCTGAAGACGCCGAGGAAGCGGGCTAGCTTCTGCTCGGGAGAGAGCGGCCGCTGGTCGGTGGCCGCGGGCGCAGACGATCCTGCCCGGTCGGGCTGGGTGCTCATGAGCGGTCCTCCTAGACGGATGTGCGGCGGGGCTGCTTCGTTGCCGCCGAGTCCCCCGCTGCTACCCGGGCGGCACCCCTGAAACCTCTCTAGAAGAGGCGCGCGAAGCCGAGCAGCGCAGCCCGGGCCGCCGTGGCGTCGACCACCCGGAAGCTGGTCGTGGCGGCGGGCGAGTGCTTGCCCTGGGGATCGGTCGCCAGCAGCGTCAGCCGGTAGCGACCGGAGGCCAGATTGTGCGTGCGCGAGAGCCGGCGCTTGAGCAGTGCGCTGTTGGCGCCGGCCTTGCCCTGGAGCTTCAGCGTGGTCCGGAGCGCCGAGTAGAGCGTGCACTTGGCGCGGCCCTTGCGCGCCGGCGCCACGCACCGTCCGCGCGCCTTGTGGCCGCTGAGCTTGCGCCCGAACGACAGCCTGACCTGGGCGGCCTCGCTGAGCCGGAAGCTCAGCGTCGTCGCCTTCGAGAAGGTCGAAGCGGACAGCTTGACCCGGCTGATCGCCGGGGCGGCGTTGTTCGGTGCGGGCGGCGGCGGGGAAGTGGAGTTGGAGACCGTCACCGACACGGCCGCGGCCGTCTTGGTGTTGCCGGCGGCGTCACGCGCGACGGCGGTCAACTGGTGGGTGCCGTTGGGCGCCGTGGTGGTGTCCCAGGTGATGCCCCACGGTTGCGCGGTGTCCTCGGCGCCCAGGTTCTGGCCGTCGAGCTTGAACTGCACGCCCGCCACCCCGACGTTGTCGGAGGCGCTCGCGGCCACGTTGATCGAGCCGGACACCGGCGCTCCGCTCGAGGGCGGCGCCAGCGCGACCGCTGGCGGCGTGGTGTCGGCTGGGGTCGCGTTCGCGACCGTCACCGAGACCGGGTTGGAGGTGGCCTCGTTGCCGGCGTTGTCGGTCGCGACGACCGTGAGGTTGTGGGATCCGTTGGCGACCTTGGTGGTGTCCCACGAGATCGTCCACGGCGCTGCGGTGTCTGCGGCGCCCAGGTTCTGGCCGTCGAGCTTGAACTGCACGCTCGCGACGCCGCCGCTGTCGGAGGCGCTCGCGTTCACGCTGACCGAGCCGCCGGACACGGTCGCGCCGTTCGCGGGGGCGGTGACGGAGGTCGTGGGCGGAGTGGTGTCGAGCGCCGTGCCGGTGCACGTGGGCAGGCCGGTGGCCGAGGTCGTGAGCTTCACCCAGGCGGCCTTCGACGGCACGCCCCGGTTGTCGACCAGGAACAGCATGTAGTAGCCGGGCGGCGCCGCGTTGGCGTTCGGCGGCGCGCTCAGCTCCACGCAGCCCGTCCGCTGGGTCACGTTGAGCGCGATGAAGCGCTGGTTCATGTCGACCGCGTGGGTGACCGAGGCGGGCGCGATCAGCGCGGCCTTCGAGATGTGCGTGTCGGGGGTCTGGACACCGAAGTTGGCGCCCACCCTGATCTCGTTCGGCGCCGAGGTGATCGACGGCCGCGTGCCGCCCTGATGGAGGTAGGGCGGCTCGTAGATCTCGGCCGTGTCGCTCGTGATGCCGCCGTTGAAGTCGTCGCCCGCGGAGAACACGCGCCCGTCAGGGAGCAGCAGGGCGGTGGAGTGGTAGGCCCGGTACTCGGACTGCTCGGGGCCGAGCTTCCACTGGCCGGTGGTGGGGTTCCAGAGCTCGATCTGACGCTGCTCGGGATTGGCCGCGTAGAGGGGCCCGGGTGCGGTCGCGACGCTGCCGATGCCCCCGCCCACCTCGACCATCGAGCCGTCCGGCAGCAGGACCGTGTTGGCGTGGCCGCGACCGATGACGTTCGAGGGAGCGGGCTGCCAGCCGGCGGCGGAGTTGTTCTCGTCGAAGACCTCGGTGGTGTTGGTCGAGGGGATGGTGCTCTCGTCGGTGCCGCCGAGGGCCATGATCTTCGGGGACCCACTCGGCCCGGCCGGCACCGGCACGGCCGTGCCCCACAGCCGCCGCTGGCCCATGCGGGGGGCGGCCGACCAGCCGAAGCTGTCCGCGCCCGGCGTGTTCATGAACCAGGAGTTGGGCTGATCGGGGCCGACCACGAGCGAGCGACCGGAGGGCATGGCGAACATGTGCGGGTAGTACTCGCCGGTGGGCGGCTCGCCGACGCCGCCGGTGCTGCCGATCAGCGAGATCGCGCCCAGCCCGTTCAGGCCGGCCGCCGGGCTGAACATCTCGACGTCGGTGTTCATGACCTTGTCGCCGGACTCGTCCCAGCCGCTGATGATCGGGATGCGGCCGTCGGCCAGCCTGATGCCGGTCGGGTACCAGCGCCCGTGCCGCATGTCGGGCTGCTCCTTCCAGGTCTCAGACCACGGGTTGAACGTGTAGACCTTGTTGAGCCCCTTGTAGTCCTTGGTGCCGTCGGGGAACTCGAGGTTGCCGCCGAACACCACCAGCTCGCCGTCGGCCGTGAAGGTGTGGCCGGAGCACCAGATGTTGGCCGCCTTCATCTGGCCGTCCTTCGGGTCGAGCCAGAGCGGCGGGTCACGGCGGACCTTCACGCCGGTGACCGGGTCCCACAGCCACGCCTGGGCGCTGTTCTCCTGCGGGTCCTTGGGGTAGGAGAAGATCATCACCTTGCCGGTGGGCAGCATCGCCGCGTGGATGGCGACGATGGGAAACGTGACGGTCGCCGCCGGGTCCCAGCGGCCGATCTCCGAGAAATTGCCCACGGCAGCGGCCGCGGCCGTGGGGTGAGCCGCGCTGCGGGTGGGCTGGGGGTCGACCGGGTCGGCCTCGCCGCGCCGCACGGCGCGTCGCAGCGCCGCGTGCTCGGCGGCGTGCTCAGGGCCGAGTGTGGCGGTTTCGAAGGCGCGCAGCTCCTGCTCGGTCATGCCCGGAACGCCGAGGTCGCCGCCGTGGCCATGGGGGAGCACCGGCTCCGGCGGCACGGCGGCGACGCGCTCGGCCTTCGCGGGCGCGGGGGCCGCGGACGCGCCGCCTCCGAGCAGCGCCGGAATGCCGGCGCAGGCCATGAGACAGACCAGTCCGACTACAGCGGAAAGCGCAATGCGAGATGTGCCGGTTGTCCGGTTGAAAGAACCCATCGAAGTCCCTGCCCGATCATCCGTGAGCGGTACCCATCAACGTACGTTCGATCGGCGAAATCCGCCAGTGGAACCGAGCCGTTAGGCCGCCAGGCCCTGCTCCATACCTTCGAGCACCTCCCGCACCAGCGGCCCGATCGTCTCCAGCTCGTAGCCGCCCTCCTGCACCAGGACGGTCGGCAGGCCCAGCTCGCCCAGCGTTCGCCCCGCCGCTCGCAGGCCCGCCGCCGTGACCTCCAGCGGGCTCTCGGGGTCGCCGCCCGCCGCATCCACGCCGAGTGCCACCACCAGCGCCTCCGCTCCGCCCGCCCGTGCCCACCCGGCCAGCTCGTCCACGGCCTCCAACCACGGTTCGTCGCCGCTTCCCGGCGCGAGCGTCACATTGCGGTTGGCCCCCGCTCCGGCGCCCGCGCCCGTCTCCCGCGCGAAGCCCAGGAAGTGCGGGAACCACCCCGCGCCCGGATCCACGTGCACGGAGCCCGCCAGCACCCGCGGGTCCTCGTAGAAGATCGACTGCGTGCCGTTGCCGTGATGGGCGTCGATGTCGACCACCGCCACCGGCCCGTCCACGCCGGACCGCAGCCGGGCCGCCGCCGCGGCCGCGTTGTTCAGGTAGCAGGACCCGCCGAAGCAGCTGCGAGTGGCGTGGTGGCCCGGCGGTCGGCAGCAGGCGTACGCGGCCGGCTCTCCACCCAGCACCAGGTCCGCCGCCGTAACAGCGGCCTCGACTGCCGCCCGCACCGCCTCCCACGTCCCGGGCCCGATCAGCGTCATCGTGTCGAAGGCGAAGTGGCCGGCGCGCGCGCTCGCCGCCGCCGGCACCTCCGGCTCGAAGCCGGCGAACAGGCCGGGGTGGGGAAATATGTACGGCACCACGCGGTCCTGGCCCGGATCCTCGTCCAGCCCGGCCGCCTCCCACGCCTCCCAGGCGCCCGCCAGGTAGTCGAGTAGGGACCGGTCGTGGACCTCGAGCAAGGCCTGTTCCGGCTGAGGCGCGGCCTCCACGAAGCGCGCCCCGGCCCGCTCCAGCTCGGCGCGGATCCGCTCCGCTCGCTCCGGCAGCTCGGTACCCGGCGTGCGCACGCCCACCCAGACCTCGCCGCCCGGCTCGTGCAGCCGGTGGAGATCGCTCCAGACGACGGGGATCCGCACCTCAGGCCAGCCCGGCCGCCACCCAGCGCTGGAACTCGGCGATCAGCTCCTCGCTCGGCAGCATCAGCCGGCCGTGCTCGAACGCGCGCGAGCGGATGCCGCGCTGGACCGACTCGACCAGCACCCGGTCCTCTGCGCCCACCTGGTCGTCGAGCTCGAGGTAGCCGGCGATCCACTCAGGGTCGGCGTCGCCGGGGAAGAAGTAGTCGAGGTAGCCCTCCGTGCGCCCCGGCTCGACCGGCACGAGCGGCCCGATCGAGAGGTTCGCCGCCCCCGGCATCACGTTGACCTTGATGTTCGGCCAGATCAGGTGGAACTGGCCGCCGGAGCCCGCGCCGTCGCGCAGACGCACGTGGTGGCTGGCGAACGTGGGGTGGCGCTCCAGCCGGTAGGCCCCGGGCGACACGTCCACCACCTCGCTGAACCCGGGGTGGGCGACCTGGCAGTGGTAGCACTCGAGGAAGTTCTCAACGGCCACCTTCCAGTTGGCCTCGAGCGCGTACGGGGCGCGCGAGTGGAAGGCGAGCGCCTCCACGTCGATGCCGCCCTCGCGCAGCAGGTCCGGCAGCTCGCCGAGGGTCTCGGCGAGCGGGGGCGCGCCGGCGTCCGCGTTGACGAACACGAACGGGCCCCAGGTGTCGACCTCGGCGCGGCGCAGGCCCAGCGCCTCGCGGTCGAAGTCCGGATCGGCGTCAGCCCGTGGCGCGGCCCGCAGCGAGCCGTCCAGCCCGTATGTCCACGCGTGGTAGTGGCACTGGAGCGTGGTGCGGCTTCCCGCGCCCGACACCACCTCGGCCCCGCGGTGGCGGCACACGTTCACGAACGCGGCCAGCTGCCCCTCGCGGTCGCGCACCACCACCAGCGGCACGTCGCCCACACGCAGCGTGAAGTAGGAGCCGGGCTCGGCCAGCTGCCCGATGTGGCCGGCGTACTGCCAGGCGTGTGCGAACAGCCGCTCGCGCTCGCTGGCGAGCACCTCGGCGTCGACGTACCAGTGGTAGGGCAGCGTTTCCGTGCGCGCAGCCTAGAACCAGGCGAGCACGGCTGCCTGCACCGCCACCGCCCGGTGCTCGTCCACGCTGTCGAGCAGCCGGAAGCTGGTGTGCACGGCGGCCGAGCGCTTGCCCGTCGCGTCCGTGGCCTGCAGCGTGAGGCGGTAGCGCCCCGTCGCGAGGCTGCGGGTGCGCGAGAGCTTGCCCCGGAACAGCAGGCTGTTCGAGCCCACCTTGCCGTGAAGCCCGATCGTGGACTTCACGCGCGCGTACAGGGTGCATTTGGCGCGCCGCTTCAGCGGCGGGCTGACGCAGCGCCCGCGGGCGCGATGCCCCGACACCCTGCGCTCGAACGAGAGCTTCACGTCGGCGGCCTCGCTGAGGCTGAAGCTGATCTTCGTCGCCGTGCCCTTGCGGAAGGTCGGCCGCGAGATCCTCAGCTTGCTGATTCCCGGGGCGAGGTTCTTCGGCGCGCCGGCGGTCCCGGTGGGCGGGACGGGCTTGGCCACTGGCTGGTCCTGCTTGGGCAGCGGCTCGATCACCGGCGGCGGGTTGTTCGACGGCGGCTGGTTGTTGACGGTCACGGTGACCGGCCAGGACGGCAGGCTGTTGCCGAGGGTGTCCGTCCCGACGGCACCGAGCTTGTGGCTTCCGTTGGAGACGTCCGTGGTGGCCCACTGCACCGTCCACGGCGGGGAGGTGACCGGGGGGCCGATGTTCTGGCCGTCGACCTGGAACTGAACCTCGCCCATGTGATCCCCGGGGTCGAAGGCGTCGGCCGACACCGTGGTCAGGCCCGCGACGGTGGCCCCGTCCTTGGGCGCCGTGAGCGAGACCCAGGGACCGTCCTTGTCCGGGTTGGTGACCGTGACGGTCACGGGTGCGGATGTCGTGGCGTTCGCGGCGTCGCGCGCGACGGCGGTGAGCGTGTAGGTGCCGTCGGGGATCTTGGTGGTGTCCCAGGTCCGCGAGTAGAGCGCCGACTTGTCCTCGGTCCCGAGGTTCTGGTCGCCGAGCTTGAACTGCACGCCCACCACGCCGACCGCGTCGGAGGCGCTCGCCTTCACCTTGACCGCGCCGGAGACGGTCGTGCCCGCCGCCGGCGCGTCGATCGTCACCGCGGGCGCGGTCACGTCCGCGGGCGGTACCGGCGCGGTGCAGGCGGTCGCGGTCCCGAACTGCTGCAGCTTCACGAACCTGGCGATCGAGGGGACGCCCTGGTCGTTGAGCAGGAAGAGCATGTACCAGCCGGGCGGGGCGGCCTTGGCGCCCGGCGCCTTCATGTTCACGCAGCCCACGCGCCGCTCCACGTCGAGCTGGATGACGCGCTGGTTCATGTCCACGCCGTGGGTCACCGCCGCCGGCGCGACGAGCGCCGCGCGGGCGATGTTGGTGTTCGGCGTGGAGACTCCGAAGCCCCCGCCGCTCGTGATCGGGCCCGGATCCGACGTGATGGTCGGCCGGTCGCCTCTGAACAGATAGGGCGGCCTGTAGATCTCGCCGGTGTCCACGTGACCCTCGGCGTCGCCGTTGTACTCGTCGCCGCCGGACAGCACGCTGCCGTCGGGCAGCAGGAGGGCGGTGGAGTGGTAGGCCCGCGACTCGGTCTGGGCGGGGCCGAGCCGCCACTCGCCGGTCTCGGGGTCCCAGAGCTCGATCTGCCTCTGCTCGGGATTGGCCTTGTGCAGCGGGGACGGGAACGTGTTCGACATCCCCACTCCGCCGCCCACTTCGACCATCGAGCCGTCCGGCAGCAGCACGGTGTTGGCGTGGCCGCGACCGATCAGGTTCGACGGCGCGGGCTTCCAGCCGAGGTTCGGTTGCGCCTCGTCGAAGACCTCGGTGGTGGTGGTCGACGGGACCTCGGTCCAGTTGGTGCCGCCCAGCGCCATCACCTTGGTCGGGCCGTCCACTCCGGACGGCAGCGGCACGGTCGTCCCCCAGCCGCGCGCGCGAGAGAGGTCGGGCGCGTCCGACCACACGTAGCTCTTCTCCGTCGCGGTGTTGGTCACGCTGTCGAAGTACCAGCTGTCCTGCATCGCCGGGCCGGCGATCAGCGTGCGTCCGCTGGGCATCGCGAACATGTGCGGGTAGAGGCCGCCGATCGGCGGCTGCCCCGGTCCGCCCATGGCACCGAGGTAGTCGACGGAGCCCACCCCTCCGGCGGTCGCCGGCGGCGTGAACAGCTCGACGTCCGGGTTGGTCGACGTGGGGTTGTTCTTCCCGGACTCGTCGAGGCCGCTGATGATCGGGACGCGCCCGTCCGCCATCCTCACGCCGGTCGGGTACCAGCGCCCGTGGCGCATGTTCGGCTGCTCCGTCCAGGTCTCGGTCCAGGGATTGAACGTGTAGACCTTGTTGAGGCCCTTCCAGGCAGAGCCGATGGCCGGATCGGGGAACTCCAGGTTGCCTCCGAAGACGAGCAGCTCCCCGTCCTCCGTGAAGGTCTGGCCCGCGCACCAGATGTTGGCCGGCTTGCCGTCGAGGTCGGGCGGGTTCTTCTTGACCATCGAAGCGCCCGACGGATCGTTCGCGGGGTCCCAGAGCCAGGCCTCCGCGGAGTTCTGGCCGGCCGGATACGTGAAGATCATGACCTTGCCGGTCGGCAGCAGCGCGGCGTGGATCGCGACGATCGGGAAGAACGCCTTCTGAGGGTTCCAGTCGCCGTCCTCGGCGGGGTCGACCGCCGGCAGCGCTTCGGCGACGGCGGCCGCCTTCAGCGGGTTCTCGCCCTGCGGGCCGCCCGCGGCGTCCTCGCGCCTAACGGCCCGGCGCAGGAGCGCGTGCTCCCTGGCGTGCTCGGGCCCGAGCGTGATCGTCTCCATCGCGCGCAGCTCGCGCTCGGACATGCCGCGCACACCCAGGTCGCCGCTGTGGGCGTGGCTGGCCTGCGCGCGCGGGGACTCCATCGCCACGCTCGCGGCCTTCGCCCGCGCGGGATCGGGCACGCTGGCGCCGCCGCCGAGGAGCGACACGAACCCCACGCCGGTGAGGACACAGGCCATCGCGACGGCCGCGACCAGCAGCAGCCGCGGCCCCATGCCGTTGGAACCGTCCAAGCTTCCAAACTACGCCTCCTCGCGGTCCTTCGCCACTGCTCGCGCGGGTTGGCTTAACGATCGATCGTTTGCGAGGCTTGACACCGCTGTCTGAGGCGCCATAGGGTCCCTAACGAGCGTTCATGAAGACCGGCTCACCGATCGACATGAGGCAGCAGCTCGGTGCCGACCGGGTGATCGCCCCGGCGGGCGCGCTGCCCCAACCGGCGGAGCGCCTGGACGCCTCCGGTCCGGTCCGGCCCTACGAGTTCGAGGTCGCGGTGGAGCGCCTGTGCCTCGACTCGACCTCGTTTCGCAACATCCGCGAGCGCTCCGATGCCGACCCGGGGCGCATGGCCGACCGGATCTTCGAGATCGTCGCCGCGCGCGGCAAGCTGCACAACCCGGAGACCGACTCGGGTGGCGTCGCGCTCGGCACGGTCACCGAGGTGGGCGAGCACTACGGCTCCCCGCCCGAGCTGGGCCAGCGCATCGTGACGCTCGCGTCGCTCACGTTGACGCCGCTGCGCCTCGAGGCCGTGACCCGGGTGGACCCCGACGATCCGCAGGTCGAGGTGAGCGGCACCGCCTACGTCTGCGACCGCTCGGCGTGGGGCCCGGTTCCGGAGGACCTGCCGCTCAAGACCGTGCTGGAGGTCTACGACGTGTACGCCGCCGCCTCGCTGACGCGCACGCTGGCTCCGCCGCCCGGGGGCACGGTGTGCGTGCTTGGCGCCGGCCACGCCGGCAAGGTCGCGCTCGCCGCGGCCCGCGAGGCGATGGAGGGCGGCACGGTCGTGGCCGTCGACGTGGACACGCGCGCCGTCGCGCGCGTGAGCGAGCTTGGCCTCTGCGACATCGCGGTGACAGCCGACCTGCGCGACCCGCTCGCCGCGCTCGAGGCGCTGCGCGAGGCGGGCGCGCCGCCCGCCGACCTGACCGTGGTCGTGGTCAACGCCGGCGGCTGCGAGCCGACCGCGATCCTGCTCACCGCCGAGACGGGAACCATCCTGTTCTTCTCGATGGCCACCACGTTCTCCACCGCCGCCCTGACGGCGGACGGGATGGCGTCGGAGGTGCGCATGCTGGTGGGCAACGGGTACACCGCCGACACCGGCGCCTACGCGCTCGATCTGGTGCGCCGCACCCCAGCCCTGCGAGAGGCGCTCGGAGCATGAGCGAGGGCCACCGCGTGCAGGTGCGCTGGCGCGACCTCGACGGTCTCGGCCACGTGAACCACACCGTGGTGCTGACCTACCTCGAGGAGGGCCGCGACGCCTGGCTCGAGCAGCACGGCATCAGGCGCGACGAGTACGTGGTCGGCCGCTGCTCGGTGAACTTCCGGCGCGAGATCGACCCGGCCTTCAAGACCGTGACCGTGCAGTGCGGGGTGCGCGAGCTCGGCCGCTCGAGCCTCACGACCAGCGAGCGGATCGTCGACGACGCGGGGCAGGTCGTGGTGGATGCCGAGTTTGGCCTCGTGCTGTGGGACCCGGAGCAGCGCGGCTCGCGGCCGATCACCGACGAGGAGCGCGCGTCGCTCGAGGAGGTCAGCGCATGAGCTGGAACAGCAGGCCCGTGGTGTTGACCGTCGCGGTGACCGGCGCCGACGTCTTCCGGGAGAACAACCCGAACATCCCGTACACCACCGCGGAGATCGCCGACTCGAGCATCGGGGCGGCTCAGGCGGGTGCCACGGTCGTGCACCTGCACGTGCGCGAGGACGACGGCACGCCGAGCGGCCGCCCCGAGCTGTTCAAGGACGTGATCGAGCGCATCCGGGCGGGCAGCGACGTGCTCACGATGGTCTCCACGGGCGGCAGCAACGACATGACGATCGAGGAGCGCACCACCGGCCTGGAGGCGCAGCCGGACATCTCGGGCGTGGAGTCGGGCTCGATGAACTTCGGTGATGACACGTTCATCACCCCGCCGGCGGCCGGCCGCGGCATCATCGAGCGCGCGACCGAGGCCGGCATCGCGCTGGAGGTGGAGGCGTTCGACGTCGGTCACGTCGTCAGCGCCGTTCGCTGGCTCGAGGAGGGCATCCTCCCGGGGCCGCTGCGGATCAACCTCGTGTTCGGCGTGCCGGGCGGGATCGACGCCTCCCCGGAGGCGCTGGCGGCGATGCTCCGTCCGCTGCCGAGCGGCACGTTCTGGACGGTCACCTGCATCGGCCGCCACCACCCCCGCATGCTCGCCCTCGCGCTGCTCCACGGCGCGCCCGGCATCCGGACCGGGCTGGAGGACGTGGCCTACCTGCGGCGCGGCGTGCTGGCGCCCTCGAACGCCGCGCTCGCCGAGATGGCCGTGAACCTGGCCGGCGCGCTGGGACGCGAGGTCGCGACGCAAGCTCAGACCCCCGAGCTGCTGGAGCTCAACTGACTCGACGCGGCCCCGAAACGCGCGAGGCGATCCACGAGGCCGCGCTCGGCCTGTTCGCGCGGCTCGGGTACCACGCGACCTCGATGCGAGCGATCGCATCGGAGGCGCGCGTGCAGCCCGCTGCCATCTATCACTGGTACCCGTCGAAGCAAGCCATCCTGATGGGGCTCCAGGATGACTTCATGGAGCGCCTCACGGAGCAGGTGGCGTTGGCGGTCGCGCGGCACGACCGCCCCGCCCTGAAGCTGGCCGCCGGCGTGCGCGAGCACGTGATCTTCCACGGCCTCCACCGCAAGGAGGCGTTCGTCACGGATAGCGAGATCCGCGCGCTGCCCGACGGTCCCAGGAGCGCCCTGATCGCCAAGCGCGACGACTACCAGGCCATGTTCAGCGGGATGATCCGCGACGGGATCCGGGACGGATCGCTGCGCACCTCCGACGTGCACGTGGCCACCTACGCGCTGCTGCTCCAGTGCACCGGCGTCGCGCTCTGGTTCGACCCGCACGGGCCGCTGCGCCTCGAGGAGGTCGCCGAGCTCCACGTGGAGCTGGCGCTGGGGTCGCTGCAGGCCTCCAGCGAGCTCATCTCCGAGGCGATCGACAGCGGGCGCGCCGCCATGGCGGGAGGCGCCCAGTGAGCCCGCGCGTGAAGCCCGAGGCGCTGCCCGAGCACGCGACGATCGCCGTGGTGGCGCCGGCCAGCCCGCCGCAGACCCGCTCGGAGATCGAGCAGGCCACGGCCTACTTCGAGGGGCTCGGCCACGAGGTGGTCTTCGGCCCCAACCACCGCAAGGTCCACGGCTACCTGGCCGGTACCGACGACGAGCGCGCCGCCGACCTCCAGTGGGCGCTCAGCGAGCCCGGCATCCACATGGTGCACACGCTCTGCGGCGGCTACGGCACCGCGCGCCTGCACGACCGGATCGACTGGGACGCCCTGGGCGACCCGCGCATCGTCTGCGGCTTCAGCGACATCACCGCGCTGCACCTGGCGTTGGCGGCGCACGCCGGCTGGGTGACCTTCTACGGCCCCAACTTCGTCCGCTTCACCCGCCGCAAGGACGAGCTGACCGACGAGACCAAGCAGTGGTTCCACCGCGCGTTCCAGCCGGAGCCGCTCGGCCAGGTGTTCGAGGATCCGGAGGACCCGTACGTGCTGACCGTGGGCGAGGGGGTCGCCGAGGCGCCGCTGGTGGGCGGCTGCCTCACGCTCCTGTGCGCCAGCATCGGGACGCCGTTCGAGGTTCAGACCGACGGATGCGTCGTAATGGTCGAGGACCTGAACACCGACGAGTACCTGGTCGACACCGCGCTCAACCACCTGATCCGCGCGGGGAAACTCGACAGCGCGGCGGGATTCGTGTTCGGAACGAACGTGAACCTCAAGGCGCAGACACTTCCCGAAGGACCCGAGTCCACGCTCTCGATCGAGGAGATCCTCGACGAGCTGATCGCGCCGCTGGGGATCCCCGCGATCGCGAACGTGCCCGTGGGCCACGGCAAGCACATGGCGACGATGCCGCTGGGAGCCACGGTCCGGCTCGACGGCGGCGCCAAGACCCTTGAAGTGACCGAAGCAGCGGTAGCGCAACGACTATGAGGAGAGTGGGATGAGGCTCAGGACGATCGTGGCATTGCTCGTCAGCGCCATCGCGCTGGGAGCGGCCGTCGTCGCGCTGCCCGCCGGCGCGCAGGACAGCGCGAAGAAGAAGGTCCTCAAGATCGGCCAGGGGCAGGACATCCAGACGCTCAACCCCTTCGTCGCCCAGGATGAGGAGAACTTCAGGGTCTGGGCGCTCAACTGGGACCTGCTGGTCAGCTTCGACCCGGACGACCTGACGCCCGCGCCCGGCATCGCCAAGAGCTGGGACGTCTCCAAGGACAAGAAGGCGGTCACGTTCCACCTGATCGAGGGCGCCAAGTGGTCCGACGGCCAGCCGATCACCTCCAAGGACGTGAAGTACTCGCTCGACGTGCTCGGCACCGACGGCCTGATCTTCTCCGGCTACACGAGCAACGTCACCAAGATCGAGACTCCGGACGACCAGACCGTGGTGG
>JAXDIH010000101.1:0-17579 GCA_034664105.1 Thermoleophilaceae bacterium
CATGGGCGTCGGCGACGGCGCCGTCCGCCAGCTGCTCAACCGCGCCCGCAACACCGTGCGCCAGGCGGCTGCCGCGCTGGTGCCGCCAGGGGTGCTGCGCTGGGCGCCCGACCACGTCGGCCGCACGGCCGAGGTGGCCGGCGGCGCCGGCGCCACCACCGTGGCCGTGAAGAGCTGGCTCGGCGGCCTGCTGGCTGCGGCCTCCATCGGCGGCGTCGCGGCGGTCCCGATCGTGTCGGACGGCGGTCAGGTCAACGATCAGCCGGCGCAGGCGGCCGAGCCCCGCGAGCAGGCCCCCGCTTCCGAGGCGAGCCTGGCGGCCCAGCCCACTGTCGCGGTCGAACGGGTTTCCGCCCCCACACCGGCGGCCGCGCCCCAACAGGCGCCGCGGTCACACGCGCGCGAGACCGCCCCCGCCGAGCAGCCCGCGGCTCCCAAGAGCCCCGACGCCCACCCGCGCGATCACGCTATGCCGCCGCGCCACGCCGACGAGAACGACGACGCCGAGAACGACGACGTCGAGCACGCCGACGAACACGGCGACGAGCCGGCGGACGACGGTACCCGCGACGGGAACGAGGGCCCGGACGAGGGCGATCAGCCCTCGGTGGACAACAAGGGCCACGGCGGAGACGACGCGAGCGACCAGGGTGACGACGATCCGCCCGAGATCGAGGCCGACGTCGAGGATCCCCCGGAAGAGGAACCGGCGGACGACAGCTGACCCGCGTGAGTTTTCGGGTTCCCGCCCGTCTCACCCATAGCCAACTACGAAACGGCACCCCGTTCCGCGAGGGCGGGTCGCAAAGGCAGGGGCCTCACGAAGGCCGCCGGCTTGCCGAAGGAGGGTTACTGGATGAGAGGAATAGCCATCGCCGTGAGCGTGGTCGCCGCGCTCGTGGTGTTCCCCGGAGTCGCCGCCGCGAAGGATCGCGACCGGGACAAGCTGCCCGACCGCTGGGAGAAGCAGCACGGTCTTTCGGTGAGCAAGAACAGCGCGAAGGCCGACCCCGACGGGGACGGGCTCACCAACCGCCAGGAGTTCCGCTGCCACACCAAGCCGCACTCCGCTGACTCGGACAGGGACAAGCGCGAGGACGCCGACGAGGATCCCGATCGCGATCGCGTGGACAACGGCAACGAGATGGCCCAGGGCACGCGCCCGTTCGCTCGCGACAGCGACAGGGACGGCGTCTCTGACGGTCGCGAGGACCCGGATCGCGACAAGCTCGTCAACGCCGGCGAGGACGCGACGAGCAACGACCCGATGGATCCCGACACCGACGACGACGGCATCAAGGACGGCAAGGAGCGCGCCGGCACGATCGCCGCGTTCAGCGATGGCACTCTCACCATCGACCTCGCCAACGGCAGCCAGGTGACCGGGGTGGTCACCGATGCGACCGAGATCGACTGCGAGAGCGAGGACGAGCACGAGGGCTCAGACGACTCGCACCACGGCCTCAAGGCCTCGGCCAGCGACGACGGGCCGTCGGACGACTCCGAGGAGTCGGGCGATGACGGCGACCACGGCGACGACGACGGCGATCACGGCGATCACGACGACGGCGACGTCGAGGAGAGCGACGACGAGAGCGACGACGAGGGCGAGTCGACCTGCGGGCCGGCCGACCTGAAGGTAGGCGTCGCTGTGCACGAGGCGGAGCTGCGCGTAGGCGCCGACGGCCTCGAGTTCGAGCAGATCGAACTGGTCGAGTAGGGCTCAAACGGGAGGCGCAACGGTGGGGGGCGGCCGACGGGTCGCCCCCCATCCGCGTCCCCGAGAGGGTATGGCCGGCGGCAGCCTGGGTACGTTCGCCGGGTGAAGCGAGCAGCCCTAATTCTCACGCTGATACTGACCCTCACGACCGCGGTAAGCGCGGCGGGCGCGCCGCCCGATGCGGGATACACCGACCCGTTCGCGTGGCAGAAGTGCCACCACAAGGTGGACTTCAACCTGAAGATCACCGCCGCCCGCAACATGCGCTGCCGGGCCGCCCGGCGCGTGATGCGCCGTTACGACGGCTCGATCGCCCGCCGCTTCGACACGCCCGACGGCTTCCACTGCAAGCGCGTCAAGGGCCGCGCGGTGAGCGGCATCTGGCGGTGCTCGAAGAAGCGGAAGGCCTTCAAGTTCAAGTTCGGCGACTGAGTCGCCAGCGCACGTCGAAGACCCACACCCGGCGCACCGGATGGCGCGGCTTGCCCGGTGAGTGGTCCCAGGACAGATGCAGGTGGGGCGGGCAACCGCGGCTGATCCGGCAGTGGCGCGGGTCGCCGTGGTTCTCGTCGCCGTTCCAGCCCACCCACCTGAACGGCGGCCGGGTGCGGTTCTGGCGCGGCTCGGCCCACTTGGCCAGCCGCGCCACGTCGCGCCAGCTACCGCCCGGGCCGGGATAGAGGTCCACGGCCAGCCCTAGCGGGTGCTCGCCGCGGGGCTCGTGGCCGGTGGTCGCGTAGCCGTCGCCGACCTGCACGTGGTAGCGGCGGATCAGGTAGAGCACGTCCCCCAAGATGCGCCGGTCGACCTTGGCCCAGGGCTGACCCGGGATCGGCACGAAGCGCCCGCCGCCCGTGATCGGGCGCAGGCGCCCGGCGCTGCCCGGGGGGCCGTAGTCAACGACCTCGCACCCGAAATCGAGCTGGTCGAGCACCTCGGCGCGCACCGTGTCGCGGCCGGTGCCGCAGACCGCGGTGTCGGTCACGCGGTCGCGCAGGACGATCGAGTCGTCGCCACCACCCCCGTCGGCCGAGTCGCCGCCGGTGCCGCCGTCGAGACGGTCGTTGCCGTCGCCGCCCACGAGCGTGTCGAAGCCCGGTCCGCCGCTCAAGGCGTCCGCGCCGGTCGAGGACGTGAGCGCGTCGTTGCCGTCACCGCCCTCGATATCGGCCGGCAGCGGCGCGTAGAGGGTGAGGGTGTCGTCGCCGTCAGCCAGGTCCGCCTGGACGCGCGTGGCGCCGGTGCAGAGCGCGGCGGTGCCCTGGAGGGTGCAGCCGGCGGCGACGGTGAGCGCAGCGCCGGCGTCGGAGACCCCAAGGACGTCCGGGGCGCCGGGCGAGATCGTGACGGCGTTGTACTCGCCGGGGTTGGCGGTGACGCGCAGCGTGCCTTGGTCCACGGACACGGTCGCCGCCTGCGCCACGGAGGGCGCGGCAAGCAGCAGCAACGAGGTCAGCGCGGCGGCGGAGCGCACACTGTTGTTTCGGCGGAACTCCCCCACGCATGAGGCCCTAGCCGAGTTTTAAACGGCTGGCGCAGGTCACTCGATCATGACCGGCCGCGAGGCCCCGCGGCCACCGGCGCGCGCAGGTCGCCCGGGCGGGGGCGTTGTCCTCGCCGGCGCTACTCGTACGCCAGCGCCCGCAGCACGTCGAGTCTCGCCGCCCGGCGCGCCGGCACGATCGCCGCCAGCACGCCGGCGAGGGCCGCCAGCAGCAGCAGGATCGCCAGCGTGCCGATCGGATAGGCCAGCTCGAAGCCCTCGTCGGCCAGCGGGCGCGACACCAGCGCGGCGAAGATCACCCCGAGGATCGTCCCCAGGATGGCTCCGATCAGCGCCGTGATCACCGACTCGTAGCGGATCATGCGACGCACCTGCTTGCGCGACATCCCAACGGCGCGCAGCATGCCCAGCTCGCGGGTGCGCTCGTGGATCGACAGTGCCAGCGTGGTCACGATCCCGAGCAGGGAGATCACGATCGCCAGCGCCAGCAGCACGTAGAAGAACGCCACCAGCTGCTGGATCTGCTGCTCCTGGTTGTCCTTGAGCTCCTGCTGGTTGAGCGCCTCCACGGTCGCGTAGCGCGCCTTCACCTGCTTGGAGATCTCGGACTGCACCAGCTTGGCGTTGGCGCCGCCGGCGAGCTTGATGAACGTCATGCTCGGCTCGCGGGCGCCGAAGTCGCGCCGCAGCGTCTCCTCGGTCACCACCAGGTTGCCGAGCAGGTCCGCGTTGTCCTTCACGGTGCCCTTGACCACGAGCGTCTCGGTGCGCTCCAGCGGTGTGCGCACGCGGATGCGGTCGCCCACCTCGATGTTGTTCTTCTTCGCCCAGGCGTCGTCCAGCACCGCCTCCTTGTCGGACAGCGACGACAGCGTCGAGGGCGAGCCCTGCTTCCAGTCGAGCGACAGCACGTCCGACACCGTGGCCGGGTCCACGGCCGACACGCGGATGTCATTGCCCTTGTACTGGGCGCCGGTGAAGCTGAGCGACGAGACCGTCTTGACCCCCTTGACCTGCGCCGCCTCGCGGCCGGCTCCCGAGCTGATCGGCGAGAAGCCGTCGGTGTTCTGGAGCACGATGTCGCCCTGGAAGTTGCGGTCGATCGCGTTGCCCACGGAAGCGCTGATCCCCGCGGCGAAGACAGTCACGAACACCACGACGGCGAGCCCGATCATCAGCGCCCCCGCGGTGACGGCCGTGCGGCCGGGCTTGCGCACCGCGTTCTCGCGGGCCAGCCGGCCCGTGATCCCGCGCAGGCGCTCCAGCGGCCAGCCGATGAACGACGCGAGCGGGCGCACCAGCCGCGGGCTGAACATCGACACTCCGAACAGCGTGGCCACCGCGCCACCGCCGGCCAGGGCGGCCGCGGCGTTGGAGTCGTCGATGCTGCCGAGCAGGCCGAAGGCGGCCATCCCGATCCCGCCGAGCATCAGCAGCACGGCCACGGCGGTGAAGATGCGCCCGCGCCCTCGGCCCTCGGGCAGCTCGGCCTCGAGCAGCGCCGCCATCGGGGACACGCGCGTGGCACGCAGCGCCGGAGTCAGCGCGGCGGCCAGCGTCACGACCAGCCCGACCACCAGCGACACCACGATCGTGCGCGTGGCGATCACCGTGCCGGTGTTGGGCAGGTCGATGCCGAAGGACTTGAAGACCGCGTTCAGGCCGGTCGCGAAGCCGATGCCGGCGAGCACGCCGAGCACCGCCCCGAGCAGGCCGATGATCGCCGCCTCCATGACCATCCCCGTCAGGATCTGCCCGCGCGTGGCGCCGAGCGTGCGCAGCATCCCGAGCTCGCGGATCCGCTGCGCGACGGTGATCGAGAAGGTGTTGAAGATCAGGAAGCTGCCGACGAGCAGCGCCACCCCGCCGAACACGAGCAGGATCACGCGGAAGAAGCTGAGGTTGTCCTTGATGTCCTGCGACTGGCGGGCCGCGGCCTGCTGGCCCGTCTCCACGACCAGGCGCGGGGGGAGCACGCGGTCGATGCGCTGCGCCAGCTCACGGGGCGAGACACCGGGAGCGGCCTTCACCGAGATGCCGTCCAGCTCACCCACCTTGTCGGTGAGGCGCTGGGCCTCCGGCAGCGTCAGCTGGGCCGTGCTCGACCCGCCGGACGACGTCTCGCCGAGCCGCTGGAGGCCGACGATCGTGTAGCCCTTCACGCCGGCCTCGGCGGCGATCCGCAGCGTGTCGCCGATGTCGAAGTTCTCGCGGTCGGCGGTGGACTCGTCGATCGAGGCCTCCGAGGCGGTCCGCGGCGGGTGACCCTTGGTGTAGGTGAGCGTGTCGAAGGGCTTGGGCGCGGTGGACGAGACGAACTCGGGCGCGAAGCTCGAGCTGAGCGGGTCGCCCTTCTGGTCGACGAAGCGGACCACCGAGAAGATGCCGCCCGCGGCCTTGTCGACCCCGTCCACCTGGCGCACCGTGTCGAGGTAGCGCTCGGGGAACGGCGCCGGCGTGGCGTTGTCGCCCTGCCCCGTGGTGCTGGAGGAGACCGCTACGTCCGTGCCCGCGTAGGCGACGTCGAAGATCTCGTCGAACGACTTGTTGATCGTGTCGGTGAGGACATAGCTGCCGGCGATGAACGCCACGCCGAGCAGGACGGCCAGCACCGTCACGGAGGTGCGCAGCTTGCGCTGCGCGAGTCCGCGCAGGGAGACCTTCGTCATGGCGCTACGCGACCGCCTTCATCAGCTCGATCACGTCGTCGGCGCTGCCGGCGACCCCGTCGTGGACGATCAGACCGTCGCGCAGCACGATCAGGCGGTCGGCGAAGGAGGCGGCCTCGGGATCGTGGGTGACCATCACCACCGTCTGGCCGAGGTCGTCGACCGACTGCCGCAGCATGTTCAGGACCTCCTCGCTCGCCTTGGAGTCGAGGTTGCCGGTCGGCTCGTCGGCGAACACCACGGCGGGCTGCGAGATCAGCGCGCGCGCCACGGCAACCCGCTGCTGCTGGCCGCCCGAGAGCTCGGCGGGGCGGTGGGTGAGCCGGTCGCTCAGGCCGACGGTCTCCACCAGGCGCCGCAGCCACTCGTCGTCGACCTTGCGGCCCGCGATCGACAGCGGCAGCACGATGTTCTCCTCGGCCGTGAGGACGGGGATCAGGTTGAAGAACTGGAAGATGAAGCCGAGCTTGTCGCGGCGCAGCTTGGTGAGGTCGCCGTCGTCGAGGTCGCTGATCTCGACGCCGTCGAGCACCACTGAGCCAGAGGTCGGGCGATCGAGGCCGGCGAGGATGTGCATCAGCGTCGACTTGCCGGACCCCGAGGGGCCCATGATCGCGCTGTAGCGGCCGCGTTCGAACGAGACGCTCACCCCGGCGAGCGCGTCGACTGCGGCATCTCCCTCGCCGTAGCGGCGGCGTACGTCGGTGGCGGTGACGATCGGATCCATGATCGATCAGGGTGGCAGGCGGGCGGCTTGCATGTAGTACGGATAACCGGAAGGCTTCGAGCCATGGACGACATGTGGGGGAGCGGCGACTACAAGGCCGTTGCGGACAAGATCAGCGGCGCCGGCGAGACCGTCGTGGAGCGCGCCGGCATCGAGCCGGGCATGGATGTGCTCGACGTTGCCTGCGGGACGGGCAACGCCACGATTCCGGCCGCGCGGCTCGGCGCACGAGTAACGGGACTCGACTTCTCACCGGGGCTGATCGCCCTCGCCCGGGAGTTCGGGGCCGACGCGATGGTGGAGGTCGACTGGATCGAGGGCGACGCGCAGGACCTGCCCTTCGCCGATGACAGCTTCGACCGCGTCATCTCCTGCTTCGGGCACATGTTCGCTCCCGACCACGGCCGCACGGCGCAGGAGCTGCGCCGCGTCTGCCGGCCCGACGGGCTGATCACGTTCGCCTGCTGGACGCCGGCGGGCAACATCGGCCAGATGTTCAAGGCGGTCGGCGCGATCATGCCGCCGCCGCCCGAGGGCTTCCAGCCGCCGCCGCTGTGGGGCACCGAGCAGCACGTGCGCGAGCTGCTCGGAGACGGCGTCGAGTTCGAGCGCCACCAGGTCGTGTGGGAGGCCCCGTCGGTCGAGGTCTACGCCGAGTTCATGGAGAACAGCTTCGGCCCACTGGTCGCCGCTCGCGAGCAGCTGGGCGACGGCGTCGTGCACGAGGCCTACGTGCGGTGGATCAACGAGGTCAACGAGGCCGACGACGGCACGATGCGCTTCGGCGGCGAGTACCTGGTGTCGACGGCGCGCCCGAGCTAGAGCGCGGTCCGCTCGAGCAGGTCGATCTCCTCGAGCGCCTGGCCCGCGCCGAGGACCACGCAGGTGAGCGGGTCGTCGGCGAGCGCCACCGGCACGTGCGTCTCCATCTGGAGTCGCTCCGCGAAGCCGCGCAGCAGCGCGCCGCCGCCCGCCAGCAGGATGCCGCGCCGGGTCAGATCAGCCGCCAGCTCAGGCGGCGTGTTCTCCAGCGCGTCCTTGACCGCGTCGATGATCTCGGACACGAGCGGCTCCAGCGCCTCGCGCGCCTCGGCGCTCGTGACCTTCGCCTCGCGCGGCAGACCCGTGGCCGGATCACGGCCGCGCACCTCGGTCTGGAACTCGCTCTCGTCGGGCGCGCAGCCGCCGACCTCCAGCTTCACCGCCTCGGAGGTGGTCTCGCCCACGGTCAGGCGGTGGTGGCGGCGGATGTAGGTGGCGATCGCCTCGTCGAAGTCGTAGCCGCCCACCCGCAGCGAGCGCGACACGACGATGCCTCCCAGCGAGATCACAGCCACCTCGCTCGTGCCGCCGCCGATATCCACCACCACGTTGGCGAGCGGCTCGCCGATCGGCAGCCCCGCTCCGATCGCCGCGGCCATCGGCTCCTCGATCAGCTGGACCGAGCGCGCGCCGGCGGCCAGGCTGGCCTCCTCCAGCGCACGCCGCTCGACGTCGGTGATGCCCGACGGCGCGCACATCACCAGCCGCGGATGGGCGAAGCGGCTCTTGTGCACGCGTCCGATGAAGTGGCGCAGCATCGCCTCGGTGGTCTCGAAATCCGTGATCACGCCGTGGCGCAGCGGGCGCACAGCGGAGATCGACGCCGGCGTCCGGCCGATCATGCGCTGGGCCTCCTCGCCCACGGCGTGCACGTCGCCCGTGCGCGTGTCCATCGCCACCACGGACGGCTCCGACACGCGGATCCCCTCGCCCCTCAGGTACGCCAGCGTGTTGGCGGTCCCCAGGTCGATGGCGATGTCCCGCCCGCCCAGGCGAGCTCGATGCCGTCGGCGTCGTCGCAAAAGTCCCGCAAGCCTATGGGTTCCGGCGCGCGGGACTCAGGCGCGCAAGAAAGTCAGCACCGCGAGCACGCGCCGGTGATCCGCCGGCGCCGGCGGCAGGCCCAGCTTCCCGAAGATCGAGGTCACGTGCTTCTCCACCGCCCGCTCGGTGACCACCATCTGCCCCGCTATCGCGGTGTTGGAGCGGCCTTCGGCCATCAGCTCGAGCACCTCGCGCTCGCGCGGGGTGAGCTCCTCGAGCGGGTCCTCGCGCCGCGCGCGGCCGACGAGCTGGGAGACGACCTCGGGGTCGAGCGCCGACCCGCCCTCACCCACGCGCTTGACCGCGTCCACGAAGCGATCGACGTCGGCCACCCGGTCCTTCAGCAGGTACCCCACGCCGCCAGCCGCATCGCCGACCAGCTCGAGGGCGTAGCCCTCCTCCACGTACTGGGACAGCACCAGCACGCTGGTGTCGGGGTGCTCGCTGCGGATGCGCAGCGCGGCGCGCAGGCCGTCGTCGGTGTTGGTCGGCGGCATGCGGATGTCCACGATCGCCACGTCGGGCTTGTGGGCGTTGACCTTGCGCAGCAGGTCGTCGGCGTCGCCGGCCTGGGCCACGACGTCGAAGCCCGACTCCTCGAGCAGCCGCACCACGCCCTCGCGGAGCAGCACCGAATCGTCGGCTACGACTACACGCACGGGATCTTGGCGGTGATCGTCGTTCCCTGTCCTGGTGGCGAGTCGATCTCGAGGCGTCCCTCGATTACGGCGAGCCTATCGGCCAATCCGCGCAGACCGGTGCCGGCCTCGGGGTCGGCGCCGCCGATGCCGTCGTCGGCGACCTGCACCACGACGCGCCCGTTGACCCGTTCCACGTTCACGGTGGCGTGCGACGCCCCCGCGTACTTGGCCACGTTCGTGAGCGCCTCGGCGACCACGAAGTAGGCGGCCAGCTCCACCGGCTCCGGCAGCCGCTCGTTCGGGAGCCGCTCCAGCTCGACCGGCACCGGCGCCCGCCGGGCCAGGGTCTCGAGCGCCGTGTCCAGCCCGCGGTCGCTCAGGACCGCGGGATGGATGCCGCGGGCCAGCTCGCGCAGCTCCTCCAACGCGGCTTCCAGCTCCTCGCCCGCCCCCTCCAGCAGGGCCTCGGCGCCGCCCGGGTCGTCACGCAGCCGCCCGCGGGCGAGGCGCATGTTCAGCGCCATCGACACGAGCCGCTGCTGGGCGCCGTCGTGGAGGTCGCGCTCCAGGCGGCGCCGCTCCTCGAGCCCGATCGTGAGCATCCGCTGGCGCGAGGCGCGCAGCTCCTCCACCTTCGACCGCAGCTCGGCCTCCAGCCGCTCGTTCTCGAGCGCCAGCGAGGCCGCGGCTCCGATCGCGTCCACGTAGCCGCCCTGATCGTCGTGCGCGAGCGCGTCGTGCACCAGCGCCGCCACGCAATCGCCCTCCCGCTCGACCTTCGTCACGGCCCGGCCGGATCCCTCCTGGGGCAGCGTCACCTCGCGGCCGTTGGCGTCCACGAAGCGCTGGTCGTCCGGCAGCCAGTACACGAGCTCGAGCGATGGGTCGCCGAGGGCGCGCGCCAGCGCGTCGCGCAGCTCGCCGCGCTGTGGCGTCTCCCCCAGCCGGGCCATCAGCTCCCCCACGGCGCCGCTCTGGATCATGCGCGCGCGCACGAGCGTGCCGAGGAACAGGTACGGAACGAGCGCGAACGGCACCATCGAGATGACCCAGAGCACGTCCAGCGCCTTGCTGCTGAGACCGCCCGCCTGCAGTGAGACCACCACGATCAGCAGCAGCAGCACGGCCACGCCGGCGGAGTAGACGGGCACGAGGAAGCGCCGCTGAGCGGGAGTGGCCCGCCGCCAGCGCCGCACCAGCACCACCAGCACCGACGCGACCAGCACGGCGCCGATGACGTTGACGATCGTGCCGAGTGTCCTGACCAGCGACTCGTTCGCGTGGACTAGGAGCACGTTGCTCGGGCACTCGGCGCAGTCCAGCTGCTTGGGGTCGGCGAACAACCAGAGCGGCAGCACGCCGACGGTGGTGACCAGGTAGGTGGCGAGGACTATGCGGCGCTCGGCCACGCCCTGCAGCCGGCCGTTGGGGAAGGCCAGGAGGAGGTGGATGACCACCGCGAAGAAGACGGCGCCCAAGAGCTGGCCGAACGTGAAGACGAGCGGGAGGTTCGAGAACCCGCTGACGCCCACGAGCCACGCGAAGCCGGTGGCGGCCATCAGCATCCCGACGCGGTTGTCGGGGCGGCGACCCCACGCGTAGAGGCCGACCCCGATGAAGCCCCACCCGGTGAGCAGCGCGCCGGCGCCCCAGGCTCCGGGCGTGTGGAGCAGATCGCTGTTCAGGATCAGGCCCAGGTCCACCAGCCCGAGCACGACCCCCGCGGCGGCGAGCGCCCAGAGGGCGCGACGCAGGCTGGTCATCCGGCGCTCATAGGAGCGCCTCGATGGCGGAACCTGAGAGCTCCGACTTCGGGATGAAGCCGCGCACGCCGTCGCGGCCGGCGAGGAACCCGAGGTCCTCGACGTCGCGGCTGGAGGTCAGCACGATCGCCGGCGAGCTGCCGTTCTCGGTCAGCCGGGCGGCCACCTCGAAGCCGTTGATGTCCGGCAGCTGCACGTCGAGCAGGACCACGTCCGGATGCAGGCGGGCCACGGCCTCCAGGCCGCTCTTCCCGTCCTCCGCCTCGCCGATCACGTCGAAGCCCTCGCACTCGAGCAGCATGCGGGCGCTGGCCCGGAAGCTCGGGTGATCGTCGACGATGAGGACGGACGTGGCCATCTGGCGGAATTGTCGTCCTACATGCCCATTTCGCCAATACGGATAGCCACACCAGCCCCGAACGTATGATCCGGCTCGTTCATGGAGAGCTCGACCGAGCCGATCGCCGCGCCCCCCGCGGACCTCCCCCCCGAGCTGCGCGGACCGCCGCCGCCGCGCGACGGCGGGCTGCTGACGCTGCTGCGTTTCATGCGCCGCAACCGCATGCTCAACGCCAAGTACGGGGTGCTGCTGCTCAGGCTGGCGGGGTGGAAGCTGCGCCTGCGCGGACGACTGCGGCTCGACGGCATCGCGTTCATCGGACCGGGCTGCCGGCTGGAGGTCGGGCCGAACGCGGTGCTCGAGCTGGGCCGCTGGGCTTGGCTGGGCCACGGTTGCAAGATCCGCTGCCACGAGGGGCGCGTGGCGATCGGGGCCAAGAGCGTGTTGGGTCAGGAGTGCACGATCTCCGCCTACCAGAACGTCTCGATCGGGCGTGAGTGCGTGATCGCCGACCGCGTGATGCTGATCGACTTCGACCACGGCACCGTGGAGGTGGACCGGCCGATCCGCCTGCAGGGCATCTACAAGCGCGACGTGCGCGTTGGCCACAACGTCTGGATCGGGTACGGCGCCTGCGTCCTGCGCGGCGTGACGATCGGCGACAACGCGATCGTCGGCACCAACGCGGTCGTGACCAGGGAGGTGCCGGCGAACGCCGTCGTGGGTGGGGTTCCGGCACGCGTGCTCCGCATGCGCGACACCCCGCATAGGATGCGCTTCGAGTGAGCGCGCGAGGCCTCGTCCGGCTGGCCGCAGCGGCGACGGCCCTCACCGTCACCGGCTGCACCCTGAACCGCCCCGAGGACCCGGTGGTCATGCGCGGCGGGCAGGTGCCGGCACTCCAGAACGTGGCCGCCGGCGATGTGGTCGCGTTCAGGTGGGTCAACGCGTGGAACCAGGTGCCGGTGCAGGTGGACGAGCGCAAGGCGGTGGACCTGGGCACCGTCTACAACGGCGCCGCGATGGGGTTCGTGACCACCGTCTACGCGGACCCCGGGACGTTCACCGGCGCCGACGCCAACGGCAAGGTCGATGCCGACGACGAGGTCGCGTTCATGGCCAAGGACGTGGGGCCCGAGGCGCCGACGGACGCGGCCGCACCCGCCGGCGTGGTGGCCGGGAGCGGCGTGAAGGTCAAGGTGCGCAGCACGCTGGACGGCACGCGCGACGGCTGGATCTACCTGTTCGAGCGCACCGGCAACCTCAGCCCCGGCGCCGGCAAGAGCTACGTGAGCTACGACTTCCACCTGCTGTCGGGGACGTACAAGACGACCTACAAGCTCGAGAACGGTCCCAACCCCGAGAACACGACGATCACCACGCCGTACTACGTCGACCACTTCTCGGACCGCTGGCTCAACGACGCGCTCGAGGTGAAGGCGGGCAACGCGACAGGGGTCGACATCCTCGACCGCGCGAAGGTGCTGCTGGGCCCGGGCAGCTGCGGCCGCTCGGAGGACACCTTCGACGCCGGCGAGGGGGCGTTCATCGCCAACAAGGTCGGGCCGGTGCGCGCCATCCGCTCCTACATCGGCGCCAACAGCGGGCCACTCACCCAGCGCGAGCACATCTTCTACGAGCAGCGCCAGGACATCCGGACGTTCCTGCGCGTGCATCCGATCCCCGGACCCTGGGACTTCTTCGACTACTCCCCAGCGGCCGGCGGGATGAGCTACCGCAACAACCTGAACCCGGACGGGGTGACGATCGACGGGAGCCCCGACACGGTGGCCGCCGGGCAGTTGGCGTGGGAGTCGGTCGACGGGCCGCAGGGCGGTCTCTCGATCGCGCACGCGACGGTGACCGACATCGCGGGCCTCACGAGGACGTCGCACTACCTCGACGACAGCACGCCGGGCACGGGCGCCGAGACGCAGTGCACCGGCGACGCCCAGGCGCTCGGCCAGAGCGGGCCGTGGGTGGGCGCCCTGCCCGACACCGACCCGCGCAACCCCGGCGCCAGGTCGCTCGCCTCGGTGCGGACGCTCTACTTCGAGGAGCCGGGCAAGGCAAACGGCGCGGCACGGGCGGCGCAGGCGGCGAGCGGGTTCCAGTTCACGGTGTCGAGCCTGCCGTAGGGCTCAGAAGCCCACGATCCCCTTCAGCACGCTGTCCAGTTGCCGCGGATCCACCCCGTGCTCGCGCTCGTAGTCGCGCCGGGACTTGTCGTCGAACAGCGCCAGCACCAGCTCCTCGCGCGAGGAGCCGAAGCGGCACGCCGCGCCGTCCAGGCCGCGCAGCGCGATCCCCTCCACCAGCCCCTCGACACCGCCCACCGAGCGGCGCTCGCGCGGCTTGCACGGGTCGCCGATCTGGACGGGATCGGGCTTCAGGCTCGACTTCGCGATCGCGTAGCTCGCCGGCAGTACCAGCGCGAGCGCCGCGGCCACACCGATCAGAGCCGCCGGTGGCGGTCCCCGCGCCGGCCGCCGATCCGCCCCGAGGCGGAACACCAGCAGCAGCGCCGCCAGCAGCGCCATCGCGCCGGTCACCGCGAAGGCGGGGCTGAAGGCCGCGTCCACAGCCGCCAGGACCACGTCGTCGAGGTCGGCGCCGAGCCTGTCGATCTCCTTGCCCAGCTGCTCCGGCGACGAGTTGCCCTGCACCAGCCCCTGAGTGCTGCCACCGGTGCCCAGCAGCCGGTCCAGCCCGCGCGCGGCCTCGTCGATCGCGCTGCCGTACTGCTTCTGGAGCTGCTCGAGCCGGCCGAGCAGCTTGCCGCCGCCGCCCAGCTGGCGGTCGAGTCGCCGCAGGCGGCTGAGCAGGTCGCGATCGCCGGTGGTCACGCGGCGGCGCTCGCGCGCGAGCGCCTGGGCGAGCGCGTGCCTGGGGTCGTCGGAGTCCAAATTCGCGAACAGGCGCGGCGCCAGCTCGATCTTGTCGGTCGGCGGCAGCGCGGCGTCGATCACCAGCGCGGTGCCGCGCTCGCGCGCGAGCTGGACCTGGTCGTCCAGCTCCGCGGCCACGATCGGCGCCAGCACCACAAGCGCGAGCGTGATCCCCCAGTGGCGCAGCGACAGCAGCGCGGCCGACTGGCCGCGCGTGCGCTCGGGGAGCAGCTCGCCGGCAAGCGCCGGGATCGCCATGCCCATGCCGAAGCCGGCGAGCAGCTGCGGCGGCAGCGTCCAGAGCGCCGAAGCCTCCGGCACGAACGCGAGCCCGCCGATACCGCCGGCCACCAGCACGCAGCCGGCCAGCGCCCGCGCCGCCGGGGCGCCGTGCACGAACGAGCCGGCGACCGCGGCCAGCGGCAGCACGGTCACCGCCGCCGCCGCTGCGAGCGGATCCACGCTCCACCCGCTGATCAGCAGCAACACCAGCAGGAACACGACAGCGATGCTCGCCCCCGAGACGAGCGCCAGCGTCGCCGCGGCGAGCAGGTCGCGGGGCGGGCGCGGCAGCGCCTCGCGCACCGTCGCGATCGGGCTCGCCGCGAGAGCGGGCGCGGCCGCCAGGGCGATCGGCGCCTGTGCCACGAAGATCGCGCGCCAGTCGAACAGCTCCGTGAGCACTCCGCCGAGCGCTGGACCGGCGGCGGTGCCCGCCACGGCGGCGCCCAGCCAGAGCCGGCGCCCAGCGCCGCCGCCGTCGAGCGCGTCGAAGGCCGCGGCCAGCAGCGCCGAGGCGCCGAGCGCCTGCAGCGCACGCATGACCAGCAGCAGCTCGAGCGAGTTGGAGCTGGCGCACGCGATCGAGGCCGCGGCGAACAGCACGGCGCCGGCCACGCCCGTGGTGCGGCTGTGCAGCGCCGCCGATAGCGGCAGGCACAAAGCCAGGACCGCCGTGTACACGCCGATCACGGCGGCAACGCCCTCCACCGTCGTGTCCAGCTGGAGCAGCAGCTGGGGCAGGGCGAGCGTGACGACGGCCGCGTCCGCAAGCGCCAGGGCGGCGGCGATCGCGATCAGCGCGCGTCTCACACGGTCTTTCTAGCTGACCGCGGCGGTGTGGGTATCCGCACCCGCGCCGGGGTGGAGGCCGCATTGGAGCCGCTCCCCGACGCGAGCAGACTCGCGTCCATGAACTCGCACTCCAACACCAAGCCCTCTGACAACCTCGCTGCGCGCGCCGGTCGCTGGAGCGCTCAGCACAGAAAGAAGGCGATCTTCGGTTGGCTCGCCTTCGTGATCCTGGCCGTTTTCATCGGCGGCTCGGTCGGCACCAGGACACTCACCGACGAGGAGTACGGCATCGGTGAATCCGGGCGTGCCGACACGGCCGTCAGCAACCACTTCCCCAAGAAGGACAGCGAGAGCGTCCTGATCCAAAGCCAGAACGGGGCCACGAACCGCGATCCCGAGTTCCGCCAGGTCGTGGCCACGGCCGTAGCCCGGCTGGAGGGCACGAGGAACGTGCGCAACGTCCAGAGCCCGTACGCCGCGCACAACCAGGGCACGCTGTCCGCGGACGGCAAGTCCGCGCTCGTAACGTTCGACCTTCCCGGCGACGACACCGCCGACAAGGTCGGCCCTGCCCTCTCCACCGTCTCCAAGCTCGACAAGCAGCAGGCCGGATTCCGGGTGGAAGAGTTCGGCGACGGCAGCGCCAGCAAGGCGCTCGACCAGGCCTTCAAGGACGACTTCCAGAAGGCCGAGGTCACCTCCCTCCCGATCACGTTGATCATCCTGATCCTTGCTTTTGGTGCGCTGCTGGCGGCCTTCGTGCCCCTGCTGCTCGCGATCACCGCCGTCGCGGCGGCGGTGAGCCTGATCGGGCCGATCAGCCAGATCTGGCCCGTGGACGAGGCGATCAGCTCCGTCGTGCTGCTGATCGGGCTCGCGGTGGGCGTGGACTACTCGATGTTCTACCTGCGCCGTGAGCGCGAGGAGCGCGCCCGGGGCCGCTCCGAGGAGGCCGCGCTGGAAGCGGCGGCCGCCACCTCCGGTCGGGCGGTGCTCGTGTCGGGCATCACGGTGATCGCCGCGATGGCCGGGATGTACTTCGGCGGCGCGCCGACCTTCGTCTCGTTTGCCACCGGCACGATCATGGTGGTCGCGATCGCGGTGATCGGGTCGCTGACCGTGCTGCCGGCCGTGCTGTCGAAGCTCGGCGACCGGGTCAACAAGGGCCGCGTGCCCTTCTTGAAGCCGGAGAAGCGCACGGGCGAGCCGCGGGCGTGGTCCTGGGTGCTCGACCGGGTGCTGAAGCGCCCGGTGCTGTCGATTCTCGCCGCCGGCACCGTGCTCGTGGTACTCGCGATCCCGGTGTTCCACATCCACACGGCGGACTCGGGAGTCGACGGGCTGCCGCGCTCCATCGCGGTGATGCAGACCTACGACCGGATGCAGGCCGCGTTCCCGGGCGAGCAGTTCACGGCCGACATCGTGGTCGAGGGCCAGCACCTCGACCAGGCCCAGATCCAGGCCGCCGCGGCGGAGCTGCGGCAGATCGCGCGTGACTCCGACCAGTTCCAGGAGCCGGTGACGGTCGACGTGAGCCCGGACAAGCACGCCGCCGTGATCGAAGTCCCGCTCGCGGGCACCGGCACGGACGAGACCTCGATGGCCGCCGTGGACGCGCTGCGCGACGACGTGGTCCCGCAGGTCTTCCCGAGCGTGAGCGGTGGCGAGGTGGTCGGCGTGACCGGCCTGACGGCTGGATCGGTCGACTTCAACGACGTGATGTCGTCGAACATCTGGTACGTGTTCGCGTTCGTGTTCGGGATGGCGTTCCTGCTGCTGCTGGTCACGTTCCGGTCGATCGTGATCCCGATCAAGGCGATCCTGCTGAACGTGCTGTCGGTGGCCGCGGCGCTGGGCATCGTGACCTACGTGTTTCAGGACGGCCACCTCGAGGGCCTCCTGAACTTCGACTCGACCGGGGCGATCTCGGCCTGGTTCCCGCTGATGCTGTTCGTGATCCTGTTCGGCCTCTCGATGGACTACCACGTGTTCATCCTGAGCCGGATCAAGGAGGCGGTGGACCGCGGTGAGTCGACCTCGGATGCGGTGAGCCACGGCATCAAGTCGACGGCCGGCGTGGTCACCGCGGCGGCTGTGGTGATGGTCGGAGTGTTCGGGATCTTCGCGACGCTCCAGTTCATCGACATGAAGCAGTTCGGCGTGGGCCTGGCCACGGCAGTCCTGATCGACGCCACCGTGGTGCGCGGCGTGCTGCTGCCGGCCACGATGAAGCTGCTCGGCGATTGGAACTGGTACCTGCCGAAGTGGCTCGAGTGGCTGCCCAAGGGCCCCGCGCTCGAGGGTTCGCCGGAGCCGGTGAAGCCCCGCGAGCACCTCCCGGTGCGGCCCGACGCGAGGCCGGCCGAGGCGTAGGCCTCGCGGCCATC
>JAXDIH010000113.1:0-7877 GCA_034664105.1 Thermoleophilaceae bacterium
AGGCCGGCCCAGCTGCGCAGCATCCGCGCGCGCTCCAGCTGCGGGAACAGCTCGAGCGTATGCCGCGTGACCTCCTGGAGGAAGTTCAGCGTGCCCTGCATGCGGTAGGTGGTCCAGGGCTCGATCTCGGCCCCCATGAGCACCTCGCCGCGATCCGTCTGCGACACGTACACGTGCATCTGCGACGACACGATCACCACGTCGAGGAACGGCTTCAGCGGCTCGGTGACGCAGGCCTGCAGGATGTGCGTGGTGATCGGCAGCTTCACGCCGGCCATGTCGGAGATCAGCGAGCTCCAGCCGGCGGTGCAGTTGAGCACCGTGCCGGCCTTGATCGGCCCGCGGTTGGTCTGCACTCCGGTCACGCGCCCGTTGGCGCGGTCGATGCCGGTGACCTCGGTGTACGGGTGGATCTCCGCGCCGCCGCGGTCGACCGCGCGGGCGAGCCCCCAGACCACCGCGTCGTGGCGGATCACGCCGCCGGGCGGGTGGTAGAGCGCCCCCTGGATCGGATAGACGGCGTCCGGGTTGTCCACCTGCATGGCCGGGGCCAGCTTCTTGATCTCGTCGGGGTAGATCAGCCGCGAGTCGATGCCGTTGATGCGGTTGACCTCGGCGCGGTTCGCCATCACGAACATCGCGCGGTCGTTGTGCGCGAGCGTGAGGTGCCCGTTCTGTGAGAACAGCAGGTTGAAGTTGAGCTGCGCGCCGAGTCCCTCGTAGAGCTTCAGCGACGCGTCGTAGAAGCGCGCACCCTCGACGGTCTTGTAGTTCGAGCGCAGGATCGTCGTGTTGCGGCCGGCCGCGCCCGAGCCCATGTAGCTCTTCTCGAGCACGGCGACGTTGGTGATCCCGTGGTCGCGAGCGAGGTAGTACGCGGCCGCGAGGCCGTGCGAGCCGCCGCCGATGATCACGACGTCGTAGGAGTCCTTGAGCTCGGCGCGACGGCGCCACATGCGGCGCTTGCGGAAGATGTCAAGCATGCGACGACGCCTCCTCTTCGAGCGCGGCGAGCGCTTCGATCCCGATCGGCCCGCCGCCCAGCCCGGTGGCGGCGTCCGCCACCACGGTCCAGACGTAGCTGCCCAGCGCAGCACCGAAGAACATCAGCCAGCGCTCCTCGCCCTCGCGCAGGATGCCGCCGGGGGTGCGGGCCACCGAGCCCGGCCGGAAGCCGTGCAGCGGGAGGCTCTGCGGGCGCAGATCGATCGCCGTGAAGCGCGCAAAGACCTCGGGCGCGAGCGGACCGGCGATCGTCAGCGCCGCCAGCGCGGAGGTCAGGTCCACGACGTTCGCGGGGGTCTCCTCCAGGCGCTCGCGCAGCTCGGCCGTCTGGGACGCGCCGCAGAACACGAGCGCGCGCTCGCGTGAGGTCGGGCACCACCAGGCGCCCTGGGCGAGCGTCGCGCGGCCGAGCTCCAGCTCGACACCGATCTGGCTGAGGTCGCCCTGAAGCTCGAGCTTGCCGATGTGAGAGCGGTCGGCGAAGCCGGCGGAGGACCGGCAGCGCTCCCCCTCGGCGGCCTCGCCGTCGAAGCTCACGGCCACGTTCCAGCCGTCGCGCAGCTCGAGGTTGGCGCCGGCGGCCACCGCCTGGCGCTCCATCGGGCTGCGCGCGACAGCCGAGACGGCCGGCGAGAGGAATTCCAGGTTCACGAGCGCAGCACCTCGCCGTCCGGGTCGTAGAAGGGGGTCGTCACGACCTCGGCCTCGAAGTGCTTGCCCTCGTCGGAGATCGTCACGCGCGAGCCGTCCTTCGCCAGCGACGCGGGCACCCATGCCATGCCGATCACGCCGCCCAGCTGGGGCGAGTAGCGCGAGCTGGTGACCTGGCCGACCGGACCGTCGCCGTCCGGGAGGACCACCGCGCCCTCGGTGGGCACGTGGCCGTTCTCGAGCTTGATGCCGACCAGCGCCGTCTCCAGCTCCTCGCCGGACGCGTGCTCCATCGCCCACTTGCCGATGAAGTCTTGCTCCTTGTCGAGCTTGACGATCCAGGGCATCGCCGCGCCGAACGGAGTGGACTCCGAGTCGGTGTCCTGGCCGATGATCACGTGCAGCTTCTGGAGGCGCAGCAGGCGCTGCGGCTCGAGGCCGAACGGCTTGATCCCGTGCTCGGCGCCGGCTTCCATCAGCGCGTCCCAGAGGTGCTGGCCATGGGCCGACGGGCAGTGGATCTCGTACCCCACCTCGCCCACGAAGCCGATCCGCAGGATCAGGCAGGGCACGCCGGCGACGTTCGCGCGCTTGCCGTCGAGGTACGTGAAGCCCTCAGCCGAACAATCGAGGTCGGTGAGCGACGACAGGATCTCGCGCGCCCGCGGGCCCGCGAGGTTCACCGCGGACAGTCCCTGGGTGACATCGGTCACCTGCACGTCGAGCTGCCAATCGGCGAGCCACCAGGTGAACCACTCGTAGACCGTGCCGGCGCCGCTCGAGGTGGTGGTGACGTAGAAGGTGTCGTCGTCGAGCCGGCAGATCGTGCCGTCGTCCATGATCCGCCCGGCGTCGCTGGCGATCACGCCGTAGCGGATCCGCTCCGGCTTGAGGTTCGAGAAGCGGTTGGGATAGAGCCGGTCGAGGAAGTCGCCGGCGTCGGAGCCGCGCACGATCAGCTTGCCGAGCGTCGACACATCGATCACGCCCGCAGCCTCGTGCACCGCGAGCGCCTCGGCCTGCGGGTCGCCGTAGTCGTAGGCGCGGCGCCAGTCGCCGGCCCACATCACGTTGGCGCCCAGCTCGCGATGGCGGCCGTGGATCGAGGAGCGCTTGGCGGCCTCGAACGGCCGGCCGGCCAGTGCGCCCATCGGCACGGCGTGCCAGGGCGGCCGCGCCGTCGTGGTGCCGATCTGCTCGAGGCTCTGCCCGGTCTCCTTGGCCATCTGCCGGATGGCCGTCAGCTGACACATGCGGCCCTGGCATGGCCCCATCGTCGTAGTGGTGTAGCGCTTGGAGAGCTCGATCGAGTCGTAGCCCTCCTCCACGGAGAGGTGGATGTCCTTGGCGGTCACGTCCTCGCAGAAGCAGGCGAAGCACTTGCCCTTGCGCTCGCCGGGGGCGACCGGCTGCGGCACCGCAACCGCCGGCGGCTGACCGTTCCCGTTCGCCAGCTGCTTGCGCTCCGCCTCCACGCGGGCGTGCGAGTCGGCGTCGCCGAACCCGAGCGAGTGCGCGGCCTGGCGGCCGGCGATCTCGCCGGAGCGCTCGGCCACGTCCAGGGCGCCCTTCGCGGCGACCTCTCCGGCGGCGTACATGCCGTCCGGCAGCTCCTCGAGCGCGAAGACCCCGGTCTGGCGGTTGTAGCCGGTACGGGCGCCGCCCTGCAGCAGCAGCGAGGTGGCTGGCGCGCTGCCGCCCGAGACCACCAGCAGGTCGCAGTCCACGGTGACCTCGTCGCCCTCGCCGCCCTGCGGCGCCAGCACCACACGGCGAACGCGGCCGCGGCCGGTGGCCTGCACCACGGTGGCGCCCCGCAGCGGGCGGACCCCGCGGCGCATCAGCTCGTTCAGCGGCGGCGTGCTGCCGTTGTTGCGCAGGTCGGCCACGGCGGCCAGCTCCACGCCGGCGTCCATGAGGGCGATCGCGGCCTCGAGGCCGCGGTCGCAGACGGCGGCCACCACGGCTCGGCTGCCCGGGCTCACCGCGTACAGCGCGGCCAGGCGGCGGGCGCCGCCCGAGAGCATCACGCCGGGAAGGTCGTTGCCGGGGAAGAGCAGCGGCTGCTCGACCGCACCGGTGGCGTACACCACGCGGCCCGCTCGGATCTGGTGAAGCGTGTCGCCCTGCCACACCGGGATGAGCCCGTCGAAGGCGCCCAGCGCGGGGGCACTCGTAAGGATCTCCACGCCCGCCGCGCGCGCCCGCTCCGCCAGCTCGCGGGCGTGCTCGTGCGCACCCTCGGCCAGCAGCCGTCCGCCCGGCTCGGGGCCCTCGTCGCAGAGCACGACATCGGCGCCCAGCTCGGCCGCGGCGATCGCGGCGCGCAGTCCGGCCGCGCCTCCGCCGACCACCAGCACGTCGGCGTGGCGGCGCCGGTACTCGGTCTGCCACTCGCGCTCCGGCTGGCTGCGCGCGATCTTGCCGAGGCCGGCCGCGTGGCGCAGGATCTTCTCGTAGAGCGGCCAGAAGCGGCGCGGCCGGATGAACGTCTTGTAGTAGAAGCCGGGCGGCGTGAAGGGCCCGCCGAACAGGTCCGTCGCCCGCATCACGTCGAAGTTGAGCGAGGGCGAGGCGTTCATGTGCTCGACCTTCATGCCCTCGCGCAGCGGCTCCGTGCAGGCGCGCACGCCCGGCGCGCCGTCGACGGCGACCATGCAGTTGGGGCACTGCCCGGCGCAGCACATCAGCCCGCGCGGGCGGTGGTACTTGAAGCTGCGCGAGAACGTGCGCTGGCCGGAGGCGAACAGCGCCGATCCGATCGTGTCGCCCTCGAGGCCGGAGACCTGCTTGCCGTCGAAGGTGAACGTCACGTCGCTGTCGCGGTCGATCCGCTCGCCGTCGCTCGGTGGTAGTCGTGTCATGCCTTACCCCCCGGCAACTCGGTCAGCAATACGTGGTTGTTGCGCGTGTCGCGCTCCGCGAGGAACCACTCGCCGCAGCCGGAGCGGTGGAACCACCACTCGCGCTGCACACCCGCCACGTTGTCGCGGAAGTAGTTGTAGGCGCCCAGCTCGCGGACCGACGGCGTGGACTTCGGACGAGGGTTCACTTCCCCACCGAAGCTGAAGTCGGTGACCTCGCGCGGGCCGCAGTTGGGACAGGTCAGTACGTAGGACACGGTACGGTCTCGACTAGCGGGCCACTGTAAACAAATTTGTCCAAGGGAGCAAATGACCGACACCCAAAGCGTGGATACCGGACGCCTGCTTGTCCGATGCGAGGACCGGCCGGGCATCGTCGCCGCGGTGTCGCGCTTCCTCTACCTGCACGGAGCCAACATCGCGCAGTCGGACCAGTACTCCACGGACCCCGAGCAGGGCACGTTCTTCCTGAGAATGGTCTTCCACATGCGCGGCCTGGCGGCGGCCGGCGAGGAGCTGCGACAGGGCTTCGCGGAGCAGGTGGCGCAGCCGTTCGACATGACGTGGAGCCTGGTGGACGCCTCGCGCCCCAAGCGCGTGGCGCTGATGGTCTCCCGCCAGGACCACTGCCTGCTCGACATCCTCTGGCGCGCGCGCCGCGGCGAGCTCGACATCGACATCGGGCTGGTGATCTCCAACCACGCCGACCTCGCCGAGGCCGTGGCCCAGTTCGACGTGCCGTTCGAGCACATCCCGGTCACCAAGGACACCAAGCGGGAGGCCGAGCAGCGCCAGCTCGAGCTGCTCCGGATGAACTTCGACCTCGTCGTGCTCGCCCGCTACATGCAGATCCTGTCCGGCGACTTCCTCGCGGCCGTCGGCGCGCCGGTGATCAACATCCATCACTCGTTCCTGCCCGCCTTCGCGGGGGCCGGACCGTACGAGCGAGCCAAAGAGCGCGGCGTCAAGCTGATCGGGGCGACCGGTCACTACGTCACCGAAGACCTGGACCAGGGGCCGATCATCGAGCAGGACGTGATCCGCGTGTCGCACCGCGACGACGTCGATGCCCTGATCCGCCTGGGCGCCGACATCGAGCGCACCGTGCTCGCGCGCGCCGTGCGCTGGCACTGCGAGGACAGGGTGCTGGTGAGCGGCAACACGACCGTGGTGTTCTGAGGAGTCCATCCGGGGGCTCGCGCCCCCGGCCCCCCGCGGCACGCTGGCCGGCTGGTGGCGGCTCGCGGGGCTCACGCCCCCGGCCCCCTGCGGCACGCTGGCCGGTCGCGGGCAGGTCATGAGCCCGGCACCCAGGTCGTTCCCGCCAGCGGCACGCGCGCCATCGCGCTCGCCTCGAGGGTGAGCGCGACCAGGTCCTCCGGCTCGAGGTTGTGCAGGTGGGACTTGCCGCAGGCGCGCGCCAGCGTCTGCGCCTCGAGGACCATCGTGCGCAGGTAGTTGGCCAGCCGGCGCCCGCCCAGCTCGGGGTCGAAGCGCGCCGCCAGCTCCTCGTCCTGCGTCGAGATGCCGGACGGGTCGCGGCCCTCGTGCCAGTCGTCGTAGAAGCCCGCCGCCGATCCGATCTCGGCGTACTCGGCGTCCAGCTCGGGCGCGTTGTCGCCTAGGGCGATCAGCGCCGCGACGCCGATCGAGACGGCGTCGGCGCCGAGCGCCATCGCCTTGGCCACGTCGGCACCGGAGCGGATGCCGCCGGAGACGATCAGCTGCACCTCGCGGTGGACGTCGAGGTCCTGCAGCGCCTCCACGGCCGGGCGAATCGCAGCCAGAGTCGGGATCCCGACGTGCTCGATGAACACGTCCTGGGTGGCGGCCGTGCCGCCCTGCATGCCGTCGAGCACCACGGCGTCGGCGCCGGACTTGACCGCCAGCGCGACGTCGAAGTACGGGCGCGTGGCCCCGACCTTGATGAAGATCGGCTTCTGCCAGTCGGTGATCTCGCGCAGCTCGTGGATCTTGATCTCGAGGTCGTCCGGTCCGGTCCAGTCCGGGTGCCGGCAGGCGCTCCGCTGGTCGATCCCCTTGGGCAGGTCCCGCATGCCCGCCACGCGGTCCGAGATCTTCTGCCCCAGCAGCATCCCGCCGCCGCCAGGCTTGGCGCCCTGCCCGACCACGATCTCGATGGCGTCCGCCCTGCGCAGGTCGTCCGGGTTCATCCCGTAGCGCGACGGCAGCAGCTGGTAGACGAGCATCTTGGAGTGCTCGCGCTCCTCGGGAGTCATCCCCCCGTCGCCCGTCGTGGTGCTGGTGCCGAGCTCGCTGGCGCCGCGCCCGAGCGCCTCCTTGGCCGGCGCCGAGAGCGCTCCGAAGCTCATGCCCGCGATCGTGATCGGGATGTCGAGGTGGAGCGGCTGGGAGGCGTGCCGCGCGCCCACCGTGACGTCGGTGTCGCAGCGCTCGCGGTAGCCCTCGAGCGGGTAGCGCGACATGCTCGCCCCGAGGAAGAGCAGGTCGTCGAAGTGCGGCACCTTGCGCTTCGCGCCGAAGCCGCGGATGTCGTAGATGCCCTCGCGCGCGGCGCGCTGGATCTCGTGGATCGTGTCGCGGTCGAACAGCGCCGACTCGCGCAGGCCTGGCTTCCAGCCGCTCATCAGTACTCGCCCGCGTTGTCGACGTTGAAGTTGTAGAGCCGGCGGGCCGACCCGTAGCGGCGGAAGTCGGATGGGTCGCAGCCATCCACCTCGGCCAGCTCGAGCAGCTCGCCCAGCTCGGCCTTGTGCTCGTCGCGCATTTCCTTCTCGATGCAGTCGGCCCCGAGGGCGGCCACCGTGCCGCGCACGTACAGCCGCGCCTCGTAGATGGAGTCGCCGAGCGCCTCGCCCGCGTCGCCGCAGACGACCAGGCGGCCCTTCTGGGCCATGAACGCGCTCATGTGGCCAACCGAGCCGCGCACGACGATGTCCACGCCCTTCATCGAGATGCCGCAGCGGGCCGAGGCGTCGCCGCGGATCGAGACGAGCCCGCCGCGACCGGTCGCGGCGGCCGACTGGCTGGCGTTGCCCTCCACGATCACGCTGCCGGACATGATGTTCTCGGCCACGCCGACGCCGGCGTTGCCGTGCACCCGCACGGTCGCCAGCTTGTTCATGCCGGCGCAGTAGTAGCCCGCGTGGCCCTCGATGTCGACCTCGATCGGGGCGTCGACGCCGGCCGCCAGCGCGTGCATGCCGGCCGGGTTCAGAACCCGCCAGCGGCGCGGACCGTCGTCGCCGACGGCGTGCAACGCGGAGTTGAGCTCACGCAGGGATGTTGCTGCGAGGTCGATCTCCTGCGCGTCGACCCCGCTCGATGGAGCTGACATCAGACGCGAGCACGCTCCCAGCTGTACACGCGCCCGGG
>JAXDIH010000140.1:0-3086 GCA_034664105.1 Thermoleophilaceae bacterium
ATCGGGATGTCGGGGCGCGGCTCGAAGCCCATGAAGTGAAACGACGAGCCGAAGTACTCGCCCTGCGGCGGGTCCTCGCCGCGCAGGATCGCGCGCACGACGCCGACGTACTCGCGCGTCTCGGCCAGCGGCTTCTCGATCTGCTGGCCGTACCAGGCCTCGACGACCGGCTTGTGCGACACGCCCAGCCCGATGATCGCGCGCCCGCCGGAGAACTCGTCGAGCGTGGCGAAGGACTGCGCGGTGGCGACGGGCGTGCGGCTGTAGATGGGCATCACGCCCGTGCCGAGCAGCAGGCGCTGGCTGCGGCAGGCGTAGGCGGTCAGCGTGGTGACCGAGTCGCGCGACGCGATATGGGTGACGTAGGCCGACTCGTAGCCGAGCCGCTCGGCCAGCTCCACGCGCTGCAGCGCCGTCTCCAGGGACCTGCCGACTCCGATGAACGCGCCCAGGCCCACGGCTGGCGAGCCTACCGCGTCGCTAGCCTGCCCCGCCGTGATCGGTGCGCTACTGGCTGGAGGCTCCGGGAGCCGGCTCGGCGCCGGCTCCAAGCCGGCCGCGCTGCTGGCCGGCCGGCCGCTTGCCGCCTATCCGGCGGAGGCGCTCGCCGCAGTCTGCGAGCGCGTGGCGGTCGTGTGCAAGCCGGACACCGAGCTCCCCGACCTGCCGGGCACCGAGCGCTGGGACGAGCCCGATCAGCCGCGCCATCCGCTCACCGGGATCGTGCACGCGCTGGTCACAGCAGGCGGGCCGGTGCTGGTGTGCGCCGCGGACATGCCGTTCGTGACCGCGGACGCCTGCCGCACGCTGATGCAGGGCGCCGGTGCGACCGCCGCCGTGGTGGCCACGGCGGGCGGGGTGCTGCAGCCGACCTTCGGCCTGTACGCGCCGGCCGCGCTCGAGGTGTTGCGCGCCGCCCCGGCGGACGCCCCGCTGACGCGCACGGTCGAGGCGCTCGATCCGGTGCGGGTGGCGCTGCCGCCGGCGCTGGTGCGCAGCGTGAACACGGTGGAGGACCTGGCCGAGGCCGAAGCGCTGCTCGCGTAGGCACGCGGGACCTCCGGGCGCGCCTTGCCCGTAGGGGGTGCAGGGGCGAGGATGACTTCTGCACTGGCGCGCGCATCCACAATCGAGCTGACGGCCGCCCGGCTCGGGCCGGCGGAGCTCGCACGGCCGTCACGCCGGCGCGAGCGCGCGTGGGTGCGGGCGGCTCAGGCCGGGTCGCACGAGGGGATGGAGGCGCTGTTCCGGGCGCACTGGGCGCCGGCGCATCGGGCGGCCTTCCTGATCGTCCACGACGCGGCGGCCGCCGAGGACATCGCCCAGGAGGCGTTCCTGGCGGCGATCCGGGCGCTCGACCGCTTCGACAGGCACCGCCCGTTCGGGCCGTGGCTGCACCGCATCGTCGTGAACCGCGCCATCGACTGGTCGCGCGCGCGGGCGCTGCGGCGCGAGGTGGCCGAGCCGGTCGAGAGCGAGGCACCGCCCGAGCGCGGGCTGGCCTGGTCCGACGAGGTCGTTGCCGCGCTGGCCGCGCTCGACCCCGACCAGCGCGCCGCGGTCGTACTGCGCCACCTGCTCGAGTACACGCCCGGCGAGATCGCCGACCTGCTGGAGGTGCCGCGCGGCACGGTGAACTCGCGGCTGCGCCGGGCGCTGGACCGGCTGGCGGCGCAGCTCGAGGAGGAGCGGGCGTGAGCCGGCGCTTCGAGCACCGCCTGCACCGCGAGCTCGCGGCGAGTCGCCCGCCGCGCTCCGCCGATGCCGAGCGCCGCGCGTGGGCTGTGGTGCGGGCCGCGCACGCGGCGCGCTCGCCGGTCCGGACGGGTCGCGGGCGCATGCGCCTCGCTCTTGTCGCCGTTGGGGCGGTGGTGGCAGCGGCGCTGGCCCTCACGCCCGCGGGGGCCAAGATGGGCGGCTGGATCGACGACGTGGTCAGCCCGGCTCCGAAGGTCACGCATTCCTCGCTGTCATCGCTGTCGGCGTTGCCCGCCCCGGGCCGGCTGCTGGTGATGGCCGACGGCAGCGCGTGGGTCGTGAGCGATGACGTGGCTCAGCGCCAGCTCGGCGCCTTCAGCGACGCGACCTGGTCGCCCAACGGCCTGTTCGTCGCGGGCGCCCGCGGCCACGAGCTGGTCGCGCTGGATCCGCAGGGCACCGAGCGCTGGACGCGGCCGGCGGCGGGCCGCGTGAGCGTGCCGCGCTGGTCGCCGGACGGGTACCGGATCGCTTATCGAAGCGGGTCCGAGCTGCGGGTGGTCTGGGGCAACGACGCCCGGGACTGGCGGATAGCGCGCGGAGTCGGGGATGCGCCGCCGGCATGGAAGCCGCTGGCCGAGCCGGCCGAGCAGGTGCTGGCCTTCGCGGCTGGCGCGCGGGTGCGGATCGTCGCGGTGGACGGCGGTCGGGTGCTCGGGCAGACGCCGGCGGGGCCGCCTGCGCGCGAGATCTGGTGGGCCGAGGGTGGCCGGCGGCTGTTGACGGTCACCGAGCACTCCGTGCGGGTCCACGGACCAGGCGGGGCGCTGCTGCGGGTGGTGGAGCTGCCCGCGGGCGCCACTGTGACCGGCTCTGCGCTCGCACCCGGGGGCCGGCGGCTGGCGCTGATCTCGAGGCGCGGGTCGGTCAGCCGGCTGCTGGTGATGAGGCTGGGCCGGGCGGCGCCGCCGCGGTCGCGGCTCTCGACCGATGGTGCTCTCGACGGCGTGACGTGGTCGATCGACGGCTCGGTGCTGGCGGTGGGCGTGCCGGCAGCCGATCAGTGGTGGTTCGTCCCGCCCCAGGGGGCAGTGGGAGTGGAATCGGTGAAGCGGATCCGCAAGGCGTTCGCGGGCGGGCACGAGCCGCGCAGGGGAGAGTTCCCACGGCTGGTGGGCTGGTGTCGCCCGGAGCCGGCCGACCGCTCTACCAGCGGGCAGCCGCCGTGCTCGCTGGGCTCCGCGCCGTAGGGTGGTGGCGTGCCGCGGGCGATCAGCAAGTGCCCCAGCTGCGGGGAGCCGGTAAGCCCCTTCGCGGCCGGCTGTGCGATCTGCGGGACGAACCTGGAGGCGGCCCGGGCGGAGCTGGCGGCCAAGCGGGCGCGGCGG
>JAXDIH010000176.1:0-7158 GCA_034664105.1 Thermoleophilaceae bacterium
CGTCGCGCTGCCGGGTCAGACCGATCCGGAGAACGTCGAGGCCACGCTGGACGACGGCGTCCTGCGGATTCAAATCCCCAAGCCGGAGCAGACTCGCCCGCGCCGCATCGAGGTGACCTCCAACGGGACCTCGAACGGCAGCTCGGGGAGCTAGCGCTCGCTGAGCGCACGGTCCATCTCGCGCTTCTGGTCGCGCTCCTTGATCGAGCGCCGCTTGTCGTGCATCTCCTTGCCCTTCGCCACGGCCAGCTCGACCTTGGCGCGGGGTCCCTTGAAGTAGACGCGCGTGGGTACGATCGTCAGCCCCTTCTCCGCCGTCTTGCCGGTCAGGCGCTCGATCTCGCGGCGGTGCAGCAGCAGCTTGCGCGGGCGCTCGGGGTCGTGGCCCTCGCGCGCCGGCTCGTAGGGCGCGATGTGCATGTTGCGCAGCCAGACCTCGCCGTCGCGCACCTCGGCGTAGGCATCCTTCAGCTGCACGGAGCCGTTCCGCAGCGACTTCACCTCTGATCCCTGCAGCACTATCCCGGCCTCGAGCTTCTCGAGCAGGTTGTACCGGTAGGCGGCCTGGCGGTTGGTGGCCACGTCGCCGGCTGCCGCCTTGCGCTTGCGCTTCTTAGCCATGAGCAGCTACGAGTATGCATCCGCGGGCGAGAGGTCGACGCGCCCGCGCGGTATCTCGACCCGATCGACCGCCACCTCGACGCTGTCGCCGAGGCGCAGCCGGCGCCCGGAGCCCTCATGCTCGAGCGCCGTGCCGAGCTCGTTGAGGGTCCACCAGCCGTGCAGGCGGCGGCTCGGCAGCAGACCCTCGAAGCCGTCGTCGCCGAAGCGCACGAAAGCACCCTTCTCGATCAGGCCGACCACCTCGCCCTCGAAGGCCGCATCTCGGTGCTCGGCGAGGTGTCGCTCGAGCAGGAAGGCCAGGCAGATGTCGTCAGCGGTCCGCTCGATCTTCATCGCGTCGCGCTCCGTCGCGGACGAGTTCACGCCGACCTCCTCCAGCTCGTGCCCCGGCGTGGCGGTCTGGTCGATGCCGAGACCCTGCAGCAGCGCCCGGTGCGCGACCACGTCCGGGTAGCGCCGGATCGGCGAGGTGAAGTGGCAGTAGCGGGGGCTCCCGAGGCCGGCGTGGCCACGGTTCGCGGGGGAGTAACAAGCCTGCTTGAGCGCGCGCAGCACGAGCACCCCGAACGCCAGCCGATCGCCGGCCTCGCGGGCCACGATGCGCGACGCCTCCGCGGCCACCTCGGCCGCCTGCTGCGGGGACATGTGCTTCGGCACCGGCGGCGTGGGGATGTCGAGGTCGGCGAGCTGCTGGCACAGGAACGCGACCGCGGGCGGATCGGGCGGCTCGTGCACTCGATAGAGCGTGGGCAGCCGGTGGTCGGCGAGGTAGCCGGCCACCTGCTCGTTGGCCAGGATCATCAGCTGCTCGATCAGCTTGTGCGACTCGGTCTGCTTCTCGTAGCGGACCCCGGTGACGTGGCCCTCGGAGTCGAAGTCGAAGCTCGGCTCCGGGCTGCCGATCTCGACCGACTCGCGCCTGGCCGCCAGCGCCCGGGCGACCTCGCGGCTGGCCTCGAGCGGCGCCGCCCAAGGCTCCTCGGCGCGGGCGCGGCCGGCGAAGATCTCGTCCACCTCGGCGTAGGTGAGGCAGCGGTCGCTGCGCACGCGCGAGCGGTGGAACGACACGCTGCGCACCTCCGTGCCGTGAATCTCCATCTCGACGGTCACGGCGAGCTTCTCCTCGCCCGGCCGCAGCGACGCGGCGCGGTTCGAGAGTACCTCCGGCAGCATCGGCTCGACGGCGCCGGGCACGTAGACGCTGGTGCCGCGGCGCTGGGCCTCGCGGTCGAGCGCCCCGCCCGGGCGCACGTACGCGGTCACGTCGGCGATGTGCACCCAGACGCGCACGTGGCCGTCCTCGCGGCGAGCCGAGATGGCGTCGTCGAAGTCCTTGGCGTCGACGGGATCGATCGTGAACGTCGGCAGCTCGGTCAGGTCCACGCGGGCGTCGGCGGCGTAGGGCTCCTCGGCGGCGGTCTCGGCCTCCCCCGTCGCGGCACGGGCGTACGAGCGGCGCAGGCCGCGATCGAGCATCAGGCCCTCGAGCACGTCGCGCGCGACGTCGGGGCGGCCCAGCCGCCGCAGCACGCGCGCGCCGCGCTTGCCGGAGCCGACCAGGACCAGGTCGCCGGGGCCGGCCCCGCCGCGCTCTACCGCGGTGCGCGGTCCCGGGCCGAAGAGCGGCTCGGCCACGAGGAAGCGGCCGCGCTTCTCCAGCACCGCGACAAGCGGTTGATCGAGGCGCCGGGCCGGGCGGCCGCGGACCGCCGCGCTCACAGCTTGCCGAGCAGGGTGTCGAGCGCCACGGGTAGCGCCTCGTCGCGCTTGGTGCGCGGCTTGTCGACTGCCTTCACCTGCGGCTTCAGCCCCTTGGTGGAGATCGTCCTGCCCCCCGGGAGGTAGTAGTTCGCGACGGTCAGGTCCAGGTAGCCGCCGTTCGAGAGCGGCTCGACCTCTTGGACCAACCCCTTCCCGAACGTGTTCGTTCCAACCACGGTGGCGCGCCCGCGGTCGCGCAGCGCTCCGGTCACGATCTCCGAGGCGCTCGCGCTGCCGCCGTCCACGAGCACCGTCACGGGGATGTTCTCGTCGATGGCGTCGCCCTGGGCGTCCTCGGTCCGCTCGGGCCGTGCGCGGCCGCGTACGGACACGATCTTGCCGTCCTCGATGAAGATGCTCGACACGAGCACGGCCTCGGAGAGCAGGCCGCCGCCGTTGCCGCGCAGGTCGAGCACGATCCCCTGAGCGCCCTGGCCGAGCACCTTGTTCACCCGTTGACGCAGCAGCCCGTGCGCGCCCGAGCTGAACCCCTGCAGCTTGACCACGCCGATCCGGTGGCCGGCGCGCTGGACCACGCGGCCGGTGGCGACCGGCACGTGGATGCGCTCGCGCTTCACGCTCAGCGTGCGCGGGTCGGAGCCCCCGGGGGTGAAGACCTCCAGCGAGACCTTCGTGCCCGCCGGGCCCTTGATGCGGCCGGTGGCGAGGTCGCTGCTGAGCCCGGCGATGGAGCGGCCGTCGACCGACAGGATCAGATCCTGCTTGCGGATGCCGGCCTCCTGCGCGGGCGAGCCGTCGAACACGTTCAGCACGCGCAGCCCGCGGCTGTCCTTCTCCACGCTCATCCCCACGCCCTCGAACGCGCCGGACACGGACTCCTGGAAGGCCTTCGCCTCCTTGGGCGTGAGGTAATGGGAGTACGGGTCCTCGAGCGAGTCGACGATGCCCTTCAGCGCGGCGTCGTCGAGCTTCGACTCGTCGACGGGCTTGTAGAAGTTGTCCTCGATCGTCTTGACGACCTCCGAGCGGAGCGCGCGATCCTCCTCCACGAAGGCGTCGCGCACGGGCCCGGGCAGCGTGCTCGGGTGACCGCCGAGATAGATGCCGCCAACGAGCGCGAGCAGCATGCAGGCGATGACGACGGAGGCGTTCCTCACGAGTAGTGAGGGTACTTAGGCGGTTCTAAGGGGCCGCTAAACCCGCAGGAAGCGGCGCAGCGTGATGCCGCTGCCGATCGACGAGACGGCGACGCACGCGAACAGCAGCAGCACCACCAGCAGCGGGAAGTCGATCGTGTCGGGCGCGGCGAGCAGCTGGAAGCGGTCGGAGAGCGGATCCACGACCGTCGTCTTCGCGATGGCCAGCAGCAGCACCGACAGCACTCCGCCCATGAAGCCGACGATCACGCCCTCGATCACGAACGGCCAGCGGATGAACCAGTTGGTGGCGCCCACCAGCTTCATCACCTCCACCTCGCGCCTGCGCGCGAACACCGACAGGCGGATCGTGTTGGCGATCAGCGCGATCGAGGCCAGCACGAGCAGGATCGCCATGACCGCGCCGAGGCCCTTCACGAGGGCGGTGGCGGAGAGGATCTTGCCGGTGTCGCTCTCGCGGTTGCGGACCTCGTCGATCGCGCTGAGCCGCGGGGTGCCACCGGGCGCGATCTGGGCGACGATCGCCTTCAGCTCGTCCGGGTTGTCGGGGGTCACGCGGAACAGGCTCGGCAGCGGGTTGGCGCCGAGCAGGTCGATCTTCGCCTGGGCGTCGTTGACCTTGCGGCCGAGCTCCCTGAGCGCCTGGTCCTTGGAGATGTACTCGACCGACTTCACGCCGGCAGTGCCCTCGAGGGAGCGCTGCACCTCGATGCGGTCGGCCTCGGTGGCGGCGTCCTGGAGGTAGACGTCGACGACGACGCGGTTGCGCACCTCGTTCGCGGTGCCGGTGGTGGCCTGGACGATCGGGATGAATACGCCCAGCACCAGCGCTGTGATCACCACGGTGAGCAGCGCCGCCAGGGCGGGCGCCGAGCTGCGCCGCAGGCCGCGAAGGGCCTCTCTGAGGAAGAAGCCGAAGGGCATCAGTTGGGGTGGCCTTCCGCGCCGACGCCCAGCTCGCCGCGCAGGCGGATCGCGAACTCGGTGGTCGACTCGTCGGGCCGGTAGAGGCCGGACTGCTCGTCGCGCACGATGCGGCCCTCGCGCAGCTCGACCACGCGGCGGCGCATCTTGTCGACCATCTCCTTGTCGTGGGTGGCCACGATCACGGTCGTACCGGTGCGGTTGATGCGGTAGATCAGCTGCATGATCCCGATCGACGTCTCGGGGTCGAGGTTGCCGGTGGGCTCGTCGGCCAGCAGCAACGGCGGGTGGTTGACGAACGCGCGGGCGATCGAGACGCGCTGCTGCTCGCCGCCCGACAGCTCGTCCGGCACGTTGTGCAGCTTCGTGGACAGGCCGACCATGCGCAGGATGTCCGGCACCTTGCGGCGGATCTCCTCGCGCGACTCGCCGATCACCTGGAGCGAGTAGGCCACGTTGTCGTACACGGTGCGGTTCGGCAGCAGCTTGTAGTCCTGGAAGACCGTTCCGATGTTGCGGCGCAGGTAGGGCACGCGCGAGCGCGGGATCTCGCCGAGTGTCTTGCCGGCGATGTCGATCTCGCCCTTGCTCGGCTCCAGCTCCTTCATGAGCAGGCGGATGCAGGTCGACTTGCCGCAGCCGGTCGGGCCGACGAGGAAGACGAACTCGCCGCGGCCGATCTTCATCGTGGCGCTCTCGAGGCCGACGGAACCGCCGTCGTAGACCTTGGTCACGTCCCGGAAGTCGACTACGGGGATGTCAGCGCGCGGGGCGGGCGGGCGCGCGCCGTCCTTTTGCGCTTGCGGGGAAGCGGAAGCCATCAGGCGGTCCATTGATAGCAGGCGCCCCGCTCCGGAGCGGCAATTGCAGGGGTTTTCTCAGCCGCGCTGTTCGCTCAGCCGCGCTGTTCGCCAAGCAGCCGGCGCGCCGGCTGCGCAGGCTCAGCTCTTAACGCGCCAGCGCGTGAACAGGTCGCCGCCGCCCTCGGCGATCGAGATCGGCTCGAGGTCCACCGGCTCGACCAGCTCGCGTCCCGCCACGATCGTGAGCGCCGCGGCACCGCCGGCCAGCTTGGGGTTGAGTGTGAGCCAGAGCTCGTCGACCAGACCCGCCGCGAGCAGGTAGGAGTTGAGCGTGGGGCCGCCCTCGCACACGACCGAGCGGATGCCGTGCTCCTGGCGCAGGCGGGCCATCAGCAGGGGCAGGTCGGCGCCGGTGCGCTCGTAGTCGACCTGCTCCCCGGCGCCCGGCAGGCTGGCATCGGAGCCGGTGGCGATCACCACGCGCTGCTCGGGCTCGTTGAGCAGGGGCAGGTCAGAGGGCAGGTCGAGACGCGCGCTCACGACCACGGCGAGCGGATCGCGAGCGAGGCCCTCCTGCTCGCGAGCGTCGCGCAGCTCGTCCGACTTGGCCATGCGGCCGTAGCGCTCGGCCCGCACGGTGCCGGCGCCGATCATGACGGCGTCGCCCTGGGTGCGCAGCCGGTGGAAGACCTCGCGGTCGAGCTGCGTCGAGAGGCCCTTGGTGCGCCAGTCGATCGTGGCCTTGCCGTCGAGCGAGGACACCATGTTCAGGACGAGGTAGGGCCGGTCGGAGGGCGCCCGCTCGCCAAGGCGCAGGCCCGAGGTGAGCTCCTCCGGCGAAGTGGGGCGGCAGGCGGGGTAGAGGAGCTGCATTGGCCGCGGAGCCTACGCGGGCAGCGACGCCGAGGCCGGGAGGCTACGGTCGTGAGATGCGCCTCAGCAAACGCGGCTGGGTCGTGCTGGCCGCACTGGTGGCCCTGGTCCTGGTGACGCTCTTCGGTCCCGCGCTGCTCGTTGCCGCCGCCTGGGTGTTGGCCACGCTGGCGTTGGTCGGCGCGGGACTCGGCTCTTCCCCTTCGATCCAGCTGCGGGGGAATGTCAACCGCATCGACCCAGGGGCGCGGCCGCCGGACGACGATGCCAAGCGACCGAGCTAGTTCGAGCGCAGCACGCAGTAGCCGGGGAACTCGAAGTTGCTCGAGTTCAGCCCGCGGCCGGCTCGGTAGATGCCGCCGTCGCTGGGGCGCTCCATGATGAAGGCGTTCTCGGCCCCGCAGCACTCCTCGGACTGGTCGATGCGCAGCCGGCGCGAGACCACCTGCAGGAACCCGGCGGGGGCGCGGCGGCCGTAGGCGTCGGTGCGGAAGCGCGAGCTGCCCTCGTTGCGCACCACCCACTGCGGGTGGAACACCGTGCGCTTGTCGCCCTTGCAGTAGGAGTCCCAGCCGGCCGGGTCGTGCGGGCCGCAGGCGAAGCCCTTGTTGAAGACGATCCGGTCGGGACTGGTGGGGTCGAACTGCGTGATCGCGTTGTCGATCCCAAAGCCCGGATTCGCGCGCAGGGCGCCGCCGACATCCACGGCGGTATCCCACTCCTCGTAGACCGACTTGCACGCCGGGCTGGGCAGCAGCCGCATGCTGGGAGCGAGCTGCGCCTCGGGGCAGTTCGGGATCGCGGCACCGAAGTCGGCCATCTGGCGAGTGTGAGCCGCGAGCCGGCGCCCCTTTTGCGTGAACAGCCAGGTCTCGAGCGAGTGGAAGCGCACGGTGCCGCGCCGCGGTGACCCGGACCCCTGGTGCAACACGATCATCCAGGCGAGCCCCTTGCGGTCGTCGTTGACGACGAAGACCTTGAAGCCGGCGTGCGGCTCGTCGCTGGAGGCATGGGCGCCGATCGGGCCGAACGCCGGCATGCCCGTGCGCTCGAAG
>JAXDIH010000182.1:0-24810 GCA_034664105.1 Thermoleophilaceae bacterium
TCGAGGCGCGCCGCGCGGTGGCCGCGGTCGCGGCCGGCTACTCGAACCTCGAATACGACCTCGGCAGCGGCGAGCGCGGCTCGCGCCACGACCACGTGGAGGCGGTCGCGTCCGAGCTGACCGGCGCCGAGGCGGCGATCGCCGTGAACAACTGCGCGGCGGCGGTCCTGCTGGCGGTGGCCGCGCTGGCCGGCCGCGGGCGCGAGGTCGTGGTGTCGCGCGGCCAGCTGGTGGAGATCGGAGGAGCGTTCCGGATCCCTGAGGTCGTCGAGCAGATGGGCGCCCGGCTCGTGGAGGTCGGCACGACCAACCGCACGCGCCTACAGGACTACCGCGCGGCGATCGGCCCGGACACGGCGGCTGTGCTCCGCGCCCACCAGTCGAACTTCCGGACCGTCGGGTTCGTGGAGGAGGTGGAGATCGAGGAGCTGGTGGCGCTCGGGCCGCCGGTGATCGACGACGTGGGCTCCGGCGCGCTCGGCGACGACCTGGAGCCGCTCGCGGGCGAGCCGCCGGTACGCCGGTCGGTGAGCGCGGGCGCGGCGCTCACGGCGTTCTCCGGCGACAAGCTGCTGGGTGGGCCGCAGGCAGGCCTGCTCGTGGGCACCCGCGCAGCGGTGGACGCCTGCCGCGCCCATCCGCTGGCCCGCGCGGTGCGGATCGACAAGCTGTCGCTGGCGGCGCTCGAGGCCACGCTGATGCTCCACCGCGATCCCGAGCTGGCGCGCCGCGAGCTGCCCGTGCTGGCCATGCTCGACGCCGATCCGGAGCTGCTGGCCAGCCGCGCGGAGCAGCTCGCGGCCGGCACGGGAGGCATCGTGGTGGAGGGAGTGGCGCGGGTGGGGGGCGGCACGCTGCCGCTGCTGGAGCTGCCCGGCCCGGTCGTGGCGATCGACCCGGGCTCGGCCGGTGCCGACGCGCTCGCGGCCACCCTGCGCTCCGGCGATCCGCCGCTCGTGGGCCGCATCAAGGAGGGCAAGCTGCTGCTCGACCCGCGGACCCTCGCCGACGACGAGCTCGACCAGGCGATCGCCGCCGTGCGCGCCGCCCTGTGACGCGCCTACCCAACCACTAGGGTCCGGCGACCATGGCCCGTCCCGTCGTTCGCGCGGTGTTCGCGCTGCTCGTAGTTGCGACGATCGCGGCCTTCTTCGTGACCCAGCAGCTCAAGAGCGAGTTCCCGCTCGTGATCCGGTTCGCGGCCAAGCCGAAGCAGTTCTCGCCCAACGGCGACCACTACCGCGACTCCACCCAGGTCGGCTTCGACCTGTCCGAGCCGGCGAAGGTCACGTTCTCGATCATGAACAGCGAGGGCACCGAGGTGCGCCGCCTGGTGGACGACCGCCTGCTGGCCGGCGACGCCAAGCACCGCTTCCGCTGGGACGGGCGCGACAACGACGGGATGACGGTGCCGGACGGCGTCTACCGGATGCGCGTGCTGCGCCGCGACGAGGGGCGCGTGATCGACTCCTCCAAGGAGATCCGCGTGGATCGCCGCCCGCCGCGCGTGGAGCTGGTCTCGGCCGCGCCGAACGTGATCGCCCCGCGCGAGCCGGGGCAGCACCCCGAGGTCACGCTCCGCTACCGCGGCCCCAAGAACTCGGCGCCGGAGTTCCGCGTCTTCCGCACCGACGACGCCGCCAAGCCGCACGTGGTGCGCCGCTTCCGCGGCGAGGGGAACGCCGGCGTCTGGCACGGCGAGGTGGCCATCGGCCAGTCCAGGACCGGGCCGGCGCCGGACGGCGACTACGCGTTCACGGTGAGCGTGCGCGACAAGGCGGGCAACCTGGCGGTGGCCCCGGCGAGCGTCCCGCGGCCCGCGGTGGCGCGGCCGCGCACGGGCGTGTCGGTGCGGAGCTTCACGCTGCGCGGGCCGCTCGAGGTGGTGCCGGCAGGCTCGGTGGCCACGCTCGAGGCCGGTCCGTTCGACCGCAGCCTCGACTTCGCGGTTTCCCGGTTGGGCGACCCCAAGCCGATCCGCCACGGCTCGCGCATCGGCGGGCGCCTGCGCATCGGCATCCCGTCCAGCACCAAGACCGGCGTCTACCTCGTGCGCGTGCGCGCGGGCCGGCACCGGGCCGTCTGGCCGCTCGCGGTGGCCGGCCTGCCCCAGTCCAAGCGCGCCGCCGAGCACGCGCGGCCGCTGGTGGTGCTGCCCGCCATCTCGTGGCAGGGCCTGAACGCCGTGGACGACGACTTCGACGGCTTCGCCGACTCCTTCCCGAAGGCGCGCTCGCTCGGCCTGGACCGGCCGTTCGCGGGCGGCGGCCTGCCGCCGGGCTTCGGGGCTGAGGTGGCGCCGCTGCTGCGCTACCTCGATCGCGAGCGGCTCGCCTACGACCTCACCACCGACCTGTCGCTGGCGCGCGGCAACGGGCCCGCGCTCGGCAACGCGCCGGGGGTGGCCTTCGCCGGCAGCGCGCTGTGGCTGCCCGAGCCGCTGCTGCGGCGCCTGCGCGACGAGGTGGCCGACGGCCTGCGGGTGGCCTCTTTCGGCGCCGACGCGTTCCGGCGCACGGTACGCGTGGGGGACGGCCGGCTGGTCGATCCCCAGCGTCTGGGCGTGAACGCGTTCGGCGAGAGCACGGCACCGCTGCACACCGCCAGCGCGCCGCTGACGGTGTTCGAGGACGGGCTGGGGCTGTTCGACGGCCTCGATTCGTTCATCGGGGACTTCACGGAGTTCGACCAGTCGCGCCGCCTGCCCACCGGCTCGCGCCCGATCGCCAGCGCGGGCCGCGACCCCAACCAGCCCGCGTTCGTGGCCTACGGGCTGGGAGGCGGCTTCGTGATCCGCACGGGCACCGCGCAGTGGGCGCGCCAGCTGGACGAGTCGGCGCTGAGCGTGGAGGTGCCGGCCGTGACCAAGCGGATCTGGCGCCTGCTCGCCGAGGGCGGGCGCTAGCTCTCGGAGCGGTCGGGGGCGGTAGCTAGCCTGCCCCCGGTGACCAGACGACGCTTGATCGTGGGCGCCGCGTTAGTCGCTGCCCTGGCGGTGGCGGTGGGCGTGTACGCCTACCAGAAGGAGAAGGAGCCGATCGAGAAGCGCGGGTCGGCCACCGAGGAGTTCGTGACGACGGACGACCCGAAGCCGGCGCCTCCGGTCGACCGCAACCCGCGCCCCTGGCCGACCTACGGCTACGACGCCGCGCGCCAGCACATCTCTCCCTACGACCACCGGCCGCCGTACCGCCGGCTCTGGAAGGTCGACGCTCACGACACACTCGAGTTCCCGCCGAGCGTGGGCTACGGGCGCCTCTACCTGGCGCAGCAGAAGGGGCTGTTCTTCGCGCTCGACGCCAAGACGGGCAGGGTCGAGTGGCGCAAGAACACGGGCCGCTGCGCCGCCTCGTCGCCCACGATCGGCATCGGCGTCGTCTACCAGTCGTACATGCATCCGGTGGAGTGCCTGCAGGACCAGCCGGGGGCGAACGGCTACCTGGTCGCGTGGGACGCCGACAACGGCCGCGAGCGCTGGCGCTTCAAGACCGCGCCGATCGAGTCCTCGCCGCTGCTCAAGAACGGGCGCCTCTACGTCGGCGCGTGGGACCACAAGGTCCACGCGATCGACGCCGACACCGGCAGGCAGATCTGGAGCTTCCAGGCCGACGACCAGGTCAACACCTCCGCCTCCTACTGGAAGGGGCGCATCTACATCGCCTCCGACGGCGGCACGCTCTACGCGCTCAGCGCGCGCACGGGCAGGTTGCTGTGGAGCGCCCAGTCGCAGTCGAAGTTCGGCTCGCGCGAGTTCTGGTACGCCACGCCGACGATCGCGTACGGGCGCGTCTACCTCGGCAACACCGACGGGACCATGTACGTCTACGGGGCGAAGACCGGTCACCTGCTCTGGGCGCGGCCGCTCGGGACCTACATCTACGGCGCGGCCGCGGTCTCCGACCGGCGCGTGTTCGTCGGCACCTACGACGGCAAGTTCTACGCGCTGGATGCCGCGACCGGAGACACGATCTGGCGGATCGACGCGCGCGGGGCCGTGCACGCGGCGCCCACGGTCATGGACGGGCTCGTGTACTACTCGGTCTGCTCCAGCTGCGGGTCGGCGGCCGCGCGCGCGGTGGCCCGCGGCCCGGACTCGACCTACGCCGTCAGGGCTCGCGACGGGAAGACCGTCTGGCGCTTCCCCGACGGCAAGTACGCGAACCCGGTGGTGGCCGACGACAAGCGCATCTACATCACGGGGCAATCTCACCAGTACGCGCTGGAGCCACGGCGAGCAGCGCAGCGATGACCGCCGCGGTCATCGGCCACACGAGGTAGTAGTTGTTGAACGTCCGGCCGATGAACATCAGCCACAGGATCGAGATCGCCAGCCCGGCGGCGCCGATCCAGACCTCGGCGGCGCGTCGCTGCGCCAGCAGCAGCCACGCCGTGAGCGGGACCCACGTGAGCAGCGCGATCAGCGCGAACGGGTAGGCGGCGTCGCGGTCGGCCACGATGCCCGTCCGCACGAGCATCGCCGACAGCCCGTAGCCCACGATCCGGTAGGTGCCCGCGCCGTACTTGATCGTGTCCTCGTAGAACGCCACCGGGTCGGCGATCAGGAACGGCAGGATCACAACGGCCAGGACCCCGGCGAAGACGAATCCCGCTCGCTTCAGCTCGTCCCGGTCGGCGCCCAGCTTCCACATCATCACCGCCAGGAACGGTGCTCCCACGAGCGCGAACTGCTTGAGCAGGATCGCGCCGGCCAGGGTCGCGGCGGCCCAGCCGAAGCGCCGGCGGCTGACGAGCGCGAACGCGAGTACCAGCAGCAGCAGGCTGGGCGCGTCGTTCTGGCCGAACCAGGCCGAGCGCACCGCTATCGGGCTGCACACCAGCAGCGCGCCGAGGGCGAGCCGCACCGACAGCGGGCCGCGGAAGGCGAGCGCTGCGGCGAGCATCAGCAGGTTGCAGACGAGTATCAGCAGGCGGTAGTCGTCGAGCGGGGAGGGGAGCAGGCGCCAGGCCGCGGCCACGACGATCGTGCCGGGGAAGTACGCGAAGTGCTCCAGCGCCACCTCACGGTCGCGCACACGCTGCGACACGCTGCCGTCGCGCGTGTAGAAGCGCTCCAGCCCGGACTCGCGGTAGTCGTGGCCGTAGGGGTTGTCCAGGTGCAGCAGCAGATCGCCGCCCTGCTCGATCTGGTAGGTCGAGTCGTTCGTGAAGAACCAGGGCGCGGTGGAGTCGCGCAGGCCCAGCTGGAGCAGCGTGGCGGGTGCGGTGAGCAGCAGCCCAACGGCCAGGATCAGCGCCACGGCCAGGCGCCCCGACCAGGCCCGCGGCCGCGCGATCAGCAGCGTCGCCGCGGCCCCGCACAGCAGGCCGGCGAGGAAGCAGCACGCCCGCGGGATGCCGAGGTCCCAGTGCTCTCCGGCCGCCCGCACCAGTGGCGCCAGCGGACCCTGGGGGTCGACCGTCCCCGGCCGGAAGTGCCACGGGTCGGACCCGAGCTCCGGGAGGGTGATCGCCACCAGCGCGAACAGGACGCCGATCAGCGCCCAGGCGCCGGCGGGGCTGAGGCGCTCGTCGCGCGTCATGCGGTCGTGACCGCCCGTTGGCGTGCCCGCTCGGCGGCCGTCCGCTGGCCCTCGTGCCACGAGAGCCAGCCCGCGGCCACCGCGAACACGAGCCACGTGATCGGGTCCTCGAGGAAGCCGCTGTAGAAGAGCGCGTGCACGAACAGAGCGGCGAAGGAGGCGGCCAGGGCGAGCCCGAGCGCCTGATCGCGGCGGCGCACCCGCTCGATCAGGCGCGCGCCTCCGGCGAGCAGCCAGACGTACAGCGCCACGCCGATCAGGCCCAGCTCCGCCGCCACGGTCAGCGGCGTGGTGTGCGAGACGAAGTTGGGAGTGGGGCGGTCGCTGCCGACCAGCTCGCGGCTGGCGCGCGGCTGACCGCCGATACCGACGCCGATCAGCGGGTCCTCCTCGATCACGCGCGCGGTGTCCTGCACGCGCTCGGTGCGGTCGCTGGTGATGTGATTCAGCGACTCACCGTTGATCACCTCCCTGGCGACGAAGGCCACGGCCGCCAGCGCGGCCACCAGTGCCAGCGCTCCCACCGCCCTCCGCACGCGCCGGTCGCCGGTGACGAAGGCCAGCGCGAGCGTGACCAGCAGCAGCGCCGCCATGCTGGACTGCGAGTAGGAGAACAGCAGCCCGGCCCACATCAGCGCGGTCAGGGCGATCAGCGGCCACGTGCGCCAGCGGTTCGTTACCAGCAGCGACAGCGCCACGCCGATTCCGAGGACCACGTGGCGCCCGTACAGGCTGGGATCTCCGAACAGGGAGGTCACGCGGAAGTAGTCCGTGTTGGCGTTCGAGACCGCCAGGTTGGGGGCGTAGAAGAACAGCTTGTGGGTCACCACCTGCCACAGGCCGACCACGGCGAACAGCGAGGCCAGGCTCAGCCCGATGACCGCCAGCGCCCGCGGCACGGAGTCCGGGAAGTCGGCGCGCGCGACCGTGGCCAGCAGGACCACGAAGGGCAGCGTGAAGAACGCCAGCAGGTTGGTGCCGGCCTCGATGTCGCTCGCCCACAGCAGCGACACGAAGGCGAGCGCGAAGAACGCGGCCGCCGGCAGCGCCAGCATCGGGGGGAGTGCGCGCACCGGCCGGCCGCGCAGCGCGCGCCAGGCGAGCGCCACCGCCGCGGCCGCGAGCACGAAGTAGAGCGGCAGCAGGCGGCCGAGCCGTCCGTCCTCCGCGATCGACACGAGGAAGCGGTTCGAGCCGGAGAATTCGAGCGGTGGCCGGAACGGCGCTGCCAGCAGGACCGCCGCGGGCACCAGGGCCGGTCGCCAGGCCAGCAGGGCGGCGGCTCCCGCCACGAGCAGCACGCCGGCCACGAGGGCCGCGGCGCCGGCCGCGCTCGTGAGCTTGTTGAGCGAGGCGTCGCCCAGCGACAGCGCCAGGCCCGCCTCGGCGAGTGCCAGCAGCGCCAGGCCGCCCAGCAGCGTCAGCCGCCCGCGGGCCAGCAGGACGAGGACCGAGCCGAGCGCGCCGCCGACCGCGGCCAGTTGGGCGGTGTCAGCGTGCTCCACCGCGGCGCACCTTAGCCGCAAGCGGCCGGCTCGGCGGGCTGCGAGCGGACTCGCTCAGCGCAACGGCAGGCCGTCGACGCGGCGGCGGTTGTACTCCTCCGCGATCTCGCGCAGCCCCTCGCCGTGCCCGGGGTTGAGCTGCTGGCGCGCGTGCGCGAGGTAGCGACGCGGGCTGTGGCCCGGCAGGACCATCGCGGCGGCCGCCCGCACCAGGTAGGCCCAGGTCCAGCAGAGGCGCCACAGAGCCCGCGCCACGGGCATCCGGTGCTTGCGGAAGTACAGGTCGCGGCCACGGTGAAACTCGACGACGCGGCGGCGCATGGCCTCGGCGTCCGTGGACAGCTGGTCGTGGTGCACGGCCTGCGCGTCCGGCACGAACAGGATCCGCCAGCCGGCGTCGCGCAGCCGCTTGCAGAAGTCGGTCTCGTCGGAGTAGACGAAGAAGGCCGAGTCGAACCAGTCGATCTGCTCGGCGGCCTCGCGCCGCACCAGCATCGCGCTGGACTGCACCCAGCCCACGCGGCGCACCGAGTCGCCGCGGCTCTGCACCGCGTAGCTGTCGTGGAGGAACAGCGCGCCGGCGAGCGCCCAGCCGGCGTTGGGCAGGCGCCACGCGCACGGCGTCGGCTCGCCCGCGCTGGTCAGCAGCTGGGCGCCGGCGGCGGCGGCCCGCGGGTCGCCCTCGAGCGCGTCGAGCAGCGCCCGGGTGGCGCCCTCGCGCAGCTCGGTGTCCTCGTTCAGCAGGAGGCACATCTCCCCGCGCGACTCGCGCAGCAGGTGCGAGTCGTTCTCGGCCTTGCCGGTGCGCCGGTCGAGCGCGATCAGGCGCGCCGCCGGGTAGCCGGAGCGCACCGCCTCGGCCGACCCGTCCTCGGAGGCGTTGTCGAGCACGAGCACCTCGTAGGAGACGCCCGGAGGATGGGTGCGGTCGATCGCCGCGAGGCAGTCCATCAGCCACTCGCGCCCGTTCGTGTTCACCACGCAGTAGGACAGGACGGTCAGCGCGAGACCTCCTCGAGCACGTTGAGCGCGCGCCCGGCGAGCAGGTCGCGGTCGAACTCGCGCTCAGCCAGCGCCCGGCCGTTGCGGCCCATGCGCTCGACCTCCTCGGGGTGCGCCCGCAGCCAGGCAAGCCGCTGAGCCAGGTGATGCGCGTCGCCCGCCGGCACGTACAGCCCGGCGTCGTTGTCCTCCACCAGCTGCCGCATCCAGCCGTCCATGTTCACGATCGCCGGGCGGCCGGCGGCGAACGTGTCGAACAGCTTGTTGGGGGAGTTGGTGGCGAGCACGGGCACGTCCTTGAAGAAGGTCAGGCAGGCGCCGGAGCGGGCGGCCAGCGCCGCCACCTCCTCCTTGCCGGAGGCGGCCCCGGGGAACTGGACGTTGGGCGGTGCCGCGCGCTCCAGCTCGGCGCGCCGCTTGCCGTCGCCCATCAGCACGAAGGTCATGTCGGGCAGCAGCCGCGCCGCCTCGATCACGGCGGTCAGGTCGTTGGCCTCGCCCATGGTGCCGAAGTAGCTGACGACGAAGCGGTCGTCGGTGGGAGCCGGTGAGGCCGGCCGGAACAGGTCAAGGTCGGAGGCGTTCGGCACCAGCACCACCTTCCCCGGCGGCACGCCGGCGGCGATCACCCCGTCGCGGATGCCGGGCGACAGGGCGATCACGCGCCGGGCACGCCGGTAGGCCTGCTGCTCCAGCGAGCGGGCTTGGCGCTGGAGGCGCGGGTTGCCGAGGGCGCCCATCTGGATCGGCGCCTCCGGCCAGAGGTCGCGCACCTCGAACACGAGCGGGGCGCGCCAGCGGGCGGCGGCGGCCAAGGCGGGCAGGGCGATCGTGAGCGGCGGGGAGGTCGCGTAGATCACGTCGGGCCGGGGACCGGCCAGCGCGGCCGCGGTGGCCGCGGCGGCGAAGCGACCGAAGGCGAGCATGCGGTCGCGGTCCGAGGCCGCGGTGGCGCTCATGTAGTCGGAGTAGGCGCCCGGCACGCCCACGACGTCGATTCCGTCGACCGTGCTGGAGCCGTCGCCGGCGGTTACCATCCGCACCCGGTGGCCACTCGCGACGAAGCGGCGCGCGAACTCGTACGACCGCGTGCCTCCCACTCCCGCGCGGGTGATGAAGAACTGGTGCAGGTAGAGGATCTGCATCGGTGAGCCGGAACGCTAGCCGTGCCCTGGACCTGGTTGTGGCCAGCCTCGTGCTGGCGGGCACGGCGCCGGCGCTCGCGCTGGCGGCGATCCTGATCAAGCTGGAGAGCCACGGACCGGTCTTCTACCGCCAGCGGCGCGTCGGCCGCCACGGCGAGCCGTTCGAGCTGTGGAAGCTGCGCACGATGGTGCGGGGCGCCGAGACGATGGGGGCGGGCATCTACGTCTTGGAGGGCGACGCGCGCATCACTCGGGTGGGTCGCGTGCTGCGCCGCTTCTCCCTGGACGAGCTGCCGAACCTGGTGAACGTGCTGAAGGGCGAGCTGGCGCTGGTGGGGCCCCGGCCGACCGTGCAGGAGCAGGTGGACCGCTACACGGACCGCCAGCGCCGCCGGCTGGAGGTGAAGCCGGGGATCACGGGATGGGCGCAGATCAACGGCCGCACGTCACTGCCGTGGCCCGAGCGGATCGAGCTGGACGTCTGGTACGTGGAGAACCGCTCGCTGCGACTGGACCTGCGCATCCTGGCGCGGACGGCGCGAATGCTGGCGACGGGGCGGGGGCTGTACAGCGACGAGCTGAAGCAGGGCTGGTGAGTTGGTGGCGCCCCCGGAGGCCTAAACGGCGGCGATGAAGGGGTGCCCGGGCCGGCAAGCGGCTCCGCGAGAGGGGGGTGTGGGCCCCCAAGCGGCTCCGGAGAGGGGTGTGGGCCCCCAAGCGGCTCCGGAGAGGGGTGTGGGCCCCCAAGCGGGGGCTATGTCTGACGTTCGGGGCCCACCCCCACTTGTTGTCGCTGTTTCCGCCCGCCGCTCAGCCACGCACACGTAGGAGGCGCCACCCCGTCGACCCGCGGTCCGTGTCGTCATCGGACTTCACGACCACGGCGTAGCGGTACGACGCCCGGAAGGCCGGCACGAACGATGACGCGAAGCGGCCCGCCCGCGTTCGGACCGCCCGCGTGCCCACCGTGCGGTAGCGCCCGCGGATCCGCTGCTGGAGCATCAGGTACACCCGGGGCTTGCGCGGCCCGACGGTTCCCTGCACCGGCACGCGCACGCCGCGCCGGCCACGGGCGGCCGGTCGTCGCAGCGTCACCACCGGGCGCAGGCGCAGCAGCAGCCGCGCCGAGGTCGCCCCGGCCAGCTCCGCCCGCCCGGGGTAGCGCAGCCGCACGTACATCCGCTTGCGCGGCCGCAGCTCGCCGGCGAAGCTGCCGTCGGCCCCCGTGGTCAGCTGCTTGGCGGTCACCCACAGGCCGTCGGCGTTCGTCTGCACCTCCACGGGCGCGCCCGCCAGTGCCAGCCCGTCCGGGCCCGCCAGGAGCCCCGTCACCGGCACGAGCTGGCCGTAGTCGATCGAGTAGTGAGCCAGCGCGGCGCTGAGCCGCGCGGTGGACGTTGGCGGCACTCCCGCGCCCGTCGCGACCATCGTCCGCAGGTCGTCGAGCTGGCCGTAGAGCAGATCGCCGGGGCAGGCGGTGCGCCCCGTGTCGCGGTGACCGATCACCCGCTCGACCGTCACGCGCGCCCCTGCTGGGTAGCGGCTCTCCGATCCGCCGGCGCTCGTCAGCGTGACCGGGCCGGACAGCGGCTGGAGGTGTACGGCCAGCTTCCAGCGGATGTAGCGCGCGATCGCCCCAAGCGTCTCGGGCGTCGCCGCCACGGTCGTGTGGTCGGCGATGCTCGCGATCCCAGCCGTCTCCGAGTTGAAGCCCTGCGCCTGCGCGCCCACGACGGCCTGGTCGAGCCCGCCGGCGCGGCCCTCGTAGAGCACGCCGTACTTGTCGACCAGCGCGTTGTAGCCGATGTCGTTCCAGCCGTTCGAGTTGCGGTGGTAGCGGCAGATCGCCAGCACGATCGCTGGGGCCTCGGCGGGCGTGTAGTCGTTCAGCGAGACGGTGTGGTGAACGATTACGGCCTTCACCGACCCGTGCAGCGGCGCCTCACGCGGCGGGCACTGGCTGGCCCCCCACTCGGCGCGGCTGACGAAGTCCGGCTCGGGATCCTGAGCGGCGCGCGCTCGGGCGTGGGCGTAGCGCCCGACGTTCACGAAGTGCAGCCGCAACCCCGCCACCCGACGGCTCATGCGGTACTGGATGGCGTCGCCGGTGCCCACCCAGAGCGGGTCGGAGCTCGCGGCCATCCGCTCGCCGCGCTTGGGGTCGGGGTTGTGGTCGGCGTGCGCCTCGACCTTCTGCCAGTGGCTCCACCCGCGTCCAGGGCGCCGCACCCGCATGGAGATCGCGGGCTCGGAGCGCCCGCGCCAGCGCATGCCGACCAGGTTGAAGCGGCGTGCGGTGGCCAGCGGCCGCGACACCACCGGCCGCGACACCACCGGCCCGCCACTCGCGGTGGCCGCGGTGGCTGCGCCCGAAGGAGCCATCTCGAAGTCAAACGGCTTGCCCGCCTCGGCGGACGCCGCCGGCGGAAGGGCGACCAGGGCGCAGATCAGCGCCGCTGCTGTGACGAGCAGCCTCACAGGGTCTGGAACACGGTGCCAGGGGCGCCGATGCGGCGTTGCAAGATCGCGTGCACTCGGCCCGTCTGGGCCGTGCCGTGCAGCGGCCGGAGCGGCCTACGGGACCGGCTCGGGCCCGTTCGAGCGGTGCTCGTCGCGGAACGCGCGCAACGCGTCGATGACGTCGTCGCTCCACTTCGGGCAGGCGAGCGTGCGGCCGGTGCCGAGCGGCGTGGGGTCTGCGTTCCAGGCAGTGGCCGCGATGTCGTACGGCATGTTGCTGCGCCGCACGACGATCATCTGGTAGCCGTCCTCGTCGAAGAGCGCGCGGATCTTCTGACGCGCCTCGCGTGGCAGCGTGGGCTTCGCCCAGATGATCACGCGGCCGTGCTCCAGCGCGTGCACCAGCTCGGTGTCGTGGGGAGGCTTGCCCTCGTAGAGCCCGTCCTGTGCCGGCACGGCGTAGTGCTTGCCGCTGGTCGGCGGATTCTCGGCGTACTTGATCTTCTGGTTGACGTCCTGGATGTGCTCTCGCGAGGTGGCCTTGTTCGACGACAGCTCGCAGCCGGCCGCGGCCGCCGCCTTCGTCAGGTCGAACTGCTTCTGCTCGGCGATCGAGCCGCCGGAGGGGAAGGTGTCCCCGCTGCCCTGGACGCCGCCGCCATCCCCGCCTCCGCCGCTGCCAGCCGCGACCATCACGAGCACCGCGATCGCCACGATCGCGATCATCACGGCGCCGCCGATGCCGACCAGGCGCTTGCGCTGCTGCCCGGCCTTGGCCTCGGCCTCGCGACGCTCGCGTTCGCGGCGCAGTGCCTCTTTCTGCTCTCGGCGGTGGGACATCGCGGGAGAAGGCTAGCTAGCGCGGTGCGCGCCGCGACGAGCGTCGGTCGCGGTCCGCCGGCGCCCGGCAGTCCGCGCCTTCGGCTTGAAGCAACGCTCCACGAACTCGACGATCTCGCTGGTCAGCCGCTCGGGCGTGAGGCGCAGCTCGAGCACCGACGTCGCCTGTACCAGGCGCGCGTTGGGCAGCTCGCGCATGAGCATGTCGGAGTCGGAGAACGGGTGGATCGGGTCGCGGTAGTGGCCGATCACGAGCGTCTCCTGCTCGAGCTCGCGCCGCTCCTCCGACGGCGGCGCCACGCGGCCGAAGAACAGCCCCTGCAGCACGGACGCCGACGGCTTCGGGTCCTGGCTGACCCAGTCGAGCATCATGTCCGGCAGCAGCGACCCCGTCCGCGGCGCGAGCCGCGCCACCCGCCCGGCCACGCGGGCGACCGGCGCCCCGAACGTGAGCCCGACCAGCAGCGGCGTGAAGGCGAGCGCGCAGCCGAGCAGCGCGTTGTCCAGCACCGGCATCTCCACCAACAGGCCGCGCACGCGCTCGGGCGCCCCGGCCGCCGCCTCGAGCGCGGCGTTCGCGCCAAGGGAGGTGCCGCCCACCACCGCCTGCTTCACCTCGAGGTGGTCGAGCAGAGCGATCGCCTGACGGCCGAAGCTCACCATCGAGTAGTTGGCCATCTCGGGCGGCCGGTCCGAGTCCCCGTGGCCGAGCAGGTCGAGGCACACGACGCGGTGTCCGCGCTCGGCGAGCGTCTCGGCGAGCGGGCGATGCATCTTGCGCGAGAACAGCAGGCCGGGCAGCAGGACCACCACGCGCGTGCCGGCGCCGTACTCGTCGTACACCAGTCGGTGACCGTCGAACTCGAAATGTCGAGTCGCTGGTTCCATGCAGCGCGAAAGGCTATCTTGCGCCGGGGATTAGCATCCCAGGCAGGAGAGGCAACTCGAGGGGAGATGGCTATGGGTGCGACCGTCCGCATCGGTGTGACCGTCAACGGGGAGAGGCGCGAGTCCGAGGTCGAGGCCCGCACCCTGCTCGTCTATTGGCTCCGCGACGAACTGGGCCTGACCGGCACTCACGTTGGCTGCGACACGACCAACTGCGGTGCCTGCACCGTCCATCTCAACGGCGAGGCCGTGAAGAGCTGCACCGTCCTGGCCGCGCAGGCCGACGGCGCCGAGGTCACCACCATCGAGGGCCTCGCGCCCGAGGGCGGGCTGCACCCCCTCCAGGACGCCTTCTGGGAGAAGCATGGCCTTCAATGCGGCTTCTGCACGCCCGGCATGATCATGGCGGCGGCCGACCTGCTCCAGCGCAACCCGAGCCCGTCGGACGAGGAGATCCGCCACGGGCTCGAGGGCAACCTTTGCCGCTGTACCGGCTACCACAACATCGTCGAGGCCGTCAAGGCCGCCGCCGGCAAGGAGGTGAGCGCATGACCTCCGTCGGCCAGTCGCTCAAGCGCAAGGAAGACCCCCGCATGATCACGGGGCGGGGGCAGTACACCGAGGACATCCAGCTGCCCGGGATGCTGCACGCGGTGCTCATCCGCTCGACGCACGCACACGCCACGATCACGTCGATCGACACGTCCGGAGCCAAGGAGCACGCCGGCGTCGTCGCGGTCTACACCGGCGAGGAGCTGGCAGGCGACTTCGCCGGCCCGATCCCGATGGTCTGGGCGCCGCCTGGCGTGGAGATCAACACCCCCGAGCACTGGCCGCTCAAGCGCGGCGAGGTCAAGCACGTCGGCGACCCAGTGGCGGTCGTGGTTGCCACGAGCCGCGGCGCGGCATTCGACGCCGCGGAGGCCGTGCTGGTCCGCTACGACGCGAAGCCGGCCGTGATCGACCCCGAGAAGGCGCTGGAGGACGGCTCGCCGCTCGTGTGGGACAGCTTCGGCACCAACAAGACGCACGAGTGGGCCGTCGCCGGCGGCGACTTCGACGCCGCACTGGCCGAGGCCGAGGTGACGGTCGAGGCGCGCTACGTCAACCACCGCGTCTCGGGCGCCCCGATCGAGCCGCGCTGCTCGGTCGCGGAGGCGCGCGCCGACAAGTTCACGCTGTGGTCGACGACTCAGGTCCCGCACATCGCGCGCTTCGTGCTCGGCGGCATGCTCGGCATCCCTGAGGACAAGCTGCGCGTGGTGGCGCCCGACGTGGGCGGCGGCTTTGGCGCCAAGCTCCAGGTGTACGCGGAGGAGGCGCTCGTACTGGCGCTGGCCAAGCGCCTCGGGCGGCCGGTCAAGTGGACCGAGACGCGGTCGGAGCACATGACCACGAGCCACCACGGTCGCGACCAGATCAACCACATCACGCTGACCGCGAAGCGCGACGGCACGGTCACGGGCTGCCGCGCCCGGGTCGTCGCCGACCTCGGCGCGTACCAGCAGCTGCTCACCCCGTTCATCCCCGAGCTGGGATTCCCGGTGATGGGCGGGTGCTACGCGATCCCGTCCATCGACCTGCACTTCACCGGCGTCTTCACGAACAAGATGCCGACCGATGCGATCCGGGGCGCGGGCCGGCCGGAGGCCACCTACTGGATCGAGTTGACCATGGACAAGCTCGCGCGTGAGCTCGGCATGGATCCGCTCGAGGTGCGGCGCAAGAACTTCATCCGCAAGGATCAGTTCCCGTTCGAGACCGCGCTCGGCATCGTCTACGACTCGGGCGACTATCACGCCTCGCTCGACCGCCTGCTGGAGCACTTCGACCTGGACGAGTTCCGCAGCGAGCAGGCCAGCCTGCGCGAGCAGGGCATCTACCGCGGGGTCGGCTTCTCGACCTGGGTGGAGGTGTGCGGGCTCGCGCCGTCACGGGCGGTCGGCCCGCAGGGCGTGGGGCTGCAGGCGGCGTTCTACGAGTCGGCCAACGTCCGCGTGACGCCGACCGGTTCGGCGATCGTCTACTCCGGCGTCTCGCCGCACGGGCAGGGGATCGACACGAGCTTCGCCCAGATCGCCGGCGACATCCTCGGGATCGACCCGCAGAACGTGGAGATCCTGCACGGCGACACCGATCAGGGCGCGTGGGGCTGGGACACCTACGGCTCGCGCTCGCTGTCGGTTGGAGGCGAGGCGCTCGCCCGGGCCGCGCGCAAGGTCCAGGAAAAGGCGAAGCGCATCTGCGCCGCGCTGCTGGAGGCCGCGCCGGAGGACATCGAGCTGGAAGACGGCAAGTACCACGTGAAGGGCTATCCGGAGAAGTCGATGACGATGGCCGAGATCTCGGGCGCGGCGCACATACCGCCCAACGAGCTGCCGGCTGACATCGAGCCGGGGCTCGAGGAGAGCTCGTTCTACGACCCCGAGAACTTCGTGTTCCCGTTCGGCGCGCACGCCTGCGTGGTGGACATCGACGCGGAGACCGGCAAGGTCACCGTGGTCCGCTACGTCGCGGTCGACGACTGCGGCCCGGCGATCAACCCGATGCTGGTCGACGGTCAGGTGCACGGCGGGATCACGCACGCGATCGGCCAGGCCCTCTACGAGCAGATCCACTACGACGACGCGGGGCAGCTCGTGACCAGCACGTTCGTGGACTACGCGCTGCCGACCGCCGCGGAGATACCCAAGTTCGAGACCGACCGCACCGAGACGCCCTCGCCGACGAACTCGCTCGGCGTCAAGGGCATCGGCGAGGCCGGCACGATCGCGGCCACGCCGGCCGTGGCCTCCGCCGTGATGGACGCGCTGCAACCGCTGGGGGTGGAATGGCTCGACATGCCGTTCACGCCCCTACGCGTGTACGAAGCCATCCAGGCTGCCCAAGGAGGTGCGTCGTGATCACCGCTCCGTTCGACTACGAGGCTCCGGAGACGCTCGATGCGGCCGTGCGCATGCTGCACGAGAACGGAGAGGACGCCAAGCTGCTCGCCGGCGGCCACTCGCTGCTGCCGCTGATGAAGCTGCGGCTGGCCGCGCCGACGCTGCTGGTGGACATGCGCCTGGTGCCCGGGCTCCACCACATCCAGCGCGAGAACGGCAGCTGGCGCATCGGCGCGCTGACCCGTCACGCCGACGTCCAGGACACCCCGGAGCTGGGCCTGCCGGCGGTCGTGGCCAGCCGGATCGCCGACCAGCAGGTGCGCAACCGCGGCACGATCGGCGGCTCGCTGGCGCACGGCGACCCCGCGTCCGACCTGCCCGGGGTTCTGCTCGCCATGGAGGGCGACGTGAGTGCCCAGGGCCCGGGAGGCCTGCGCAGCATCGCGGCGGCCGACCTGTTCGAGGATTACCTCACGACGTCGCTCGCGCACGACGAGGTGATCACGGAGGTGCGCCTGCCGGCGACCGACGCCTGGGGGCACGGCTTCGAGAAGTTCACGCGCCGCGCCGAGGACTGGGCGATGGTCGGCGTGTGCGCGCTCGTCAAGAGGGCGGCCGACGGGTCGTGCGAGGACGTGCGCGTGGCGCTCACCAACATGGGCTCGACTCCGTTGCGGGCGACCGCCACCGAGGAGGCGCTGCGGGGCGGCGCGCTCGACGACGACTCGATCGCCGCGGCCGCCGAGCAGGCGGCCGAGGGCACCAACCCGCCGAGCGACCTCAACGCCACACCGGACTACAAGCGACACCTCGCGCGCGTGCTCACGCGGCGGGCGCTGATCGCCGCCGCCCAACCGTGAGCATCGATAGTCCCGCAGCCGCACGGGAGGCCCTGGCAGGCGAGCGTTACCTTGCCGACCGGGGCCTCTCGACTGCCGTGTACCTGGCCGCGAGCCTGGAGCAGCCGCTGCTGCTCGAAGGCGAGGCCGGCGTGGGCAAGACAGAGGTCGCCAAGGCGCTGGCGGGGGCGACGGGCGCCCGCCTGATCCGCCTCCAGTGCCACGAGGGCATCGACCTGCACCACGCCCTCTATGACTGGGACTACCCGCGCCAGCTGCTGCACCTGCGCGCCGAGGGCACCGATGCCGGGGAGCAGCTCTACTCGGAGCGCTTCCTGCTGCGCCGCCCGCTGCTCGAGGCGCTCCAGGCGACCGACCCCGTGGTGCTTCTGATCGACGAGATCGACCGCGCCGACGACGAGTTCGAGGCCTTCCTCCTGGAGCTGCTCTCGGACTTCCAGGTCTCGATCCCGGAGCTGGGCACCGTAACGGCCGAGCGCAAGCCGCTCGTGGTGATCACCTCCAACCGCACGCGCGAGCTGCACGACGCGCTCAAGCGCCGCTGCCTCTACCACTGGATCGACTACCCGAACGCCGAGCGCGAGGCCGAGATCGTGCGCACCCGGCTGCCGGGCGTTCCGGACGCGATCGCCGAGCGGGTCTGCGCCGCGGTGGCGCGACTGCGGGAGGAGCAGCTCTACAAGCTGCCGGGGGTCGGGGAGACGATCAACTGGGCTCGCGCGCTGCTGGCGCTGGACGACGGCGACCTGGACTCCACTCTGGGCGTGGTGCTCAAGGTGAGAGAGGACATCGAAGCGGTCCGCGCGGGCAAGGTGCTGCAGGATGCCTGAGCGCCTGGGTGCCCGCATGACCGGCAGGCTCACGCTGCTGGCCGCCTCGATGCGGGCCGCCGGCGTGAGGGTTGGCGTGGGCGAGCTGCTGTCGGCGCACCGGGCGCTCGGTGCCGTCGATCCGGCCGACCGCGAGGCCGCCTACTTCGCGCTGCGCGCCACGCTCTGCTCGCGCCACGACGACCTGGCCGCGTTCGACGCCGCCTTCGCCGAGTGGTTCCGGACCCCGGCGGACCCGGACTCGCCGCCGCCGCCACCACCGGGGTTCGACGAGGCCGCCAAGCTCGCCCTGCCGCGCGTCTCGGTGCCCGGTGAGGCGCGCGTGCCGGAGCTGGAGGCCGATGACGAGATCGTGCCGGCGGCGTGGTCGGACGTGGAGGTTCTGCGCGACAAGGACTTCGCCGAGTACACCGACGAGGAGCGCCAACGAGCGCGCGTGGTGATGCGCCGGCTCGCCATGGCGGTGCCCACCCGCCCCAGCCGGCGGATGCGCAGGGCGCGCCGCCGCGGCTCCGCCCCGCCGGGCGGGCGCCTGGACCTGCGCGGCACGATGCGAGCGTCGCTGCGCACCGCCGGGGACCCCTTCGAGCGGCACTGGCGCGAGCCCAGCGAGCGTCCCCGCCCGCTGGTGCTGGTGTGCGACGTCTCGGGTTCGATGGAGCCGTACGCGCGCATGCTGCTGGCGTACCTGCAGGCGTGCGTGGCGGCCCGCCGCCGCGTGGAGGCGTTCGTGTTCGGCACGCGCCTGACGCGGATCACCGCCGAGATGCGCGGGCGCGACCCGGACGCCGCGCTCGAGCGCGCCACCGCCGTCACGCAGGACTGGTCGGGTGGCACGCGCATCGGGGAGGCCCTGGCCACCCTCAACCGCGAGCACGGTCGGCGGCTCGGTCGCGGGGCCGTGGTGGTGCTGCTCTCCGACGGTTGGGACCGCGGCGACCCCGAGCTGCTCGAGCGCGAGGTCGCGCGCCTGGCGCGCTGCTCGCATCGCCTGATCTGGCTCAACCCGCTCAAGGCCCACCCCGACTACCAGCCGCTGACGCGGGGGATGCAGGCGGCGCTGCCGCACGTGGACGAATTCATGGCCGCCAACTCGCTTGCGTCGCTGGAGGACTTGGCCGACGCTTTGGATCGACTATCGGTAAGCCCGCTGGGCAGAGAGGGGAAAGCGTGAAGGACGTCATCGACGACGTACGCGCCTGGACGGCGCGGGGGGATCGCGTCGCGATCGCGACCGTCGTGGGGGTCAAGCGCTCGGCGCCGCGGCCGCCCGGCGCGAAAATGGCCGTCAACGATCGCGGCGAGGTGTCCGGCGCGGTGTCCGGCGGCTGCGTGGAGGGAGCGGTCGTCGAGGTGGCGGGCGAGGTCCTGCGCGAGCGCGCGCCGCGGCTGCTGCACTTCGGCATCGCCGACTCCGATGCCTGGGACGTGGGTCTCCCGTGCGGCGGCGAGATCGACGTCTTCGTCGAGGAATTCTCGGAGTGACCCCTCAGGGCGAGTTCGCCCAAGTCGCGGCCGAGGACGGGCGCGCCGCTCTCGTCAGCGTGATCGCCGGTGGCGACACGGGCGCGAAGCTGCTCGTGCACCCGGACGGCCGGACCAGCGGTGGGCTGGGCGACGAGGAGCTCGATCGGGCGGCGCTCGCGGCGGCCGAGGAGCTGATGTGGACCGAGCACTCCGAGGTGCGCGAGGTGGACGGCGTGTCGCTGTTCGTCGACGTGACCGCGCCGGCGCCGCGCCTGGTGGTGTTCGGAGCGGTGGACTACGCGGCGGCGCTGTGCCGGCTGGCGCGCGCCTCGGGGTGGCGCTCCTTCGTCTGCGACCCGCGCTCGCAGTTCGCCACCGCCGACCGCTTCCCTGACGCCGACGAGGTGATCGCGGCGTGGCCCGCGGAGGCCCTGGCGCAGATCGGCGGCATCGATCGCGCCACCTACATCGCGGTGCTGACGCACGATCCGAAGCTCGACGACGCAGCGCTCGAGCTGGCGCTGCACTCGGAGGCTCCCTACGTGGGCGCGATGGGCAGCCGGCGCGCACAGGCGCAGCGGCGCGAGCGGCTGCTCGCCGCCGGGCTCGAGGAGGAGCTGCTCGACCGGGTGGCGTCGCCGATCGGCCTGGACCTGGGAGCGCTCACGCCGGAGGAGACCGCGCTGTCGATCATGGCCGAGGTGGTTGCCGTCCGGCACGGCCGCGACGGCGGCCGCCTTTCGAACGCCTCCGGACGCATCCACGAGGTCGGCGCGTGATCGGTGGGATCCTGCTCGCGGCCGGGGCGGCCACCCGCTTCGGCAGCTCGAAGCAGCTGGTGGACCTCGACGGGCGGCCGCTGCTGGAGCACTCCATCCGGGCGGTGACGTCCTCGCCGGTGGGGCGCGTGGTGGTCGTGCTCGGCGCGGCCGCGGACCAGGTCATGGCGCGCGTGGACCCCCACGGCGCCGAGTTCATCGTCTGCGACCGCTGGGACGAGGGCCAGTCAGCGTCGCTCGCCTGCGGGCTGGCCGAGCTATCGGATTGCGACGCGGTGGTGATCACGCTGGGCGACCAGCCGCGGCTCTCCCCCGAGGCCATCCGGCGCGTGATCGCGGCGCGCGGCGAAGGCGTGGACGCGGTGCGCGCGACGTACGACGGGGAGCCGGGGCACCCGGTGCTGCTCGAGCACAGCCTCTTCGACCGGATGCGGAACGTCAGCGGTGACCGCGGCGCGCGCAACCTGCTGCTGAGCGTGCCGACGCGCGAGGTTGCCTGCGAGGACCTGGGCGGCGGCGAGGACGTGGACACGCCGGCCCAGCTCGACGCGCTGCGCGCGCGCTAGCTGCCGGCGCGCTCGCCGACCCAGCCGCGCAGGTCACCCAGGAAGGCCGGGTCGATCGTGTGCGCCATCGGCGACTCGCGATAGGTCACATCGGCGCCGGCTTCGGTCAGGCGGTCGCGCGCCTCGCGGCCGAATTCGACGCCGATGACGGGGTCGTAGGTGCCGTGGCCGATCGCGACCGGCAGGCCGGTCGCGTCGCCCAGCTCGAAGCCCTCGACCTGGGGGATGAAGCCGCTGAGGGCGATCAGCCCGGCCGGCCGCGGGCGACCCTTGCCGAGCCCTAGCGTGTGGGTCATCACCGCGCCCTGCGAGAACCCGCCGAGAATGGCGCGCTCTGGCGGGATGCCGTGCTCGGCGAGCAGGTTGTCGAGCCACTCGCCGGCCTGGGCGGAGGTCGAGTGGAACGTCTCCGGGTCGGGGTAGCCGACCCGGCGCACGACGTACCAGTGCGAGCCGCCTGGGGGCAGGGAGAGCGGCCCGCGGGCGGTGGCGCCGAGCAGCCTGCGCTCGGGATCGAGGGCGTCGATCAGGGGGAACAGGTCGTTCTCGTCGGTCCCCCGGCCGTGGAACAGGACGAGCGCCCCCTCGGGGTCGCCGTCCGCTGGTCTCAGTCGCTGGGCTAAACTCATTGTGCGAGCAACTACCTTACTGATCGCATGAGCGCTGTTACCCCCGAACCGGTCCTACTCAGCCACGCCGAACTGGCCGCGTGGCGAGGGCTGCTGCGCGTGCACGCGAGCATGACCAAGGTGCTCGACGCCGAGCTGGCCCGCGAGCACGACCTGCCGCTGTCCTCCTACGAGGTGCTCCTGTTCCTGGCCGACGCGCCGGAGGGCCGGCTGCGCATGTCGGACCTGGCCGACGGCGTGCTGCTGAGCCGCAGCGGGCTGACCCGCCTGGTCGACCGCATGGAGCGCGACGGGCTGCTGCGCCGCGAGCGCTGCGAGGACGACGCGCGCGGCTTCAACGCGGCGATCACCGGCAAGGGCCGCGAGCTGTTCCAGCGAGCGCGCCGCACGCACCTCGACGGAGTGCGCGAGCGCTTCCTGAGCCGCCTGTCGGCGGACGAGCTGAGCACGCTGGCGCAGCTGTGGGAGAAGCTGGCGCCGGGCGCGGCCGCTTAGGCCTTCGCCTCTTGCCAGGGCAAGCGCATCGGATCGCCGCGAGCCGGCCGGCCACCCCTTGTTGCTGCCGTTCCTACGTCGGCTCTGCCCGTGCCGGTCGGCTCGTCAGGTACGCGCCGCCCAGCACCATGGCGGTGCCCGCGACGGCGGCCAGGTGCACGCGTTCGTCGTTGAACAGCGCGCCCAGCGCCACGGCGATCACCGGCACGATGTAGATCGCAACGGCCGCTCGGGAGGGCCCGACGCGGCCGATCAGCTCCGTGAAGTAGATGAACGCCACTCCGGTCCCGGCCGCCCCGAGCACCACCACGGCCAGCAGGCTCGACCATCCGAACGACGAGTGGAGCGCGCCGATCACGGCCGCCGGCAGCAGCGCCACCGCCGCCACGAGCATCGCTCGCAACGTCACCGGCAGCGAGCCGTGGCTGCGCTGCAGCGGCGCGGCCAGGTTGAACGCCAGGCCGTAGAACATCGCGGCCGTCAGTACCAGCGCCACTCCGAGCAAGTTCGAGCTGCCCTCCACCGATGGCAGGCTGATCGCCACCACGCCGAGGAAGCCCAGCACCAGGCCGATGCCCTGCACGCGCGACGGCAGCGCTCTCACCAGCAGCGCCCCCACCAGCGCCGTGAACAGCGGCGTGGTCGCGTTGATCATCCCCGCCAGCCCGGTGTCGATCCACTGCTGCGCCACCGCCAGCAGCAGGAACGGGATCGCCATCCAGGTCACCCCGACGAGCGCAATCTGTGGCCACTCCGACCGTGGCACCGGCTTGCGCGCCGCCGGCAGCAGCGCCAGCGTGGCGGCCCCGAACGCGATCCGGCCGAACGCGATCAGCGGCGGGGCGAAGTGCTCGAGGCCGAAGTCCATGAAGAGGAACGACCCTCCCCACGGGATCGCAACTCCGAACAGCAGGGCCCAGTCGCGCGGAGCGAAGACGGCGCTCGCGTCCTGGCGCGCCTGTTCGGCGGCGGTGGCCCTCACAACGACGACAACGATGGCAGCAGCGCGCCTATGACATCGGCGCGGCGACCGAGTGGCGGGCGCGGCGCCTCACCTCTCGGATCGCGCGCGCCAGGCGGCGTACGCCCTCGTCCAGCTGATCCGGCTCGAGCAGCGAGAACGACAGGCGCAGCGAAGTCTGCGAGCGGCGCTCCGCCGTGATCGCTCCGCCCGGCGTGAACATCACGCCGCCGCGAGCCGCCTCGGCGTAGAGCGCGCGCTCGTCCAGCGGTCGTGCCAGCGTGACCCACACGTGGTGGCCGCCCTCGGGCGGGTCGGCGTGGTACTCGCCGGGCAGGTGACGCTCGAGCGCCGCCATCAGAGCGTCCCGGCGCTCGCGGTAGAACGGGATCGTGCCGGCCACGTGGCGGTCGTAGGCGCCGGTCGCCAGCCAGCGCGCGGCCATGTGCTGGATCAGCGTGGGCGAGTGGAAGTCCGCCTCCATCTTCAGCATCGCGATCCGCTCGCGCACGGGCCCGCGTGCGGCAACCCACCCGCAGCGCAGTCCCCCGCCGACGACCTTCGACAGCGAGTTCACGTACAGCACGTGTGCCGGGGCCAGCTCGCGCAGCGGCCGCACGAGCTCCCCGTCGAAGTGCATGTCGGCGTAGACGCGGTCCTCGACGACGAAGAAGTTGCGCTCCAGGGCCAGCTCGGCGAGTCGGGCGCGGCGCTCCTCCGAGATGCTGCGTCCGGTGGGGTTGTGGCACGCCGTCTGCAGGCCGACGAGCTTGACCTCGTGGCGGGCGAGCAGCCGCTCGAGCCCGTCCACGTCCATGCCGTGGTCGTCGACCGGCACCCCGATCACCCGCGCGCCGGTCCCGCGCAGGGCGGTCATCATGCCGATGAACGTCGGCGACTCGACCACCGCCACGTCGCCGGCCTCGAGCGTCGCGCGCGCCGCCAGCGCGAGCGCCTGCTGCGCGCCGGAGGTGATCACCACCTCGTCGGCGTCTTCGGCGTACCCGTACGTCCGCCCGCGCGCGGCGATCTGCTCGCGCAGGTCGAACAGTCCCTCGGCCGGAAGGTAGGAGAGCGCCTCGCCGCCCACCTCCTCGAACACGTCGGCGGCGATCCCGGCGAGCTCCCGAGTCGGGTACCTGCTCGGCGCCGGCCACCCGGTGGCGAGCGAGATCACGCCCTCGCGATTCGCCAGCGAGAAGGTGTCGGCGAGCACCTGCTCCGAATAGGAGATCGGATCGGGCGGCAGGGCATACACCTGCCAGTCGTCGCCGTGGGAAGCACTGCCGGCGGGCGCCAGCGTGCGCACGAACGTGCCGCGGCCGACCTGCGCCGTCACGTAGCCGAGCTCGGCGAGCTTGCGGTACACGCGGGCGGCGGTCAGGTGGTTGACGCCGGCTTCGGCGGCCAGCTCGCGGGTGGGCGGCAGCTTGGAGCCAGGCTCGAGGTCGCCGGCCTCGATCGCGGCCGAGAAGCGGTCGACCAGCTGTTGCGTGATCGACACGTCGCCATCCCGATCGAGATCAGACAAGTTCAACTTGTACGACATTGAATCGGGCATTGTTATACGTACACTAGCACTACAGGGTCGTACACTCAACACCGCCAGGAGCTCGCAATGACCAACCTCACCGTCCGCCACGCCGTCGCTTCAGACCTCAGCGAGCTCGCTCGTCTGGCGGCATTGGACAGCGCCAGCCCGCCACGCGGACCAGCACTGGTGGCCGAGGCCGACTCGCGGATGCTCGCGGCCCTGCCGCTCGGCTCCGGCCGCCCGATCGCGGACCCCTTCGAGCCGACCGCCGAGATCGTCGCGCTGCTCCAGCTGCGCGCCGAGCAGCTCACCAAGGGCGAGGGCGAGCGGCGCGGCTTCGGCGAGCGACTGCGCTCGCTGCTGCGCGCCCGTCCCTCGCATGCGCGCGCCTAACCAGGTCTTTCCAAACTGCCGGTGCCGGCCG
>JAXDIH010000189.1:0-15766 GCA_034664105.1 Thermoleophilaceae bacterium
AGTCGTTCCCGCTCCCGCCTGACTCGCGGTCATCGCCCGCACCGCCGCTAACGCGATCGTTGCCGCTGCCGGCGCAGATCAGATCGTTGCCGCCACCGCCCGACACCCGGTCGTTGCCGCCCAGCGATACGACCACGTCGGCCCGCCGCGTTCCCTTGATGCGATCCGCTCGGGCCGTCCCCACGATCGTCGCGCGCTTGCCAAAGCAGCGCTGCACGCCCGGGGTGCCGACCGTGCCGCCGGTCTTCCCGCCCGGCGTCTTCACCGACCCCTGCGGCGGTGAGCTGTCCACGGCGCGGAAGAAGTGGGCGACCGTGCTGGTCGCGCCGACATAGACCGAGCCGTTGTTCGGACTGACGGCGACGCTGGTGGTGCTAGTCAGCGGGGTGCCCGGCAGGTCCCCGCAGTTCTGCGAGCCGTCGTTGTTGAGGCACCCGTCCCAGGTGATCTGACCCTGCGCCGCCCGGAAGAAGTGACCCACGCTGTTGCCCTGCGAAGCCGCGACGTACACCGACTTCCCGTCAGGGCTGACGGCCACGCCAGAAGCGCCGCTGATCGGGTTCCCGGGTAGGTCGGCGCAGCCATCCGAAGCGGTGTTGGCAACGCAACCGTCATAGGTGAGCGCTCCGTCCGACCCGCGGAAGAAATGAGCGATGGAGTTGCTCCCTCCCGACCCGACATAGATCGAGCCGCCGTCAGGGCTCACGGCAATCCCGCGCGGTCCGTCAAGCGGTGCGAACGGCAGGTCCGCGCAGCCGTGGCTCGCGTCGTTCCCCCAGCAGCCCTGGTAGGCGATCGAGCCGCCCGGCAGCCGGTCGAAGCGCGAGAGCGAGTCGCCGTCGCCCGAGACGACGTAGAGGGACTTCCCGTCAGGGCTCGCCACCACCCCGGACGCGAGGCCGAGCGGAGCGCCTCCGACCGGCCGGCAGCCCTGTGAGCCGTCGTTCGCAAGGCAGCCGCGGAACTCGATCTGCCCCTGGGGGAAGTTGGCGAAGTGGGAGACCGATCCGGCGAGCCCGGCGGTCACGTAGACCGCGCCGTCCGGGGCCACGGTCACTCCCGCCGGTCCATCCATCGGCGCCAGCGGCAGGTCGGTGCAGCTCTGTGACGAGTCGTTGCCCACGCACCCGCCGAAGTTGATGTTCCCCTCCGCGCCCCGGAAGAAGTGCACGACCGTGTCGTAGAAGGCTCCCGTCACGTACACGGAGCCGCCATTCGGACTGACGGCGATGCCTACCGGCAGCGCGAGGGGACTGGCAGGCACTTCGGAGCAGCCCTGGGTTTGGTCGTTGCCGACGCAGCCGTCGTAGGAGATCTGCCCCTGCGGCGCCGCGAGGAAGTGCAGGATCGCGTTGAGACCAGTCGTGTAGAGGTCCCCCGCGGGACTGATCGCGATCTGGGGGGTGAAGCTCAGCGGCGTCCCCGGCAGGTCGCGGCAGCCATCGCTCGCGTCATTGGCCAGGCACCCGTCGTAGCCGATCTGACCGGCCGCGCCCGCACTCGCCGGCAGGCAGAGCACGCTCACGAGGACAGCGGTGAGTACGGCGCGCCGCACCTCAGCCCGCGTCCAGCTCGAGCGTGACCTTGCCGCCCTTGCCGTCGCAGACCGCCGGCAGGTACAGCTTGGCCTTGGCCGTGTCGCCCGACACGAACTTGCCTGTTAGCCGCCAGACCAGGGTCGAGCCGGTCTGCCGCTTTGCCTCGAACTTGCCCTTCACGATGTCGAACTTGGAGCTGAGGCCGATCCGCGTGTCCCCGCACGAGAGCCGCACTCGCCCGGTGGTCCCCGACTCGGAGACCTTGAGCAGGAGCCGCTTCTCCAGCCGCGCGGCGGTCTCGGGTACCAGCCCCACGTAGCTCCCCCCCTTGCTGGGTGAGGCGCCCAGGGCGGGTGCGACGCAGAGAATCGTCAGGGCAAGGCAGGGGATCGCAAGGAGCGAGGGGCGTCGCGGCATGCGACCACGCTAGGAAAAGGTCTCCTGAGCGGCAATCCCGATCTTTTCCGCGCCCGAGCGGAGAATTACCCGTTTGGGGTACTGCCGAGCGCTTGGGGCAGCCCCTCGCGGCGCGACACACCCACCTTGCGGTAGCTGGCGGCCAGGTGGTCCGCCACCGTCTTCTGCGTGACGAACAGCGCCTGGGCGATCTCCCTGTTCGTAAGTCCCTCCGACGCGAGTCGAGCAACGCGCAGCTCGCTCGGCGTGAGCGCCTCCACCCCGGTGATGCGCGGCCGGCGAGGGCGTGCGCCCGCCGCCACGGCCTCGGACCGAGCCTGGTGCGCCAGCGGCATCGCGCCGCAGCGGTGAGCCTCGTCCAGCGCCCGCGCCAGCAGCGGCCGAGCATCCCGCGGGCGGCCGTCCACCCGTAGTGCCGAGCCCAGCTCCGTGAGGGCGCGAGCGTACTCCAGCCGGGCGAAGCTCGGCTCGAGCGTGGCGACCGCCTGCTCCAGCCACTCCAGTCGCGCGGGGCTGTCCTCCGTTGCGGCAAGGACCCGCAGAGCGATCCCCTCCGCCACGGCGAGCCCCGCGCCGCGCGCGCGGCGCAGCTCGTCCTCGGCGAGTGCCCGAGCCTCCTCGGGACTGTCGTGCGCGAGCGCTCCGGCGAGGTCGGTACCCACCCCGAGCACCCCTGGACTGGTCGTGCGAAGTTGCTCGAGCTGTGCTCCGGCGGCGCGCAGGTCTTCGACCGCGCCCGCCCGGTCACCGCGCGCCAGCCGCACAACGCCGCGAGCGTGCCGCAGGGTCAGTTGAGCGGAGGTGACCAGGCCCTCCGGGATCGCGTCGTTGCCATCGCCGAGCTGACCGCGAGCCACGCGGACCTGGGCGAGGTAAGCGCGGCTGAAGGCGCGCGGGACGACGGCCCCGAGCATGTCCGCCAGTTCGTCGGCGTGCGCCAGCTCGGCTTCTGCCTCGGCCAGCTCCCCGCGCCGGAGCAGCGCCATGCCCCGCTGTACGCCGGCTCCGATCACGCCGAAGACGGAGCCTCGCCGGCGCGCCTCCGTCAGCAGGCTCGCTCCGAGGCGCAGGGCATCGTCGCTGCGCTCGGACCAGATCAGGCCGTTCAAGGCTTGGGGCAGCTCGATCCCGTTCACCGACTCCTCGCGCAGGTAGGCGCCACCGTCGAGGCCGGCCTCGATCAGCGCGAGCGCCTCAGGCGTCTGGCCGCGCCCGGCCAGCGCGGCACCGAGGATCATCGATAGGCCTCGAGTGGCGGGTCCACCACCGTCCACCAGGCGGCGCAGCTCCGGGAGCCGCGCGTCGAACCGCGCGGCCCAGCGCGCGTCCTGCCACATCAGCGCGGCGGCGGCAGCCTCGAGCCTCAGCGCGACCGGCGCCCCGGAGCCGTCGAGCTCAGCCAGGGCTTCGCGGGCGACGTCGATGGCAGCATCCGAGTCGCCGAAGCCGGTGAGTGCCGCGGTCAGCGTGCCGGCGAGCATCGCCCGCGTGTCTGGCTCGCGCGCCGCGGCGCGCGCCGCTCTCAGGTTGGCCACGCTGGCGGGGTCGCCCTTTGCCGCCTCCGCCCCGCCGAGCTGGCCGAGGATCGCCGGTCGAGCCTCCTCGGCCGGGGGCTCGCGCAGGGCGCGCCGCAGATAGTGGACGGCTGCCTCTGGCGCACCCGAAGCGGCCGCCCGGGCGGCCGCCGCGCTCAGCTCCTCGACCACCGCGGCGCTCCCGGCGGGATCGACCGCGAGCAGATGCACCGCCGCGGCATCGGCCTGGCCATCCGCGGCCACGAGCCGTGCCGCTCGCTTGTGCGCGCGCGAGCGCGTGCGGGGAGCGAGCGACTCGTAGATCGCGGACCGGATCAGCGGGTGCACGAAGCACGCCGGCAGGTCTCGCGTGAGGATCCCAGCCAGCGTCAGCGCCGCCGCGGCATCGCCCGCCGCTTCGGGCTCCAGCCGCGCCAGCTCCGCGGCCACGTGCGGGTCCGCCGCGTCGCCCAGGACCGCCAGCGCGCGGGCGAGCTGCTCGGCCGGGCGCCCGGCCCGCTTTACGCGCGCGACGATCCCGCGCGCGAGCCGCGGCGGTGGCCGGTCCTCGAGCGCCGCGCCCGCCTCGGCGGTCGGCTTCACCCCTCCCTCCGCCAGCTCCCGCAGCAGCTCGTCCAGCGCCAGCGGGTTTCCCGCGGTGGCGCTGTGGCAGGCGGCGGTGAAGGCGTCGTCCGGGGCGGCGTGCAGGCGCAGGCGCACGAGCTCGGCGACCGAGCCGCGCCCGAGCGGAGCCAGCTCCACGTGCTCCGCGGAGGGCGGCAACACGGCCAGCACCCCGTCGCCGGGCACCGGGCGCATCGCCAGAAGCAGCAGCACGGGCAACTCGTCGAGCCGGTTCGCCACGTACGACAGGCAGCGCAGCGAATCCGGGTCCGCCCAGTGCACGTCATCCACGACGAGGACGAGCGGGCGCTGGTCGGCCATCTCGGCCACCAGCCAGTAGATGCCGTGCAGCGGCGCGAAGGGCCCGTCGCCATTGAGGGGCGGGGCGAGGCCCAGCACCGGGGCGGCGAGAGCGGCCGCACCGCGCAGCAGCCGCTCGCGGCGTGCGGGAGGGGCCGTGTGGAGCGGCCGCTCGAACAGCTGCCGCACGAGACCGAACCCCAAGTCGCACTCGAGCTCGGCGCCGCGCGCCTGGAGCACGTCGCAGTCGGCGGCGGCTCGGTGGGTCACCTCGCGCAGCAGCGAGGTCTTGCCCGTGCCCAAACCGCCCTCTACGACAACCACGCCGCCGCGGCCCTGGCGCGCTTCGTCCAGCGCGCTCGTGAGCCGCTCTAGCTCAGCACTTCTTTCCAGCAGGTCTCCTGCCGCCCCCCGCGCCGCCCTCATTCGGTACAGGGTAAGCCGAACTCAGCTGCGCGCCGACGCGCCTGCCCCGGCCACGCCCGGCGCTCCGACGGCCACCGCGGCGTTCGCCTTGGGTCGCCGTCGAGCCCTCCCCCGCCACCGCGCGCCGGCTGGAGGCGACTTGTCTCCAGGCAGGCCTAGATCACGCCCGCCGGCCCGGCTGCGGCTGATCCACCGCGTCCGAGTGCTCCGGCGTGTCGCCCAAGGGGGTGGTGCTGTCCAGGCCTATGCCCGGGAACGAGTCGTCGTCGCGCTCCGCGGACAGGTCTACGAGGCGACCGTCGGATTCGATCGTCCTCGACCGCATCAGCGCGATCAGCAGGCACAGAGCCGACATGGGCACCACCGCCGCCGCCAGGGCCGCCACGGCGTATTTCGGACCCGCCGTGGCGCCGGCGATCGCGGCGACCACGTAGTAGGCGACCAGACCGCCCATCGCCCAGTTGACCACCGGCGGCCGGGGGCGGTCGGAATACGCCCGCGTCGCGAGGTAGAACGACAGCCCGAAGACGATGAGCGCCAGCGCGCCCCCCACGATCAGCAACCCGGGGCGCCAGTCGCCGCTGGCGCCGGCCAGGATCAGCAGGCTGGCGATCGTCATCAAGGGCCAGAGGATCGGAGGCCAGCGGCGCAGCATCGCTCCCTGGTGTAGGGCCGATCGACCGCTCGTCAACCCCCGGGTCGGTCGACAGCTCGACCGCGCGGCCTACATCACGATCACCGGTGCAAGTGAGCATCAACTCAAACGGTGGGCCGGCAATCGGGATCTGCGGGTCCTACGGCGGGCTCAACGTCGGCGACGAGGCGATCCTGACCGTCATGCTCGAGCAGCTGCGCGGCGCGCTGCCGGCGGTGAAGCTCACCGTTTTCACCCGCGACGTCGGGCACACCCAGGCGCACCACCAGGTCGACCGCGTGATCGGGGCTCGCGAGGCTCTCCGCCACGAGCTGGTCAGCGAGGTGGAGCAGCTGGACCTGCTGCTGCTCGGCGGCGGCGGCATCCTGTACGACCGCGAGGCCGAGTCGTACCTCCACCTCCCCCGCATCGCCCAGTCCCTCGGCGTACCCACCAGCACCTACGCGATCGGCGCGGGGCCGTTGGAGCGGCCCGATGATCGCCGCGCCGTGGCGGAGGTGCTCAACGCGATGGCGGGGATCACCGTGCGCGACGTGGGCGCTCGCCGGCTCCTGGAGGAGATCGGGGTGGAGCGCCAGATCACCGTCACCGCCGACCCGGCGCTGCTGCTGCAGCCTCAGGTGCCTCCCCCCGGTGTGCTCGAGCGCGCCGGCAGCCGGGCGGACCATCACCTCGTCGGGATCTCGGTGCGCGAGCCCGGCGGGGGCGGCGGGCTCGAGGACGGCGTGTACCACCGCGTCCTGGCCGACGCGGCCGACTTCGTGGCCGATCGCTACGACGCAGAGCTCGTCTTCGTGCCCATGGAGCGCCAGGACGTGCGCCACGCCCACCGCGTGATCGCCGAGATGGGCCTGCCGGAGCGCGCGACGGTGCTGAAGGACTCGTACGGACCGCGCGAGGTGCTCGGCATCATGGGCCAGCTGGACATGGCGATCGGGATGCGCCTGCACTTCGCGGTGTTCGCCGCCCTCGCCGGGGTGCCGGTGCTGGCCCTCCCCTACGCGGCGAAAGTCACCTCCTTCCTGGAGCGGATCGGGCTGCCGGCGCCCGAGCTCGCGCATCGACAGCACGCCGGCACCCTGCTGGCCGCGATCGACCGGCTCTGGGACTGCCGGCGCCACGAGGCCGAGCTGGTGCAGGCGCGCCTCCCCGGCCTGCGCGACGAGGCTCGGCGAACGACCTCGTTTGCCGCCGAGCTGCTCTTGACCGAGGTGGGACATGCCCCCGCTCGGGCGCCCTGAGCGGATCGATCGGATCCGGCTCCCCCCTCGGACCGCCGTGCACGCCGCCCGGTCGGATGTGCTGGTGGTCGGCGGCGGCCCGGCCGGGCTCGGGGCCGCCCTGGGAGCGGCTCGCGCGGGGGCGGACGCCGTGCTGGTCGAGCGCTACGGCTTCCTGGGCGGCAACGCCACGGCCGCGCTGGTGATGCCGCTGATGTCGTTCCACAACGAGATGCGCACGGCGCCCCCGGACAGCGCGAACGGCGAGGGGCTGCGGCTGCTCCCGACCGACCACGGGCCGGGAGAGCCGGTGGTCGCGGGGCCGTTGAAGGAGCTGCTCGAGCGGCTCGTCGAGGTGGGGGGCGCGATCACCCCCTCGATCGACACCGGCTACACGGTGCCGTTCGACCCCGAGTGCTACAAGCTCGCGACGCTCGACCTGCTGGACGACGCCGGCGTCCGGTTCCTGTTCCACGCGTTCGCGAGCGGAGTGGCCGGCGACGGGGTGCCCGACGGCGTGGTCTTCGAGACCAAGTCCGGGCCGCTGGTGGTGACCGCCGACGAGGTGGTGGACTGCACCGGCGACGGCGACGTGGCGGCGGCGGCCGGGGCGCCCTACCGACCCGGGCGCGACACCGACGGCCTCACGCAGCCGATGACCTTGATGTTCCGGATGGTCGAGCTCGAGCGCAGCCGCTTTGCGGAATACGTGAAGGACCACCCAGGTCAGTGGCGCGGCGTGAACGGCCTCTGGGACCTGGTCGCGGAGGCGCAGGCGGCCGGCGAGCTGGACCTCCCGCGCGAGGACATCCTTTTCTTCGCCACGCCGCACGAGCGCGAGGTGAGCGTGAACAGCACGCGAGTGGGCGGCCTGGGGATCGACCCGTGGGACATCACCCGCGCCGAATGGATGACCCGGCACCAGATGCGGCAGATCGTGCGTTTCCTGCGAGACCGGGTGCCGGGCTTCGAGGAGGCGTACGTGGCGCAGAGCGGCACGACTGTGGGCGTGCGCGAGACACGCCGGATCATCGGCGACTACTGCCTGACGGGCGAGGACATCCTCAGCGCCCGCAAGTTCGAGGACGCGGTGGCGCGCGGCTCCTACCCGATCGACATCCACGACCCCGAGGGCAAGGGGACCGTGCTCGAGCGGCTACCGCTGCGGGAGGCGTACGACATCCCGCTGCGCTGCCTGCTGCCGCGCGGGCTGGACCGGCTGCTGGTCGCCGGCCGCTGCATCTCGGGCACCCACGAGGCGCACTCGTCGTACCGCGTCACGCCGATCGCCATGGCCACCGGGCACGCCGCCGGGGTGGGCGCGGCGCTGGCCGCCCTGTCGGGGCGGCCAGCCCGCGAGGTCCCCCACTGGGAGGTCCAGCGGGAGCTGCTGCGCCAGGGAGCGAGCCTGAGGCCGGAGATCCGCGAGGCGGTGGCCCAGCGGGCCGGCTAGGTCTTGGCGTCTTCGATCTTGCGGGTATCCCGCGGCTCCGCGAACGGCTCCTGTTCCGCCGGATGCCCCGCCTCGATCGCCCGCCCTCGCTCGAGCTCCGCGTTGAACTCGGCACCGAGCAGGATCACGATGTTCGAGATCCACAGCCAGACCAGGAACACGATCGGCCCGGCCAGCGCACCGTAGGTCTTGTTGTAGGACGCGAAGCTGGCGACGTAGAACGCGAACGCCGCGGAGGCGATCACCCAACCGATCACCGCCAGCACTCCGCCGGGAGAGACCCAGCGGAACTTGGGGTGCTTGACGTTGGGCGCCGCCCAGTAGAGCAGGGCGAACATGAAGCTCACCACCACGAGCAGCACAGGCCACTTGGCGATGTTCCACACCGTGATCGCGCTGTCGCTCAGGCCCAGCACGCCACCGACCTCCTTCGCGAGCCCGCCCGTCAACGTGACCGCCACCGCGCTGATCGCCAGCAGCACCAGCAACACGAGCGTCAGGCCGACTCGGAGCGGCAGCGTCTTCCAGACGGGCCGGCCCTCCGGCATGTCGTAGATCGAGTTGGACGCCCGCATGAACGCCGCCACGTACCCGGACGCAGACCACAGGGCGCCGGCCAGGCCAACTATGAACAAGACCCCCGCGGCGCCCTTGGAACCCTGCAGGTTCTTGATGGCGCTCGTGAAGATCTCCTGCGCGGGGCCGGGCGCGACCTTCCCGAGGTTGTCGATCAGGGGCTGCGTCGCGGAGCTCCCGATCAGGCCGAGCACCGACACGAGCACGATCAGGGCTGGGAAGATCGCCAGGACCCCGTAGTAGGTCAGCGCCGCCGCCCAGTCGGTCAGGTTGTCCTCCTTGAACTCCCTGACCGTTCGCTTGAGCACCGACCACCAGGACGCCGCCTTCAGGTCGGTGGGCGTCTCGGGGGCTGCTTCTCGTGCGTTTGCCATCTCCGTCATCACCTGTCGGGGTCGAGTTCACGCGCCCGCAGCTCGTGCACCTCCGCCTCGAGCCGGTCACGCTCGGCGCGCTCGCGCAGGAGGTCGTCCGAGACCTCCGCACGAGCTCTGTGCTTCTCGGCGGTGATCCGCTCTTGGCTGGCCTCGCCGCGCTTCCGGCGCTTGGTCCTCTTCCTCTTTCTCGTCATCACGAGCAGGGTGAGCAGCACGAGGACGACGATCACCACCACGACGATCAAGCCGGTGTCCATCAACGTGACCCGGACGCGTGGGGAGCGGCCGGCTGGACGTCTTCCGTCGGCTCAGCGGCCTTCTGCTTGGCGCTGTCGCGCAGCTCGGCTGCCTGCTCCTGGCCCTGCTCCTGGACTGTGTCCTTCGCGCTCCGCGCTGCCTCTTGCGCGACCTCCTTGCCGCGTTCGAGCGCCTCTTGGCCGGTCTCCTTCACACGCTCCTTGACGTCGTCCGCGATGGGCCCGACCTTCTCGTCCTCGACCCGCGTGGACGGCACGAGCATGCCGGCAAGGAAACCGAGGGCCACAGAGCCGAGCGCCAGGCCGAGCGGGTTCTCCTGCGCCACGCCTACCGCGCGCTTGGCCCCCGCCTTCACGTCGTCGGCGTCCGGAGTGGCCTCGCCCACGCGCGAGCCGGTGCCCGTGATCTGCTCCTTCAGCCGATCGCGTTTCTCGACGATGCTGTCCTTGGCGCGTGCCTTGACGTCGGCCTTGTAGCCGAGCGCCTCGACCGTCTCCCCCATGTCGCCCCGGGTCTGCTCTATCTGCTCGCGGATTTCGCTCGGGTCTTGGCCCATTGGACATCCTCCTTTGTGCTTTCGATTGCCTGTTCCGGTGCGGCCGGAGCCGCATCTCTTGCCTTCTGCCTGCCGAGGAGCGCCATCACGCCGGCGATCGCCGCGTAGGCCACCGCGACGATCAGCGCGGCGAGCCACAGCTCCATGCCGGTCGCGAGCGCCGCGATGACGCACGCGGTCAGCGCCCCAAGCGCCAGCACCCCGAAGAGGCCGGCTCCGCCGAACATGCCGGCGCCCAGGCCGACCTGCTTGCCCTTCTCGGCCATCTCCGCCTTGGCCAGCTCCAGCTCCTGCCGGACGAGCGTGGTGGTCTGGGTCGACAGCTCCTTGAGGAGCTCCCCGACGGGGCGCTCGCGTAGGTCGCCTTGCGCGTTGCCCTCCGACATCGCTAGAGCCCCGTGGTGCGGCTCGGAAGCTGTGCCGAGGCCTCGTAGCGGGTTTGACTCGATGCCTTGAGGAAGCGCGAAGCGACAAAGCCAAGGGCGAGCCCTCCGAGTGCGACAGCCCACGGCTGCCGGCGCCCGAAGTCCTCGACGTCACGGACGATCCGGTCGGCGTCGGATTCGGTCAGATACCTGCCGACCCGCTCCGCCCGCTCTGCGGCCTGGTCGGCCAGCCGTGCCGGCTGATCCTTGCCCTGCTTGCGCAGCTCGTCGCCCACCGCGCGGACATCCTGCGCTGTGGAGGAAACCCGCTCGCCCGCATCCGTCGAGCGCTGGTCCACCTGCGAGCGCAAGTTGCCCTTCGCCTGTCCCGCTACCTCCTGAACCTTCTCCTGAGCCTGCCCTGCCACCTCCTCCGCCTTGTCCTTGGCTGTGCCGCCAGACGGCTTCGTCGCCTGATTCATTCGTCACCCCTCGTTGCTCGAGCTTTCGTCACAGACGCGCCAGTGCCCGCCAGCCGGCGCGCGAATCCGGCCCTCCGCTCGATGAGGAGCAAGTGGGACATCCTCATGCGACGGCGTGTTCCACTTCGGCCGCGAACCGGAGACAATGGGCAGATGGAGACCGACGTGACGCGGGCGGACGCCCTGCGCAACCGCGAGCGCATTCTCGACGCGGCCGCGCGGCTGCTCGAGCAGTCGCCTTCGGCGACGCTGGTCGATATCGCCGCGGCGGCCGGCGTGGCTCGGTCGACGCTCCACCGCCGCTTCGCGAGCCGCGACGAGCTGATCGCGGCTCTGCGCGAGCGGCCCCGCGACCCCGACCCCGGAAGCGTGCCGGGCCCGCTGCCCACCGGACGCCTGGGTAGGGATCGACCAGTCACGCTCGACGCCATTCAGGTCTTCGACGTCGTCCCGCCCGCGCTGCTGCCCGAGCAGCTCGTGGCCGAGGCGCAGCGGATCGCGAAGGTCCCCGTCGCGCTCTACGTCCTGGACATCGACGGGACCCATCTCCTGCACATGGCCGGCCCCCAGCGCCTGGGCGACAAGCTCGAGGCATCTCTTGCCATCGGACCGGAGCTCGACGCCGACGGCCTGTCTGCGCTGCGCGAGCGGCTGGCGGTCTTCCCCGGCGTGGAGGTGTATGCCCTGTGGCTGCGCGGACGCGCCAACGGGGTATTGGTCGCCTTCGGGCGCCCTGCCGAGCCGCTCAGCGAGCTCGCACGGCAGGCCGCGGCGGCGATCACCCTCGCCGATCGCTACACGGACGTTTTCGCTCTCGCTCAGCGCCGCAAGCAGCCCAAGGCAGCCGCGGAGATCCAGCAGAGCCTGCTTCCGCCACGCATAGCCCGAGTCACCGGCGGCGAGGTAGCCGGAAACGTGCTGCCGAGCTACGAGGTGGCGGGCGACTGGTTCGACATGATCGAGAACCCGGACGGGGTGTGGATCAGCGTTGCGGACGGGCTCGGGGGGTCGACCCGGGCCGCCGCGAGCAGCGCGGTGGCGTTGGGCGCCCTGCGTGCGAGCCGGCGCAGCGGGGCCGACATCAGCGAGGCGCTGGTGGTGATGCACCAGACGCTCCGGGAGATGCCGGGGCCGCGCGCGGAGATGACGGCGGTCGTCGCCCGCTGGGATCCCGCGACCCATGAGCTGTGGGTGGCGAACTGCGGCCACATCGCGCCGCTGATCATCCGTGCCGAGAACTCGATCGAGCACCTCGAGATACCGCCGGGTCACGGGCTCGGCGGACGAGCCGCCGCCAAGCCCGTGGAGCTGCTCACCTCACTCGTGTCCGGCGACCGCCTCGTCATGGTCTCCGACGGTGTGATCGAGTCCGGCGACGGCAAGGCGGGCCTGGGCGTGGACGGGCTGGTCGATGCCGCGCTGCGTTCGCGGCGCGGCACCGGCGCCGACACCGTCCGCGAGATCCATCGCGCCGTCCTCGCCGCCGCCGACGGGGAGCTCAGCGACGACGCGACCGCGGTCTGCCTGTCCGTGGAGTGACCAGGAGCGGCGGCGCTACTCCTCCTCGTTGGGGTCCTCGGCGGCCGCCAGCTTCAGCGAGCCGTCGAGGACCTCCTGGAGATGGCGCTGCTGGATCGGCAGCGCCCAGTCGGCGAGCTTGCGCAGCTCCGGGATGCCGGCCCGCTCGTTGAGCTTGGCGACGATCGCCCAATGGCCGACCTCGCCGGCCTCGGCCATGGTGAGGAACTCGAAGCCGTCGAGCGGGTCGTCCTCGCCGCCGAGGTAGGCCTCGCGCATCTCGGTCGCCTCTTGCTTGACCGCGCGGGCCTTCTCGACGATCGCCGTCTTCTTGCCCTTGAACGTCGAAGCCAGGGCGGTACACCGCTTCTGCGTCTCGCGGGCCTCCTCACGCGCCTGCGTGAGCTTCTTGGCCAGCGGCTCGTGCTCCGAGCCCAGCATGCCGCGCACGTCGCGCACGGCATCCTGGGCCGCCATGGCCAGCCCCAGCACCTCGGCCAGCTTGCTCTCCAACTTCGTCAGGGTCGCCATGCGGCTAGGAGACGGCGTCCTTGACCTTGTCGACGACGCCCTTGGTGTCGTTGGCCACGACACCGGTCGGCTCGTCGGGCAGCCCCGCCGCGTTGCGCAGCTTGCGGGCGATCTCGGCGATCTCCTCCGGCGCGTAGTCCGGCGCGAAGACCCCCTCCTGCGCGGGCAGATCGAACGGTGGCACGCCCTCGGGCGGGTCGTCGACGACCTGGAGCTCCTCCCCGGTCTCGGGGTGCGTGCCGTTGAAGACGGCCGCGAGCTCGAGGTAGTCGCTGGGCGAGAAGCGGTACAGCTTGGTGTGCTCACCCTTGGCGATGTGCGGCTGGCACTCCGGGATCTTCTCGGTCGGGATGCGCGGCGCCGGGAACATCTTGCTCAGGTCCGCCCCGGTCAGGTTCTCCACCGCACGCGCATAGGCGACCTGGTGGACGCCGCCGCGGACGAGCAGGTAGCCGGTCAGCGCCCGCGCCGCGGGGTGGTCGACCATCTCGTAGACCTTGAGCTTGTTGTTGCGGGCTCCGGTCTCGAGGAAGAAGTTGTGGGTCAGGTCCTCGACGAGGTCTCCCGTGGAGGTGACGTAGTCGCCGTTCCAGGGCTTGCCGTTCGAGTCCTGGACGAGCGTCGCCGCGCCGCCCGCGATGAACTGCTGCGGGTTGAGGACATCGCCCGGGTCGGGCAGCGCGCCCTTCTCGCCGGCGCCGGTCAGCATCGTGTTGATGGTCGTCGAGACGAGCTCGATGTGGCCGAACTCCTCGGCTGCGATGTTGGCGACCAGGTCGAAGAACGGACGCGCTCCCTGGCGAGCACGGAAGTTGAACGACTGGAACGTGTAGTTCATGAAGGTCGACATCTCGCCGAACTTGCCACCCAGCAGCTCCTGGACCACGGCGGCACCCGCGGGATCAGGGGTCGACGGGGGCGGCAACTCGGTCTGCAGCCGATCGATGCGAAGAATCACTTGAGGCACTCCTAGATTGGAACGATTCCGGTCCGTGTTCGGGTGCCCGAAGCGCCGCCCGGCAAACATCTCGGCGTGTTCGCCATGGGGCGGCGGGGCCGGGCTGGGAGAAGCCGTTGAGCCGGCGGCCCGGACGCGGCAGCGGAACTGTTTGCTGCCATCGTGCACGGGGTGGCGGGCATCGCGGGACACGCGTTGAGTCGGGCGGCGGACGTGGCCGAGCGCGCCCTGACGCCGGCTGGGCTCCTCGTGGACGAGATCCCGTGCCAGCGGCGTACGCTCGCGGAGCGGTCGCACCGCCCCTGGCCGCTGCCGGACCGGCCATGGGTGATGGGGCAAACCTGGTCGGACCTGCTGTTCGCTCACTGGGCTGTGCCGGTGGAGCAGCTGAACCGACTCCTGCCGCCCCCGCTGCGTGCTCAGGTGTACGACGGCACCGGCTGGCTCGGCGTCACCCCGTTCCTGGTCAGCGGCCTGCGTCTGCGCGGGACCGCGCCCGTGCCGTGGGTCTCGCGCTTCCTAGAGCTGAACGTGCGCACCTACGTCGAGGTCGGGGGGAAGCCGGGGATCTACTTCTTCAGCCTCGACGCGGCTCGGCGTGCGGCGGTCTTCGCCGCGCGGCGCGCATATCGACTGCCTTACTTCCATGCCCGTATGCGTGCCCAGCGCGACGGCCCGGGAGTTCTGTTCGAGAGCGACCGGCGGGATTCAACCGGGCCAGCCGCCCGCTTTCGAGGCGAATATCGCCGGTCCGGGCCGGGCACGGATGACCCCTTGGCGCGCTGGCTGGCCGAGCGCTACTGCCTCTACGTCGTCGACGAGCGGGGCGCGGTTCTCCGCGGGGAGATCCATCACCCGCCCTGGCCGCTCCAAGTGGTCGAGGGCGAGGTTCACGCGGGCGGCATGGCGGCGCCGCTGGGGCTCGAGCTGAACGGCGAGCCGCTGTTGCACTACAGCGCTCGCCAGGACGTCGTGTTCTGGCCGCTGGCCCCTGCGTGACCAGTCGCAGCGGGCGGACGATTGCTCCCCCGCTCGGCGGGTAGGAGAGGCGTCCCCTACGAAAGGAGTGCCGATCATGCCACGCGGACCGCTTCCCCTTAAGGCCCACCAGGCGATCGAGCCCATAGCTGCACTGCTGCTTATCGCAGCCCCCTGGATCTTCGGATTCGACGACAGCGACACGGCCACCACGCTCAGCGTGATCGCGGGCGTGCTGGTGCTGATCACCGGCATGTCGACCCGTTGGCGGATGTCGCTGGTGAAGCTGATCCCGTTGCGGACCCACTTCATGATGGACGTCGGCCTCGGAATCGCGCTGATCGTCGTCCCGTTCATCGCCGGGTTCAGCGACAACGGCGCGGCCACGCGCTTCTTCGTGATCGCCGGGGTGCTCGAGCTCGGCACGGCGCTGATGACGCGCTGGGACGAGCGCGAGGAGGTGCGGCCGGAGCGCAGCCCGCGCGCCACTGCAACCCGTTAGCCCGCAGGTCCCGCGGCTGGTTTAGATCCCCACCAGTCGCGGTACCTGGCTAGTCCGCCCCGGTGTAGGCGACTCTCCAGGAGCCTTGGCCGGGGGGACCAACAGAGCCCAGGGACGCCAGCGCGCCGTGCGACGGCTTGCGGCGGACCTCGCAGAACACCCCTACCGCGAGGTCTGTCCATGCCCTACCTGAACTGTCCCGGTTGTCGCCTCACCGTCTACTCCGCCGCCGGCGGGGGGCGCGGCGACCGTTGCCCCCGCTGCGGCAGGCGTCTAGGCGACCCCCGAAGCCTGTTCAAGCACGTCCGGAGGTTCCAACGACGGGTCGGGGGGGCGGCGGCCCGGTTCCCCAATGCTCATGGGTGACCGGAAGAAAGAGCTCCTCGTCGACGAGCTGACGGATGTGGTTGGCGAGCAGGCCGTCGCGCGCACGGATCTCGATATCGATCGGGCCCTCGAGCCTCGGTCCTCGCCGCTCCGAGCGGCACTCGCTTCCTCGCGTCTGTTGCTGATCGTCG
>JAXDIH010000215.1:0-9128 GCA_034664105.1 Thermoleophilaceae bacterium
GCAGGGTCGTGTGGGCCGGCCAGGCGGAGTACGCCCACGGGCAGCCGGGATCCGTGAAATGGGTGACGTCGATCATCGGCTGGATCGTTGCAGGTGGCCTCCTTCGGCCCCCCGCTCGATCCGCCGCGACCGCACGTGCCCGAACCGCTCCGATCCCGAGGCTCGCGTTCCAGCGGCAGGGAGGGAACACCTGTGAGGCCACACCGCCCCATGATCCTGGCACTCGCCGTAGCGGCGCTTCTCGGCGCGGGCTGTGGCTCGAGGGCGTCGAGCCGCCGGCGCGCGCGACCGTGCAGGCCCCGCTGGCCGGAGATCAGTGGCTGGTGGAGATCATGGTCGTGGCCGCCGCCTAGACCACGAGGCCGTGGCGCATGGTGTTCTCGGTGACCACCCGCGGCTCGACGAACTGCAACAGGTAGTCGGGGCCGCCGGCCTTGCTGCCGGTGCCGGACAGGCGGTTGCCGCCGAAGGGCTGGCGCCCGACCATCGCGCCGGTTATCTCGCGGTTGACGTAGAGGTTGCCGACCGGGGAGCGCTCGGCAACCGAGCGCACCACGTCGGGGTTGCGCGAGAAGAGGCCGCCGGTGAGCGCGAACGGGAGCGCCTCGATGCGGTCGCAGGCCTCGTCGACGCTGGCCACCGCGTCCACCGCCACCACCGGCCCGAAGATCTCCTCCGTCAGCACGGGGGAGTCCTGCGGCAGGCCGGCGGCCAGCACCGCGGGGCAGAACCAGCCGTCGTCGGGCAGCTCCGCCTGCTCGGCGGCCAGCGCGCCCTGTTCGACCGCCAGCGCCCGGTAGCGCAGCACGCGCTCGCGGGCGGACTCCTCGATGACCGGCGGGACGTCGGTGTCGAAGCGCTCCGCCTGGCCCACGCGCAGCACCTCGATGGCGCCGGCGAGGCGCGCGGTGAGCTGGCCGGCGATCGCCTCGTGGGCGAGGACGCGCGACGCCGCCGAGCACTTCTGGCCGGCGAACCCGAACGCGGAGCGCACGATTGCCGGGACGGCGTCGTCGAGGTCCGCGTCCGAGTCGACGATGATGCAGTTCTTGCCGCCGAGCTCGGCGACCACGCGCTTGAGGTGCATCTGGCCGGGCGGGGTCGCGGCGGCCGCGCGCACGATGTCGAGACCCACCTCCCCGGAGCCGGTGAAGGCGATCGTGTGGACATCCGGATGCCGGACCAGCGCGGCGCCGACCTCGCCCGCGCCGGGCAGCAGGGCCAGGGCCTCTCCGGGGACGCCGCCCTCGTGGAGCGCCGCCACGAGCGCGTGCGCGCACGCCGGTGACTGCTCGGCCGGCTTGAGAATCACCGCATTGCCGGTCGCGAGGCCGGCGGCGGTCATGCCGCAGGCGATCGCGATCGGGAAGTTCCAGGGCGAGATCACCGCGACGGTCCCGCGCGGCCGGTAACGCAGCTCGTTGCGCTCGCCGGGCAGCTGCACCAGCTCGCGGCCCGCATCGAGCGCGACGGCACCGGTGGCGTAGTACTCGAGGAAGTCGATCGCCTCGCACACGTCCGCGTCGGCCTCCTCCCAGGGCTTGGCGCACTCGCGCACGGCGAGGGCGGCCAGCTCCAGCCGCCGGCTGCGCAGGATGCCCGCCGCGCGGCGCAGCGCGCCGGCCCGCTCGCTCGCGGGGACCGCGCCCCACTCGGAGCCGCCGTGGCGCGCGACCGCGACTGCGCTGTCGACCTCGGCCGCGGTGGTCACGGCGCAGCTCGCCACCAGACGGCCGGGCCGGCCCGGATCGACCGAAGCGAGCCCGTCGCCGGCGCGCGGGTCGCCCCCGATCAGCACCGGCACCGACAGCGGCAGCCGCCGATCCAGCTCGCCAAGCGCGTCGGTGAGCGCCTCGCGCTCGCGGGCACGGCGCAGCTCGAGCAGCGGCTCGTTCGCGAAGCCGTTCACGGCGCGGCCAGCAGCGCGTCGAGGTCGTGACCGCTCGCGCGAGCGGCGAGGAAGGAGTCGTTGGCGCTGTTCTCCAGCAGCCGGCGAACGAGGTAGGCCATGCCGGCCACGAGGTCGCCGATCGGGCAGTACACGCGCGCCCGCATGCCCTGGGCGGCGAGCGCCTCGCCGAGGTCGTCGCCGAGGCCGCGCAGCACCTGCAGCTCGAGGTCGGCGTCCTGGCCGCCGCGCGCGCGGTTCTCGGCGATCGCGTGGGCGACGGAGCGGAGGTTGTGCGACGCGATGGCCACCCGCACGTCCGGGCGAGCGTCGAGCAGGCGGCGGGTGAGGGCCTCGAAGGCGCGATCGCTGTCGGCCTTCACGGAGAAGACGGGCGGGCGCCAGCCCTTCTGGCGAGCGTCGACCAGCTCGTGGTCCCAGTAGGCGCCCTTGACCAGCCGGATCGTCAGCGGCGGCTCGCGGTCGACCCGGCTCGTCCAGTCGAGCACCTCGTCGAGGGTGTCGGCCGTGTCGGTCAGGTAGGCCTGGAGCACCAGGCCGGCCGACGGCCCGCGGCGGAACTCGTCCTCGGCGAGGATCGCGAGCACGAGCCCGAGCACCATCTCGCGCGAGTCCATCGACTCCATGTCGATGTGCACGTGGGCGCCCAGCTCGCGCGCGCGGCGGAGCAGCGCGCGCAGCCGCCGCCCGGCGTCCTCGTGGCCCAGCTCAGGGGCGTTGGCCCGCACCAGCGGAGTGAGTGCCGACACCTTGGCCGAGAGGTTCACGCGCGCGAGCGGGCCGGCCGAGTCGGCCTCGAGCGGGGCGCGCGGCGGCCAGCGGCGCGACATCTCCGTGAGCGTATCGAGCACCTCGAGGCAGCGCTCGGCGTAGCGGTCGGCCTCCGGCTGCGTGACCGTCGCCTCGCCGAGCAGGTCGACCGAGGTGCACAGCCCGCCGGCCCACAGGCGCGCGAGGACGGGCGCGGCCGCCTGGGGCGTCGCGCCGACGATGAAGCGGTGGGCCATGGCGTGGACGGCCCGCCCGGAGACGCGACCGACCGCGCGGCGCCCGCGGTCCGAGCGCGATGCCCGCAGCGCGGCGGCCAGGGGCGCGGGCGGGTGCTCGACGTCGGCGCTGAGCGCCACGAGGTGTTGGGCGAGATCGTCGGCGTCGCGGCAGGCGGGCGCCACGTCGACGAGCCGGAACAGGGCCGCCCGCAGCCGCGGGTCGCGCATGGACAGCTCCATGGCGCGCTCCTCGGCGAGCCGGCGCGGGTGTCGCGCGCGGGCGGGGTAGGCGTCCGCGAGGGCGCGTGCGACCGCCGTGATGTCGTCCTGTGTCGCGGCCGGGGCCTGAGATGGGGAGGGCGGGGAGGCGAGCACGGCGCTATGTACAATTTTACACGTCACACGGCGTTGTTAAGGTCTGCGCATGCTTCCGGACGCTCCTGTCGTCGATCGAACCAGCGTGCGCGAGCAGGTGAGCCGGCTGCTGCGCGCCCAGGTCGCGTCGGGCGTGCTGGTGCCCGGCGAGATCTACTCGGCGGTGGCACTCGCCGAGGGCCTGGGCGTATCGGCCACGCCGATCCGCGAGGCGATGATCGACCTGGCCAACTCCGGCCTGGTGGAGCCCCTGCGCAACCGCGGCTTCCGGATCCTCACGGTCTCGGACGAGGACCTCGACGAGATCGTCGAGCTGCGCCTGATGCTCGAGGTTCCGCCGCTCGAGACGATCATCGCCAAGGCAACCGACGCGGAGCTCGCGGCGCTCGAGCCGCTGGTCCACCAGATCCTCGAGTACGCGCGGCAGGCCGACCTGCCGAACTACCTGCTGGTCGACTCGACCTTCCACCTGGAGCTGCTCGAGCTCGCCGGCAACGAGCGACTCGTCCACCTCGTCTCCGAGCTGCGCGACCAGACCCGCCTCCTCGGACTGCGCCGACTGGGTGAGGCGGGCGAGCTGGAGCAGAGCTCGCTCGAGCACGGTGAGATCCTGAGCGCCATCCAGGCGCGCGACGTCGAGCTGTCCGAGCGGTTGATGACGCGCCACATCCGCCACGCCCGCGGCATCTGGGCCGGGCGCGGGGAGGGCCTGACGGGGTAGCTCAGGCCGGGCTTGCTTGGCGCTCGGCGGCGTCGATCGTCTCCACGATCTCGGCCAGGGCAGTCTCGGCCTGGTCGTTGTCGACCTGGCACGTCCCAGCGGCCTCATGGCCGCCGCCGCCGTAGCGGAGCATCAGCCCGCCGATGTCGAAGGTCGACGAGCGGTCGATGATGGAGCGGCCGACCGCGAGCACGGTGTTCTGCCGGCGCAGACCCCAGAGGAGGTGAACCGAGACGGTGCACTCGGGGTGCAGCGCGTAGACCATGAAGCGATTGGTCGGATGGATGATCTCCTCGTCGCGGAGGTCGAGCACGACCACGCGCCCGCGCACCGTCGAGCAGCGCCGGATCTGCTCGGTTGCCCTCTCGGCGTGCTCGCGGTAGAGGGTGACGCGCTCGGCGACGTCTGGGTGCTCGAGGATCTGGTCGACGCTGCGCTCGAGGCAGAGGTCGATCAGCTGCATCATCAGCTCGTAGTTCGACACGCGGAAGTCGCGGAAGCGGCCGAGCCCGGTGCGCGGGTCCATCAGGAAGCTGAGCAGGATCCAGCCCTGCGGGTCGAGGATCTCGCTCTCGTTGAACTTCGCGGCATCGGCCTTGTCGACGGCCTCCATCAACTCCTCGCTCACGCGCGGGAAGCGCTGCGCGCCACCGAAGTAGTCGTAGACCACACGCGCCGCCGAGTCGGCGCCGGAGATGGCCACCCGGTTGTCGGCGTGCTCGGTCACCCGGACGTCCTCCGAGCTGTGGTGGTCGAAGGAGAGCGCGACCTCGGGGCGATACGGCAGATTGGTCGTGATGTCGTCCGCCGTCAGCTCGACCTTGCCGTCCTGAACGTCCTTGGGGTGCACGAACAGGATGTCCTCGAGGACACCGAGCTCCTTCATGAGGGCGGCGCACACGAGACCGTCGAAGTCGCTGCGGGTGACCAGGCGCCGCGCCCCTGCGATCTGTATTGCTGGGTCGCTGGGCATGTCCTTCAGGATCGGCCGATCGCCCGCGCTACTTGAACGTTCCGTACACCAGAGGCGTGGATCCGGGGGCGCCCGGGTAGGTCCCGAGGCGCGATGCCGTACCGACCGGTCGTCATCTGTCTGCTCGCGGCCGCCCTCGCTGGCGTGGGGTGCGGTGGCAACGACGACTCGTCGGGAGGCGGCGGTGACGGGGGCCCGACGACGATCACGGTCGGCACGCTTCCGATCGCGAACGCCGCGCCGATGTACCTCGGGATGGAGAAGGGCTTCTTCGAGGCCGAGAACCTCGAGATCAAGCCCCAGGTCGGCGAGGGCGGCGCCGCTCTGATGCCGATGCTGCTGTCCGGCGACGCCCAGTTCGCGTTCGTCGGCGTGATCCCGGCGATCACCGCCGTGGCGAAGGGCCTCCCGGTCAAGATCGTCACCTCGAGCGACGACGCCGCCAAGACCGAGGACAAGGACTGGCAGACGCTGGTGGTCCCGCAGGGCAGCTCGATCCGCGGTGTCGCGGACCTGCCCGGCAAGACCGTGGCCGTGAACGCGCTGCGCGGCGTCGCGGAGGTCGTCATCGACCGCTCGCTCGAGAAGCAGGGTGTCGACTATCACGCGGTCAAGCTGCTCGAGGTGCCGTTCCCGGACATGCCGGCGGCGCTGGAGCAGAAGCGGGTGGACGCCGCTCTGCTCACCGAGCCGTTCCTCAGCTTCGAGCTGGGTGTGGGCGGCACGCAGATCGACGCGCCCTCGGTGGAGACGCGGCCGGGCTTCCCCAACGGCGTGTACGTCGCGTCCGAGCAGTACATCGGGGAGAACGCCGACGTGGTCGACCGGTTCACGCGCGCGATGAACAAGTCGCTCGACTACGCCCAGGCCCACCCGGACGAGGTGCGGCGGATCATCCCCACCTACACCCAAACGCCGAAGGAGGCAGTGGCGCACCTGCGCCTGCCCGTGTTCGACTCGAAGCTCGACCAGGCGGGCATCGAGCTGGAGGCCGAGCTGACGGCGAAGTACGGGATCATCGACGACGCGCCGGCGTACGACGACCTTGTGCGCTAGCCCCAGGCGGCCCGGGCCGTGTCCGCGACCAGCCGCAGCTTGCGCTCTTCGTCGGCCTCTGTGATGGGGTTGCCGCTGGGCGGACCCTAGTCCGAGAACGGCGCTGCGTGCGGCTAAGGCTCCAGGCGCTGGCGACCGATGCTATGGGTGGGCCGTGCCTGCGCGGCCCGCCTTCGTGGAAGCAATGGAGGGAACCCGACCGAACACCCCCGAGCTAACCCGCTCCGCGCGCGGAGCCGCCGCACTCGCGTTTCTGGTGCTCGTGTACCTGAGCGCCGCGGCCTTCGGTTGGCTTCCCGGCGGCCGGGGGACGGCGTTCGCCTTCCTGGTGGTGATCTCCGCCGCCACCGCCTACTCGGCGTGGCGGGCCTCGCGGCGCTGCGAGGGATCGCGCGGCATGCGCTCGTTCTGGATGCTGCTGGCGCTGGCGCAGGTGATGTACTCGGCCGGGTCGCTGGTCTACATGGTCCACGACCTGGTGCCGGGGCCGCGGCCCTACCCATCCGCGGCCGACGCGCTGTACCTCGGCTTCTACCCGCTCATGGTGTGGGCGCTGGTGCGCGTGCCGACGGCGCGCACGGCGCACGGGCAGCTGCCCCGGTTGCTGCTCGACTGCGCGACGATCGCAATCGGCGGGGGAGCGATCATCTGGTATTTCGTCCTGGGGCCGACCACGCAGGCCGTCGGAGGGCCGCTGCTCGCGACGGTGGTCTCGATCACCTATCCGGTCGCTGACCTCGTGCTGCTGGCCGGGCTGGCGTTGGTCCTGCTGCGTGGCGTGCCGACCGCCGAGCGCGGCCCGCTGGCCGTGTTCGGCTTGGGGGTGGCCATGTTCATCGCCGCGGACATCCTCTACAGCCATGCGGCGCTGAACGGCAGCTTCACCACCGCCAGCGCGGTCAACATCGCGTACGCGCTCGCCTGCGCGGTGTTCGGCGTCGCGGCCGGCCTCCAGCGCCCGATCGCCCGCGACGAGTCCGACTCCGCCCTCGTCGACGGGTCGCCGGGATGGAGCGTCAGCTGGCTGCCGTACCTCGGCATCGCCTGCGGGTTCGCGCTGCTGCTGTACGCCGAGCGCTCCCAGCCGTTCTTCCCCGACCTCAGCCTCGTGATCAGCGCCATCCTGCTGGCCGCCGTGGTGGCGACTCGCCAGCACCTGGCGCAGCGGTCGCTGGTTCACGTGCAGCGCGAGCTCCAGGGGGCAAACGACCAGCTGGCGGCGCTGGCCACCTCGGACCCGCTCACCGGCATACCGAACCACCGAGCGATCAACACCTACCTCGAGGGCGAGCTGGAGCGCGCGCGTCGCTACAGCCGCCCCTTCGCGCTCGTGTTCATGGACATCGATCACTTCAAGGCGCTCAACGACAGCTTTGGTCACACGACCGGCGACGCGGCGCTGAAGGAGTTCACCTTCGTCGTCTCCGGCTGTCTGCGCAGCGTCGACATCGTGGGCCGCTGGGGCGGCGAGGAGTTCGTCGCGATCGTTCCCGAGATGAGCCGCAGCGACGCGCTGGAGGCGGCCGAGCGGATCCGCGCGACGGTCGCCCAGCACGCGTTCATCTCCGTGCCGGGGGCGCACATCACCTGCTCGATCGGCGTCGCCCACTATCCAACCGACGCCACCGAGCTCTCACCCCTGCTCGAGCTCGCCGATGGCGCGATGTACGCCGCCAAGCACCTGGGCCGCAACCAGGTCATGGCCGCAAGTGCCGAAGCAGCCGCTTCCCTGGGCGCGCCGTCCGAACGCGGCGGCGCTCGCGGCGGCGATGCCCTGATCGGGGTGGTCGAGGCGCTTGCCGCGCTCGTGGACGCCCGCGACCAGTACGCGGAGACCCGCTCGAGCAACGTCGCGTCGACGTCCGTCCGGCTCGCGACCGCGCTGGGTTGCGATCCAGCTGAGGCGCACGCCATCGGCCTGGCCGCGCGGCTGCACGACGTCGGCAAGGTGGCGATCGCCGATGCCATCCTCAACAAGCCCGGCAGGCTGACTCCCGACGAGTGGGAGCTCATGCGGCACCACCCCGGCGTGGGGGCAGACGTGATCCGGCGCATCCCCTCGCTGCGCGGCGTCGCCCCGATCGTCGAGGGCCACCACGAGCGCTGGGACGGCGGCGGCTACCCCCGCAATCTCGCCGGCGAGCGCATCCCGATCGGGGCGCGCATCCTCGCCGTCGCCGACGCGTACAGCGCGATGGTCAGCACACGCCCGTATCGCGAGGCGCTCGACCACGACAGCGCCATGGCCGAGCTGCGCCGCTGCGCGGGCACCCAGTTCGATCCCGAGGTCGTCGACGCCTTCGAGGCGCTCGTCGAGGGGGAGCGGGCACTGAGCGCGCGCGTCAGCGGCTAGCGCCGCGCGGGCGCATTAGACCATCGCTTGCACGGCTTCCTCCGGGTCGATGACCCCCAGGCTCTTGACCACCTTGAAATCGCCGTCGTGTGCCTGGGCGATGTACATGTTCATCCGAACGTGATGCTGGCCGGGCACCATCTCAGCGGGCCCACCCGGCCCATCGGCGATGCTCGCGTGGTCCAGGGCCTTGATCACATCTGCCTGGTTCAGCGATCCCGCCTCGTTCACGGCGGCCTCCCAGAGCTTGAGGCCTCGGTACATGCCTGAACACGCGCTGCCCGCGGTGAACTTCGCGCTACCCGGATAGAGCCTGTCGTACTGATCGAGTAGTTGCTCGCTGAACGGCTCGCTGACGTCCTGGTAGTAGTCGAGGCAGCTGTACAGGCCCTCTACATGTGCGGCCGGCACGAGGTTCAGGAAGTTCTCGTCGAAGTAGGTGCAGACCAAGTGTCCGCCTCGCCTCGTGAAGCCAGCGTCGTAAAGCCCCTCAAGAAAAGGCGTGAGGCCAGGAGGAACGATGGTGTTAAATACCACCTCTGCGCCGCTGGACGTGATCTGGTCGATAGTCTTGTCATAGTCGGTGTGATCCAAGGGGAAGTACTCCTCTCCGACTATCACGCCACCATTGGCCGCAACAACGTCACCGACTTTCTTGTTCAGCACGCGCGGCCAGATATAGTCAGCCGACGGCAAGTAGAACTTCTTCGCGCCCGTTTGTTGCATCAGCCAGGGAATGAGCGGCTCAACCT
>JAXDIH010000219.1:0-42769 GCA_034664105.1 Thermoleophilaceae bacterium
GGGCGAGTCGATCGTGCTGTGCCGGTGCGGCGCCTCGACCACGAAGCCGTTCTGCGACAAGACGCATTCGAAGATCGGCTTCGATGCGGCCGAGCGGGCGGTGCGCGAGGCGGGCTGATCGCGTTCAGCGTCCATCCTGGGACGCGACGGATCGAGCGGTTCCTGCGCCTTGGTCCGTTGGGCTACACAGGCATGGCCCTAGACCGCAAGGCCGGCGTGCTCTGGGTCGCGCGGGCCCCCGGCTCGCTCCTGCGAGTCGACCTCGCCGGCCACTGAGGCCGCGAAGCGCATCAGCGCCGGCGCGCTCGGCGCCGGGTCGAGCGGCAGCTGGGGTGGCTCGTTGTCGGCGATCCAGCTGGCCACGATCCTCACCTCGTCCACCTCGTCGGCGGGCACGACGGTTCGGCCCGGCGGTCGTGCCAGCGCCGCCTGCGTGCGCTCGACCAGCTCGGAGTGGCCGGGCAGCGGGCCCCAGTCCACCAGGCGGCCCCGTACGAGCCACAGGACGTCGAAGCGCTCCTTGGCCGGGTGCTGGGCCAGGATCAGCCGCGGGGCCGCGTGCGTGGCGCGCAGGACCCCCTCCAGCCGGTCCAGCACCCACGCCAGCCGCTCGCGGCGGCGCAGCAGGGCCGCGGCGCGTTCGTAACGCCGATCGGCGGCGGCGTCGCTCATGTGGCTGTCGAGCTCCTCCAGCAGCGCCTCGCCGGCCCCGGGGCGCTCGAAGTGGCCGAGGGCGAGGTCCAGCTGGCGGCGATAGGCGTTCGGATCGAGGTCGCCCAGGCACGGCGACACGCAGCGCCCCATCTGCCCGTACACGGACGGGTGCTCGCGCGTCTTGAGCGTGCGGCCGCAGTGGCGCAGGCGGTAGAGGGAGGTCAGCTGGTCGGCGAGCTCGCTGGCAAGCGCGCGCGACCCGAGCGGGCCGACGTTGACGGCGTGCCCCGGGGCGGGCTCGGAGGCGACCTCGAGCACCGGGTAGGGGATGTCGAGCCGGCAGCGCAGGTAGCAGTAGCGGTCGGTGCGCTTGAGCTTCTTGTTGCCCTGGGGCTTCCACTGCTTGATCAGCCGGTTCTCGAGCACGAGGGCGCCCAGCTCGGAGTTCGTGGGCCGGTAGTCCACGATCTCGGCACGCTCGGTCCAGCCGGCGGGCGCGCAGAAGTGGGCTCGGGCGCGCGAGCGCAGCGATACGGACTTGCCCACGTACAGCGGCCGCCCGCGACCGTCGCGGAAGATGTATACGCCCGGGTCGTCCGGCAGCGCGGACAGGTCGGGCCGCTCGGACGGGGGGATGCGCTCGGCAGGCTTCGATTTCCCCGTGCGGGCATCCGGCCCGCACTCTGATGCGAGAGGCGCCTTCCGGGCGCCGTGACCGGCGCGCCGGCGCGCCTTCAGCGCCTCGACCGCCTCGCCCACGGTCAGCGCGTTGGCGCACAGCCGGGGGAACAGGGCGCAGAACACCCGCGCGCACGTCAGGGCGTCGGGCAGCGCGCGGTGAACCTCGGTGACCTCGATGCCGAGCGAGTCGGCCAGCGGCGCCAGCGCGCGCTTGGGGGCGAGCGGGGCGAAGCGGCGCGCGAGCTGCACGGTGCAGAGCACCGGCGGCTTGGGCCAGTCGAGCCCGGAGCGCTCGAACGCCTGGCGCAGCACGCGCGTGTCGAAGCGGGCGGAGTGGGCGACCAGCACCCGGCCGGCGAGCAGCTCGCCGAGCTCCTCGAGCACCTCGCGCGGGGGCGGGGCGGCGTCGACCAGCGCCTGCGTGATGCCCGTGAAGCGCTGGATGCCGCGCGAAAGCGGCCGTTCCGTCCGCACCACCGAGTCGAATGTCTCGTGCAGCTCGCCTCCACCGACCAGCACTGCCCCGACCTCGGTGAGCTCACAGAGGTCAGCGGCCATGCCGTTCGTCTCGGTGTCGACGGCGAGAAAATCATCGTCGGCGACTGGCTGATCCCACAAATCCACGAACGACCGATGCAACCGCGCGGGCCGGACGGACCGGTCGGCGAACTGCAGCTACCAGGGGGCGGCCCGGAGTGTGGGTAGCGGAGTGTGGGCCCCGAAAGTGGCGTATATGGCCACCGAGGGGGCCCGCACTCGCCAGGCGAGTGGCGCCGCCCTGGTAGCCGCCGTTTGCGGCGGCGCTGCCGCAAGCGCCGGCGCCAAAGGGGGGCGAAGGCATCCGCTCTCGCGCTTAGCCTCGCCACATGGCTCGTTCGGCCACCGTCTACTGCTGCAGCTCCTGCGGCCATGAGAGCCCCAAGTGGCATGGGCGCTGCCCGGGCTGTGGCGAGTGGAACTCGCTCGTCGAGGAGGCCCGTGCCGCCCCGTCCGCCCGCGTCGGCGCGGGCGGCTCCGCCAACGGTGGCCGGCGCTCGGGTGGCCGCGCCCTCAAGCCGGTCCCGCTGGCCGACGTCCAGGCCCCTGCCGTCGCCCGCCTGTCCACCGGCATCGGCGAGCTCGACCGCGTGCTCGGCGGCGGCCTGGTGCCGGGCTCGCTGGTCCTGATCGGCGGCTCGCCCGGCATCGGCAAGTCCACGCTCACCAGCGGCGCCCTGGGGAATCTCGCCGCGGCGGGGCACCGGGTCCTGTACGTCTCCGGCGAGGAGTCGGCTGCCCAGGTCAAGCTCCGCGCGGAGCGGCTCGGCCCCCACGCGCTGAGCGTCCCGATCGTCGCCGAGACCGACCTCGACTCCGTGCTCGCCACGCTCGAAGCCGAAAAGCCCGACGTCTGCGTGATCGACTCCGTGCAGGTCCTCTACGACCCGGCGCTCACCGGCGCCCCCGGCTCTGTGGGCCAGGTGCGTGAGGTCGCGGGCCGCATCATGCGCGTAGCCAAGCAGCTCGGCATTGCCACGCTGCTGGTCGGCCACGTGACCAAGGAAGGCTCGCTGGCCGGCCCGCGCGTGCTCGAGCACCTGGTCGACTGCGTGCTCTCCTTCGAGGGCGAGCGTGAGCGCACCTACCGCACCCTGCGCGCGCTCAAGAACCGCTTTGGCTCGACCAACGAGGTCGGTGTCTTCGAGATGGCCGACCAGGGCTTGGTCGAGGTCGAGGACGCCTCGGAGCGCTTCGTCAGCGAGGCCACCCGCGCGCCCGGCTCGGTGGTGCTCTGCGCGATGGAGGGGTCGCGGCCGCTGCTGGTGGAGGTCCAGGCGCTGGTGGCGCCCAGCGAGCTCGTGCCGCCGCGCCGCATCGCCAACGGGGTGGACCGCAACCGCCTCGCGCTGGTGCTGGCCGTGCTGGCCCGCCACGGCGGTCTCGGGCTGGGCACGAACGACGTGTTCGTGTCGGTGGCCGGCGGCGTGCGCGTGGACGAGCCCGGCGCCGACCTGGCGATAGCGCTGGCGCTCGCCTCGGCGTCCAAGGGGATCGAGCTGGCCGGCGACAAGCCGCTGGCTGCCTTCGGCGAGCTGGGGCTCACCGGCGAGCTGCGCCACGTCGCTCACGCCGACCGCCGGATCGCGGAGGCGGCCAAGTTCGGACTGGATGCGGTCGTTCGCCCGGGCGATGGGGCGCGCACGCTGAGGGAGGCGCTGGGGAGGGCCAACAAGGCCCGCGCAGCCTGAAAAACCGCTGCTCAGAGCCAAAACGGACGCAAGTTGAAGTCGTTTCCCGTAGAATGGGGTCGATGCCGTATGCCGGGGATGACGTTTCAGAGCTAGAAGCCCGGCAGGAACCAAGGCTCGTACGGGCTCTGGAGATGGTGGCTCCCGGCACGGCTGTGCGGGAAGGGCTCGACAACACCGTCCAGGGTCAGACCGGCGCCCTGATCTGCATAGGGGAGTCGGAAGAGCTGAGCTTCCTGCTGTCGGGTGGGGTGAAGCTGGACGTGGATTACACGCCGGCGATGCTCTACCAGCTGGCGAAGATGGACGGGGCGATCGTGCTCGCCTCCAACGGCACGAAGATCCTGTGGGCGAACGTGCAGCTGATGCCGGACCCCACGATCCTGTCGCTGGAGACCGGCACCCGCCACCGCACGGCCGAGCGCGTGTCGAAGCAGACCGACGCGCTCGTGATCGCGATCTCGGCCAGCCGCAGCGTCGTCTCGCTCTACCTGGACGGCGCCAAGTACATCCTCGAGGACATCCCCGTCGTCCTGGCCAAGGCCAACCAGGCCCTCGCCACGCTCGACAAGTACCGCAGCCGCCTCGACCAGGTCTCCACGCGCCTCACCGCGCTCGAGTTCGAAGGCGGTGTCACGCTCCACGACGTGCTCACGGTGCTCCAGCGCGCCGAGCTCGTCACGCGCATGGCGGTGGAGATCGAGCGCTACATCGTCGAGCTGGGCGCCGAGGGACGCCTGATCGAGATGCAGCTCGAGGAGACCATGGTCGGCGTGGCCGCCGACAAGTCGGCGCTCGTGCGCGACTACATCGTGGAGGCGTCGGAGGAGGGCTTCGCGATGGTGCTGGACTCGCTGGCCCGGCTGCCTCACCAGGACCTGCTCGACTTCGGTCGGCTCGCCGAGCTGCTCGGCTACGACCGCAAGCTGAACACCCTCGACCACCCGGCCTCGCCACGCGGCTACCGCATCCTGGGGCGCATCCCGCGCATCCCCAAGATGGTGGTGCAGTCGATCGTGAGCGAGTTCCGCGGGCTGGACGAGATCCTCGCCGCCTCGGACCCCGAGCTGGAATCCACCGAGGGCGTCGGCGACATGCGCGCGAAGGACATCCGCGAGGGCCTTCGCCGTCTGCAGGAGATCAACCTCGTGGACCGCTATCTGCAAACTTGAGAACCAGGGCGGCACGAATGCCGCCCCGACCGCGTAGGAGGGAACACCATTAGCGACGCAGTGATGGAGACGGAACTCGACATTGAAGACCTCGAGATCGAGGTCAACCGCGAGCCGGCGGTCTACGAGATCGGCGACCAGGTCGTCTATCCCCATCACGGGGCTGGACTGGTCCTCAAGAAGGAGATGAAGGAGGTGCTCGGCGAGAACCGCGAGTACCTGACGATCAAGATCCTTCATAACGACATGACCGTGATGGTGCCGTGCTGTAACGCCGACAAGGCGGGCCTGCGGCGCGTGATCGGGGAGGACGACGTCAAGAAGGTCCTTTACGTCCTTCGCGACGACGTGAGCCAGATGCCCAAGAACTGGAACCGGCGCTTCAAGCACAACCGCGAGAAGATCAAGACCGGGGATGTCTTCGAGCTGGCCGAGGTCGTTCGCAACCTCGCCATCCGCGAGCAGGAGAAGGGACTCTCCACCGGCGAGAAGCAGATGTACACGCGCGCGAAGAAGATCCTCGCCTCCGAGCTGATGTACGCGCTCGTGATGGAGGAGGACGAGGCTGAGTCGCACCTCGAAGGTCTGATCGTGGACGCGCACACCAGCCGCAACGGCGCGGCTGAGCCCGCGACCGCGTAGGACGAACTCCTGTGTCCGTCGTCGGGATCGTTCCCGCCGGCGGCAGCGGCGAACGCCTTGGCGCCGACCGGCCCAAGGCGTTCGTCGTTTGTGCCGGCCGTCCGCTGATCGACTGGAGCCTCGAGGTGCTCGAGGCAGTCTGCGACCGCGTGGTCGTGGCGGCACCCGCCGACTGGGTGCGGCCTGGCTGGGTGGAGGGCGGGGCGTCGCGCTCGGAGTCCGTGCGCAACGCGCTCGCCGCGGCACCGGAGGCGCGCACGGCGGTCGTGCACGACGCCGCCCGCCCGCTGGTCACCCGTGAGCTCGTGGAGGCCTGCATCGGCGCCCTGATGGGCGTGGACGGCGCCATAGCGGCCGCCCCGCTGACCGACACCGTCAAGGAGGCCTACCCCGACGGCACGGTGATGCGCACGCTCGACCGCTCGCGCCTGTGGGCCGTGCAGACGCCCCAGGTGTTCAGGGCCGACGCCCTGCGCCGGGCGTTGGACGTGGACGCCGCCACGCTCGCTGCCGCCACGGACGACGCCTCGCTCGTGGAGGCCGCCGGTGGCACCGTACGGCTGGTCGCGGCGCCGCCTGGGAACATCAAGGTGACCACCGAGGCCGATCTCGCTCGCGCGGAGGCTGTGCTGTGCTGACCGATTACCACGTGCACCTGCGCCCCGACGAGGACGACTCGCCGGCGGAGCGCTACTTCACCGCCGACAACGTCGACCGCTACCGCGAGGCCGCGACCGAGCGCGGGATCGAGGAGCTCGGCATCGCAGAGCACATCCACCGCTTCGTGCAGTCGCTCGACGTCTGGACGCACCCCTGGTACCGCCACTGGGCGGGCGACGACGTGGACGAGTACGTCGACTTCCTGCGCGGCTCCGAGCTCAAGGTCGGCATCGAGGCGGACTTCCTGCCCGGCCGCGAAGACCGGCTGGCGAACTTCCTGGACGGGCGCGATTGGGACTACGTGGTCGGGTCGCTGCACTTCCTGCGCGACAACGCCGTCGACTTACACGGCTATCCGGAATGGGAGCCCTGGAACATCTGGCGCGGCGCCGACCCGGAGAAGGTGTGGGCGCGCTACTTCGAGACGCTCGGCGAGGCGGCGCGCACCGGCCTGTTCGACATCCTCGCCCACCCCGACCTGGTCAAGGTCTGGGGCAGCCGCGTGCCGGTGCCAGAGGGCGACCTGCGCCGCTTCTACGAGCTTGCGATGGACGGCATCGCCGACTCCGACGTGGCGATCGAGGTGTCGACGGCCGGCCTGCGCAAGCCGGTGGGCGAGATCTACCCCGCGCCGGCCTTCCTCGAGATGTGCCTGGAGACGGGCCGCCCGGTCGCCCTCTCCAGCGACGCCCACACCCCCGAGCAGCTCGGCTACGAGTACGAGCGGGCGCTCGAGCTGCTGGGCGGCCTGGGCGTGGAGCAGATCGCGGTATTCGATCGGCGCGGGCTGCGGCTGGAGCCGCTCGGATGACCGCCGGCATCGGCTGGGACTCTCACCGCATGGAGGGCGGCCGGCCGCTGGTGCTGGGCGGCGTGGAGATCCCCGGGGCGGTGCGCGGCCTGGTCGGGTGGTCCGACGCCGACGTGCTCACGCACGCCGTGATCGACGCGCTGCTGGGGGCGGCGGGCCTGGGCGACATCGGCCAGCACTTCCCCGACACCGACGAGCGCTGGCGCGGCGCCAACTCGATCGACCTGCTGCGCGAGGTGCGCGGCATGCTGCCGGGAGCGGTCGCGCACGTGGACACGACGGTGATGTGCGAGGCGCCCAAGCTGGCGCCTCACCGCGACGCCATGCGGGCGTCCCTGGCCGAGGCGCTGGGCCTGGACCCGGCTGCCGTGAACGTGAAGTTCACGACCGGCGAGGGCATGGGCTTCGTGGGTCGCGGCGAGGGCGTCGCCGCCCTGGCGATCGCGACGCTCGCCTGAGCCGCCCGGCGGGCGGTTAGATTGGGCACATGCAGCGCGATGACCTGGCCTTCGCCGGCGCCGCCCGCCAGGCCGAGATGGTCCGCCGCGGCGAGGTCACCTCGCGCGAGCTGGTCGAGCTGTACCTGGAGCGCATCGAGCGGCTCGATCCCGAGCTGAACGCCTTTCGCACGGTCACCGACGAGCGCGCGCTCGCCGACGCCCAGCAGGCGGACGCGCGCCGGCGTGCGGGCGACGACCGGCCTCTCCTGGGTGTGCCCATCGCCGTAAAGGACACCGAGGACGTCGCCGGCGAGGTCACCACCTGGGGCACGGCGGCGTACGGCGGGCCGGCCGAGCGGGACAACGAGTTCGTGGGGCGCCTGCGGTCGGCGGGAGCGGTGATCCTCGGCAAGACGAACCTGCCCGAGCTGGCGATCATCGGCGCCACCGAGGGCCCGGCCTTCGGGATCACCCGCAACCCGTGGAACACCGACCGCACCCCGGGCGGCTCCAGCGGTGGCAGCGCGGCGGCCGTGGCCGCCGGGCTGTGCGCCGCGGCCACAGCATCCGACGGCGCGGGATCGATCCGCATCCCGGCGTCCTGCTGCGGGCTCGTGGGGCTGAAGCCCCAGCGCGACCGCATCGCGCTGTCCCCGCCCGGACACTGGCACGGCCTCAGCGTGGCGGGCTTCGTGACCCGTACGGTCGCCGACACCGCGCTGCTGCTCGACGTCGCCGCCAGCAGCCCCCCGGAGCTCCTCTACTCACAGTCCGCGGCGCGCCCGCCGGCCCGGCTGCGGATCGCGCTCTCGCTGAAGACGTCGTTCCCGCCCGTGCCCGTGGACGGCTCGGTGCGCGATTCGATCGAGGGTTTGGCTGACAGCCTGCGGGCCCTCGGTCACGAGGTGGTCGAGCACGATCCGAGCTACGGACGGGCGATGGACGCGGTGATCGCGCGCTATCTGAGTGGTGTCGCCGAGGACGCGGAGAGGATGCCGCGCCCCGAGCGCCTCCAGCGGCGCACGCGCGGCTTCGCGCGCATCGGCCGGATGGTGCCGGACGCCTTGCTGGAGCGCGCCATGCGAGACGAGGCCGACCACGCCGCCCGTATCGGCGAGCTGTTTGGCGACCACGACCTGCTGCTCACGCCCGTGGCGGCGCGGCCGCCGGTGGATGCCGCCCAGTGGGAGGGACTCAGCGCCGCGCGCACGCTGCTCGGGATGTCCAGGGCGTATCCGTTCACCCCCATCTGGAACATGACCGGGCAGCCGGCGATGTCGATTCCAGCCGCGCCCACGCCCGACGGGCTACCCGTAGGCGCGCAGCTCGTCGGCCCGCGCGACAGCGAGCCGCTGCTGCTTTCTGTCGCGGGCCAGCTCGAGCAGGAGCTCGGCTGGCCCGCGCGACGTCCACCGCTGTCCTGAGGCTCAGGCAGCGGCGGCCAGGTCGTCCGTGACCACGCCGATCGGATCCAGGGCAAGCCGCGCCGCCCGGACGCTGTAGCGCAGCGAGTAGTCGCTGTCGCGGTAGAGCGGGCCGGCGCCGTCGGTGAGCAGGCACGAGGTCATCGCCGCTCCCTGCACGTCGATCGGCTGGTCGTCGCGCAGCCGGCGGGCGAGCGAACGCAGATCCTCCTCGCAGTCGCGCACGTCGGCTCGGCGTACGGGCACCTCCGCGGTGAAGGGCGCGGACAGCGTGCGCGCGTGCTCCACCACGCCGGTCACGCGGTCGGCGAGCTCCGTGCGACTGCGCAGCAGCTGCGCCGAGCGCAGCTCGAGCGCCTTCGACACGGCCGGGTCCACGCCGCGGGCCAGGTGCTGGTCCAGCCGCTCGCGGTCCCACAGGACCCGCAGTCTGAGGGGCAGGGAGGGCCGCTCACCCCTGTGCGGGGCGGTTCTGTGCTTGTCCTGATGTCGAAACTTCGGAACTGGATAGACGCCGTTTGGCATGTGGCTCCTTCTGCTGGTATCAGCCACTGATCCTGCCCGCGACCGGGCCTTTCGCCCATGGGGGAGGACACCGATCTTCGAGGTGGGGTAGCCCCCATCCCAAAGCACGGCCCGGCGCGCGAAGATGTAGGGAGATGTCCCTGTTAACCCGGGTCTTCCTGGCCAATGGGGCCGTGCTGGCCGTGATCACGCTGCTGCTGCTGTTCTCGCCGATCGAGATCAGCTACCCGGTCACCGGGACCCAATCGGTGATCCTGGTCACCGGGTTTGTCGTCTCGCTCGCGATCAATCTGCTGCTGCTGCGCCGCGTGGTCGGCCCGCTGCGCCGGCTGACGAGCACGATGCGCTCGGTGATGCCGCTGGACCCGGGTCGCCGCCTGGTGATCCCGGGGGCCGATACGGAGGTCCAGTCGCTGACGACCGCGTTCAACGACATGCTCGAGCGCCTCGAGACCGAGCGGCGGGAGAGCGGTCGCGGCGCGGTCGCCGCTCAGGAGGAGGAGCGCCGGCGCGTCGCGCGCGAGCTCCACGACGGGGTGGGTCAGGTGCTCACCGGCGTCATGCTCCAGCTCGACGATCCGGAGGCCCGCGAGGCCGTTAGGCGCAGCCTGGAGGACGTCCGTCGCATCGCGCGCGAGCTGCGGCCGGAGATGCTCGACGACCTGGGGCTCCAGAGCGCCCTGCGGGCGCTGTGCACCACGACCGCCGCGCAGGATGGCCTGTGGGTGGAGCGCCGGCTCGACGCCGCCGACATGGAGCTGCGGCCGGAGGTCGAGCTGGTCGTCTACCGGGTGGCTCAGGAGAGCCTGACGAACGTCATGCGCCACTCGGGCGCCTCCGAGGTGCTCGTGGCGCTCCATGAGGTCGACGGCGCTCTGAGGCTGATCGTGCGCGACAACGGGCGTGGGCTGCCGGCGGTCGTGGGGGAGGGCGGCACCGGCATCGGCGGCATGTCCGAGCGGGCGCTGCACGTGGGCGGGCGGCTGACGATCGGCTCCCGTCCGGGTGGCGGCACCGAGGTACGGCTGGACATCCCGCTCCCGGGGGCGGTGGGGTGACCATCCCGCTCAAGACCCGGATCCTGTTGGCGGACGATCACCCGATGGTCCGGCGCGGCCTGCGGATGGTGCTCGACGCGGAGCCGGACCTGGAGGTGGTCGCGGAGGCCGGCGACGGCGCGGAGGCAGTGGAGCTCGCGCTGTCCAGCGAGGTGGATCTGGCCGTGCTGGACGTGGCGATGCCGCGCCTGACCGGGCTGCAGGCCTCGGCAGAGCTCAAGCGCCGCAAGCCCGAGCTGCGCACGCTGATGCTGTCGATGTACGACAGCGAGCAGTACTTCTTCGAGGCGCTCAAGGCGGGAGCGTCGGGCTACGTGCTCAAGAGCGCTGCCGACCAGGACCTGGTCGAGGCCTGCCGGGCGGCGATGCGGGGCGAGCCGTTCCTCTATCCGGCAGCCGTGGCGGCGTTGATCCGCGACTACCTCGACCGCGCGAGCCGTGGTGAGGAGGTGCCGTCGGACCCGCTCACGCCGCGGGAGGTCGAGATCGTGAAGCTGGTCGCGGAGGGCTACTCGAGCGACGAGATCGCGGCCACGCTGGTGATCAGCAAGAAGACCGTGGAGCACCACCGCAGCCACATTCTCGAGAAGCTGGGCATGCGCGACCGCGTGGAGCTGACGCGCTACGCGATCCGCCGGGGGCTGGTCGAGCCCTAGCGCCGGAGCGGCACCGTGCGGATGCCCGACCTGAGCTTGGCGCCCTTCGGCGAGCGCGCGGTGACGGTCACCCGGGCGCGGACACGTCCACCGCGCTTCAGCGACTTGAGCGCCGCTCGCCGCGCTCGCGCCGGGATCTTCAGATGCAGCGTGACCACGGGTCCGCGCGTGGCCTTCCTGGCGTGTCCGAGCTTGAAGCTCCGCGCCCGCTTGCCCCGCTTGACCAACAGCCGTCCCTTGGCCGAGACGACGGCGCAGCGCTTCCTGCACGAGACCCTGATCGTCACGTTCTTGCGCAGCCGCTGACGGCTCATCCGGCGGGCCCGCTTGATGCGGCCCTTCACCGGCGCCACGGCGGGCTGGACGCCGGGAGGCGTGAGGCGCAGGACCACGGGCGCGCCCGCGAGCGCGACCGGGATCCGCTGCGGCTCGGCCCAGCGCGCGGTCTCGGCGTCGGAACCGACCGGGTCGAAGCGCTGGGCGAGCACTACCCGCTCGCCCAGGACCACGTCCACCGGGTCCGGCGTCGGGACGACCTCCGTGAGCGTGTCCCTGTTCCAGACGGGTGTCTGGCGCCACAGCACCAGCGCGTAGGTGCCATCGGCCGACCGCAGCAGCAGCTGGCGCACGTCCGGCCCCGCCCCCTCCAGGCCGACGCGCAGCCCGCCGGGGCTCGCCACCGGGTCAGAGTCGCCGTCGACGACGCGCAAGAGGTTGCGCAGCGAGATGAACGCCGGCTTGGGGGAGAAGTCGTAGCGCAGCAGGCCGAACGAGTTCTCCGCGGCGGAGGTGCCCCGCGCCTGCGCCTGGGCGGGCGTCCAGGCATCCATCAGCTGGTAGAGGTAGGTGCGCTCGATGCCCTGGCGAAAGGCCTCGAGCACGGAGCGCGGCGTGTATTGCGCGACGGCCGCCTCCGGGGCGCCTCGGTGCGGCCCCAGGTCCGTGATGTCGGTGTGGTAGCCGGTCTCGGTGGCGACGAGCGGCTTGTTGCCGGACACAGCGGCCGCCATGAACTTTTCGAGGTCCAGGTGCGTCATCGGCATGGTTCCGGCCGGATAGGGGTGGATGTTGCCGCGATCGAGGTTGGCCGAGATGTCCCCGAGCTCGGTGCGCGACTCCGGACGGACGAGCGGCGGCCCCAGCACCGGCAGATGGCGCAGCGCGGGGTCGTTCTTCACGCGCGCGTACAGCGCCTCCTGATAGGCGCGCGCGTGCTGCGCCCACAGGGGGTCGCCCGAGATATCGGGCTCGTTGGGAGCCGAGAGGGAGATGACCGAGGAGCGGAGCTTGTCGCGGATGACCTGAAGCGACTGGTCCATCGCGGGCAAGCCCTCGTTCAGGCCGCTCACGCCGATGTTCGCCTTGATGCCCAGCGCGGCGAAACGGTTCATGTGGTCGATCTGGTACGGGCACGTCGAGCAGAAGCCGTCGCTGACGAAGCGCACGCCCAGCTCACGCACCCGGGCCTCCACGGCGTCGAAGTTGCCATACGCCGTGTCGATCCACGAGAAGCGGACCGTGATGCCGACGGAGTCGCCGAACGCCCGCGAGGAGCCGGCCGCCACGTAGGGCTCAGCCGGATATTGAGCCGAGCTGGCGGTAGGCGCCGCGTGCGCGATCGCGGTCCCCAAGGCGGCCACCGTGAGAAGGCCGAGGAGTCCGAGTCTGGCGGTGCGGCGGCGCCGGAGTTGGTTCAGATGACTGCCCCAAATGGTTGGCTGGACGCTAGCCCAGGTTGCCGCGTTCCCTCAACTGGGTGTCTTAACGTGCAACCTTCGCCGCAAATTGCGCAGGTTTGTTGCGGTCGCGGCGTTGCAACAGCGGGCCATCGAGCTCAGCCGCCCGGCCTCGGCGGGCCGCGGCGCACCCGGCATGGCCGTGTTTATGCGTAGCCTTGGCGCCCGAATGCGCGAGGTGCGGATCCAGGACACGCTCAGCGGAACCGTGCGCACGCTCGAACCGCGCGATCCGCCCAAGGTCGGCATCTACGCGTGCGGCCCCACGGTGTACGGACGCGTGCACGTGGGCAACGCCCGGCCGTACGTCCTGTTCTCGCTGCTCAAGCGCTTCCTCCAGCACGAGGGCTACGACGCGACCTTCGTGGCCAACGTCACCGACGTGAACGACAAGATCTACGACGCGGCGCGCGAGCGGGGGATGCCGAGCGAGCAGCTCGCGCGCGAGATGACCGACGCCTACGTGGCCGACACCAACGCGCTCGGCCTGGAGCGCCCGGACCACGAGCCAAAGGCGAGCGAGACGATCGCCGGGATCATCGAGCTGATCCAGGCCCTGATCGACAGCGGGCACGCGTACGAGGCGCGCGGCGACGTGTACTTCCGCGTGGCCAGCTTCGAGGGCTATGGCAAGCTCTCCAACCGGCCGCTCGACGAGATGCAGCAGGGCGAGGGCGACGACTCGGCGGACGTCAAGGAGGCGCCCCAGGACTTCGCGCTCTGGAAGGCGCGGAAGAAGGGAGAGGACACCTGGTGGGAGTCGCCGTGGGGCGAGGGGCGCCCCGGCTGGCACATCGAGTGCTCCGCGATGGCCGAGCAGATCCTGGGCGTGGACTTCGAGATCCACGGCGGCGGCTCGGACCTGATCTTTCCCCACCACGAGAACGAGATAGCGCAGACGGAGGCGGCCCGGGGGCTGCCGCTGGCCCGGCTCTGGATGCACAACGGGATGGTCGAGATGGGCGACGAGAAGATGGCCAAGTCGCTCGGCAACATCCGCCTGCTGCACGGCGCCATCGAGCAGTTCGGGCGTGCGGCCTTCCTGATGTGGATCGTCGGCGCGCACTACCGCAAGCCGGTCGCCTACACCGAGGAGACGCTCGAGGACGCCGGCCGCGCGGTTGACCGCGTGCGGGAGCTGATCCGGCGCCTGGACCCGCAGGCCCCCGCCGCGGACGAGCTGGATGCCTTCGTAGAGCGGTTCTTCGACCACCTGGCCGATGACTTCAACACCGCTGCCGCCCGCGCCGAGCTGTTCGCCTGGGTCGCGGAGGCCAACCGGCGCGCCGACGCCGGCGAGCGGCTCGGCCCGGGCCGGCTCGGCGAGATGCTGCACGCGTTCGGCCTCGAGGGTCTGCTCGACGATGGCGAGGAGCAGGCCCCCGCCGAGATCGAGCGCCTGGCGGCGGAGCGCGAGGACGCGCGCAAGGCGCGCGACTTCGAGCGCGCCGACCGCCTGCGCGACGAGTTGGCCGCGAGCGGCTGGGAGATCCGCGACACGGCGGAGGGTCCCAGGCTCGTGCGCACGTGATCGTCTACGGGCGCAACCCGGTCCGGGAGGCGCTCCGCGGACGCAGGCGTGTGCACCGTGTATACGCCACCGAGCGCGGAGCGCGGGAGGTGTGGCTGGGCGACGTGGACGTGGTGATCGCCGAGCCTCACGAGATCGAGGAGCGCTGCGGCTCGGCGGACCACCAGGGGGTGTGCGCGGAGGTGCAGGCGTACCCGTACGTGGACGCGGACTCGCTGCTGGAGCCGGAGGACGCGCTGGTGCTGTGCCTCGACGAGGTGCAGGACCCGCACAACCTCGGGGCCGTCTGCCGCGTTGCGGAGGCCGCCGGCTGCACAGGGGTGGTGCTGCCGGAGCGCCGCTCGGCCGAGGTCACCCCGGCGGTCTGCAAGGCGTCGGCCGGCGCCGTCGAGCACCTGTCGATCGCGCGCGTGCGCAACCTGGCCGACTGGCTCGGCGAGGCCAAGCAGCGCGGGGCCTGGGTGTACGGCGCGGCGGCCGATGCGCGCGTGTCATACGACCAGCCGGACTACAGCGGCCGGGTGGTGCTGGTGCTCGGCTCCGAGGGGCGCGGCCTGCGCCCGCGCGTCGCCGAGGCCTGCGACGAGCTCGTGTCCCTGCCCAGCCCGGGCAAGGTTGGCTCGCTGAACGTGTCCACCGCCGCCGCGGCGCTCGTGTACGGAATCTTGCAGTTCCGCAAACGAGCCCTTGACAAGGATCCATAACTAACACATACTCCGCGCCACGAATCAGGCTGTAGTCGAGCTTGAGGGATCGACTATAGAAATCAGGCGCGCCAGGGGAGGTACGCCGCCACCGAGCTTCAAGGGTCCACTCTGGGCCTGAGAGGAGCATTGGATGGCAATTTCCGCAACTTCTCCCGCGCTACCCGTTCCGGCACGCCGGCCGGGTGCTCCGATCCGTCGCAGCGGGGCAAAGTCTCAAGGTGAGGTAGAGCTTGATGATCACTACCTGATCGCCCTTGCCAAGCAGGGTCGCAAGGACGCCTACGACCGTATCGTCAAGCGTTACTACGGCTTCGTGAGGCTGAAGGCATCGTCTTACTTCCTGATCGGCGGAGACTCCGACGATCTCATCCAGGAAGGCCTGGTGGGGCTCTACAAAGCGGTGCGGGACTACCGCTCCGACCGCGAGTCGAGCTTCCGTAACTTCGCCGAGCTGTGCATCACGCGCCAGATCATCACGGCCGTGAAGACGTCCACGCGCAACAAGCACACGCCGCTGAACGAGTACGTCTCCTTCTCCCAGACCCCCGCGGCAAGCGGTGGGGACGGGGATCCGACGCTCGACGAGCTGCTCCCGGGCCCGACCGCTCACGACCCCGTCAACCAGGTGATCTCCTCCGAGGAGCTGCACAGCCTGGTGACGTGCCTGTCGAGCGTGCTGTCAGAGCTGGAGAGCTCCGTGCTGTCGCTGTACCTGGACGGCCACAGCTACGAGGCGATCGCAGAGCGGCTGGAGTGCGACACCAAGACCGTCGACAACGCGCTCCAGCGCGTGAAGCGCAAGGTGGGCACGCACCTGAACTCGCGCCAGGTGCTCCTCTAGAACAGACGTCCAGGCCGGCGCGGCGGCCTGCGGAGCCGCCGCGGGGAGGTCGACGCATGAAGGGTGCGGGTCCGCCCCTCCCTACTGCTCGTCGTAACCGCCCTCGCCGCGTTCTTCGTGGCCCAGACCGCGCTCGGATCCACGCCGCCAGAGCCGCGCGCCGGCGCCGTCCTCCAGTTCGCCTCCGCTGCGGCGGTCGTGCCCAAGCCCGAGCCCGTCCGCCCCCGGGGACAGCGGCTGGCGGTCGTGCGGCGCGCCGTCGGCATCAGCGATCGCCCGGGCGGGGCCAGCACGACGACGCTCGGCACCAGCACGGAGTTCGGCTCGCGGCAGGTCCTGAGCGTGGCGGCCAAGCGCGGCAAATGGCTTGGCGTGGTCACCAGCGAGCGTCCCAACGGCAAGCTGGCCTGGGTGCGGCACGACGCGGTCACGCTGCGGCGCACGCGTTGGTCGCTGCACGCCGACCTCTCGCGGCGGACGCTCAGCCTGCGCCGCGACGGGCGCCTGGTGCACCGGCTCACCGTCGCGATCGGCCGCGCCGGCTCCGAGACGCCCACGGGCCGCTTCGCCGTCACCGACAAGCTGCCCGGCACGCGCTACGGCCCGTACTACGGATGCTGCGTGCTGGCGCTCAGCGGACACCAGCCCGATACCCCGCCGGGGTGGACGGGCGGCAACCGGATCGCCATCCACGGCACCGACACACCGGCAACGATCGGCAGCGCGGCCTCGGCCGGCTGCCTGCGCGCTGCCGATGCGGATTTGCGGGTGCTGATGGCCAAAGCGCCGCTGGGAACGCCGGTTTTCATCCGCCGCTAGCTGGGTACCTGCGCTCCCAACCGAAGGAGGAGGGACCCAATGATCGGAATCCTGATTGCCGTGCTGCTCGCGGCACTTGTCTACATCGTTCTCGCCGCGCTCACGGGCTCGGCCATCGTGGCGATCGTCGGCGCGATCCTGGTGCTGCTCGCCGGTATCCCGAGCGGGGGATTCGGCTTCGGCAGCCGCTGGAGCGGACGCGGCCGGGCGATCTGACGCCCCGCGCTCTCCCGGAGCCAGAGCCGGAGGTCGGACTCGAACCGACGGCCTGCGCTTTACAAGAGCGCTGCTCTACCAACTGAGCTACTCCGGCCTGCGGCCGCGAGTTTAGGGCTCAGCGACGCCGCCGGGCGCGGGCGAAACGGCCCCGCCCGGCGCTCAGGCTTCTGTCGCGCCCGCGGCCGCGTGTTCGATGTTGCCGTGGCCGTTCGACGACACCGGCACCTGCTCGAGTGGTTCGAAGCGGTCCTCTGGGTTGAGGCGACGCTCCAGCTCGCCCAGCACCAGGCCGAACAGCAGGTGGCGCCACGCGGCCTGCGCGAACGCGCGCCGGTTACCGCCCAGCGACTCCAGCTCGGAGCGCGCCGGGTGATGACGGTCTACGAGCCGCGTCAGCGGCCACGTGGCCACGTGCTCGGCCAGTGCCGCCGCCGCGCCGGCCGTCTGCGGCGGTCCGGGGATGAACGGTCGCAGCAGGGTGAACGCGGCCCCGAAGGCGGCGCCGTTGGCCATGTGAATGGCCAGGCCCGCGGCCTGCCAGCCCGAGTCGCGCGTGACGAGCTTGCCGAGCAGCTCCACGTCGTCGTAGTCCGACCCGAAAACCCGCTTGTCGAGCGGTTGCTGGGCCGCCCAGACCGCGGCTGCCACCGCGCCCGCGAGCGCCCCGCTTGGAATTCGCCGTAGCTCCATGAACACGGCAGCGTAACGCCAGGCGCGGACCTGGGTAGCTCACTTTCGATGGCGGAGCAGAAAAGCAAGCGCTTGCTGCGCCCGCGTCCGCTCGCGCTCTATCACGAGCGCACACGCCGGAGGGGGGTGAACTCGCTCGTCTACTGGCCGGTGCGCTGGGTCGTGAAGACCGGCATCCTCGTCTACTTCCGGCTGCGCCGGCTCGGGCGCGAGCACATCCCGGCCGGCGGGGTGATCCTCGCCGCCAACCACCGCAGCTTCCTGGACCCGTTCGCGATCGGCTGCTGCAACCCGCGGCCGATCTACTTCGTCGCGAAGGAGGAGCTGTTCCGCAACCCGCTGGTCGGGTGGTTCCTCAACTGCATGGGCGCGTTCCCGGTACGCCGCGGCAAGTCCGACGAGGAGTCGGTCGAGACCGCGCTGGCGCTGCTCGAGCGCGGCCAGGCGGTCGTGATCTTCCCGGAGGGCACGCGCATCACCTCCGGCTCGCTCGGCAAGCCCAAGCGCGGCGTCGGTCGCATGGCGCTCCAGAGCGGCGCGCCGGTGGTGCCGATCGCGATCACCGGCAGCGAGCACGCTCGCGACGGCTGGAAGATCAAGCCGGTCCGCGTGCACGTGCGCTTCGGTCCCGCACTCACCTACCCGCGCGTGGATAACCCGTCGCCGTTCCTGGCCGGCGAGGTGACCGAGCGCATCTGGCCCTGCGTCGGCCTGCAGTGGGAGTGGCTCGGCGGGCTGCCGCCGCTGCGCACGGCAGCCGTGATCGGCGGTGGCTCGATGGGCACCGCGATCTCGTCGGTGCTGGCCCGCGCCGGGCTCGAGGTGCAGCTCGGCTGCCGCACGACGTCCCAGGCCGCGCGCCTGCTGGACGACCGCGAGAACGCCGTCTACCTGCCCGGCGTGGAGCTCCACGAGGCAATCGAGCCGAAGACCGTGCGCGAGATCGAGTTCGCCGGGGTGGACCTGGTCGTGCTCGCCGTGCCCTGCAGCAGCCTGCCGGCGGCCATCGGCGAGATCGGCGCGCGGGTGGGCGATCGCAGCGCCGTGCTGGTGGCCTCGAAGGGCCTCGTGCCTCCGCTGGGCACCACGCCCACCGCCTACGTGGCCGAGCGCGTGCCGGCCCGCGCGGTCGCCAGCCTCGGCGGCCCGGTGCACGCGCGCGAGGCGGTCGACGTCGGCGCCGCGGTCGTGGTGGCCACGCATAACCCCGACCTGCGCCGCCAGCTGCGCGAGGTGCTCGGCGCCGGTGGCCTGACCGTCGAGACCACCGACGACGTGACCGGCGCCGAGTTGGCGGCCTGCGCCAAGAACGCGGCGGCGCTCGGCGCGGCCGCGGCGGCGCTGCGCGGCGCCAACCTCGCCGGCGCGGCGGCGGGACGGATTTTCTCGGAGGTGCACGACCTGGCCGTGGCGACCGGCGGTCGCAGCGAGACGTTTGCGGGCCTGGCCGGCGCCGGCGACCTGGTGGCCACGGCGATCGCCGAAGGCAGCCGCAACCGCCGCGCCGGCGAGCTGGTGGGCGCCGGCATGCCGACCGTCCAGGTGCAGGCCGCGGTGCAGCAGACAGCCGAGTCGCTGGCGACCGTGCCGCTGCTGAGCGAGGCGTTCGCCCGCGAGGGCATCGACGCCCCCGTCACGACTGGCCTGCGCCGAGTGCTAGACGGCGAGTCCTCGCCCGAGCAGTGGCTCGAGAGCGTCCGCAAGGCCAAGCCGGAGCGGAGGACCCGCGCCGCCTGACCGCGCGCGGGTGCGCCGACTAGGCTGCGCGATGAGTGGACGATGTCGTAGACAAGCAGCGCCTCGATCGGGACTTCACGGAGCTCTACCGGGCCCACCTGCGCGACGTGTACTCGTACGCGTACTACCGGATCGGCAACCACCACGACGCCGAGGACCTGACCGAGCAGACCTTCCTCCAGGCCTACCGCCACTTCGATCGGGCGCAGCGCGAGTCGAACGGCCGGCCGCTGCGGCCGTGGCTGATCCGCATCGCCCACAACCTCGCCGCGAACTACTACCGCGATCGCTCTCGGCGGCCGGTCACTCAGCTCGACGACGCCGCGGTGATCTCGTCCCCGCACGGGACCGAGGAGATGGTCGAGGGGCGCGAGGAGGTCAAGGAGGTGCTGCGGGGCGTCTCGGAGCTGCCCGACGACCGCCGCGAGGCGCTGATCATGCGCTTCGCCCTGGACATGGACAACCGCGAGATCGCGCGGGCGCTGGGGCGCTCCGAAGGGGCGACCAAGGTCTTGATCCACAGGGCGATCAAGCAGCTCGAGCAGAGTTTGGAAGAGGAGTCCGCCGGTGACGAGGCGAGTGTGAGCAATGAGTGACGCGGAGCGGGTCGAGCGGCTGCTGAAGATGGCGTTCGCTCCGGTGGAGCCACCGGAGGCGCTGTCCGACCGCCTGGAGCGCGGCCTCACCGAGATGGCCGACGCGGCCGCCGGCGAGCTGGCCGAATGGGAGCTGTCCGCGATGAGCGACCCCCGCAACTGGGTGCGGCCGGCGGCCGCCGTGGTGGTCGGCAGCGTCGCCGCGGGCGGCTTGGTGCTCGTGCGCGCGCGCCAGCAGCAGAAGAAGCGCCAGGGCTCCGGCCTGAAGGCACTGGAGCGCTCGCTGCGCGACGTCGCGGACGACCTCGAAAAGCGCCTGCGCGGCTAGGGGCGGGCTCAGGCGTGCCCGACGAGGACCTCGAGGTGGTCCAGCGGGCGTGGGCGGCCTTCAGCCGGGTCGACGAGGAGGGGCTCCTGGGGGAGCTGGATCCCGAGATCGAGATCGTGCCGTTCGGCGCGGCCATGGAGGGGCAGTCCTACCGCGGGTACGAGGGCGTGCTCGAATGGTGGCGCCGAGACATTCGCATGACCTGGGAGCTCTTCCAGGTGTTCCCGGAGCGCTTCCAGCGGGTCGGCGAGAAGCTCCTGGTCACGGGCCACTGGCACGCGCGCGGGTTCGAGAGCGGCGTGGAGCTGGACATCCCGGCGAGCTGGGTGATCGAGGTGCGCGACGGCAAGATCGCCTACTGGCAGACCTACACCGACCACGAGCAGGCGCGCAGGGACGTCGGGCTCGCCGGCTAGGCGGGCGCCGGGCTCTGCGTGCTCGGCGGTGCCGTGGCCGGTGTGGCGAAGCCGGCGCCCACCCCGGCGAAGCCGATCAGCAGGTGCAGGAAGTTGTCCTCGGTGTTCACCGGGATCAGGTTGAAGATCTCGTCGCCGTCGCCCGCGAGGAAGCCGAGCAGGGCCACCGCCAGGTAGATCAGTCCGATGCCGATCGCGTACACGCGCGAGCCGCCGTACGAGCCCGCCACCACCAGCCCGATGACGCCCGAGGCGATGTGCACCAGGTTGTGCCAACCGTTCACGTCGAGGATGCCCAGCACGGCGTCCCGCGCGGAGGCGTCACCGGTCTCGAAGCTGGCGCTGTAGAAGAACCCGACGATGCCGGCGACGGTCAGCGTCGCGCCGATCACCAGCGCGAACACCTGAGCGGGAGAGCGCACCCCTTCCATTGCGCTCCCCTTCGACGGATGATCCGCTTATCCCTCCGCCGCGTAAGGATGTCCAGTGGTGGCCACGGACATTCGTAACCTCGCCGACGAGGAGGTAATGCAGCTGGTCGGCGACGGCAGCCCGCGCGCCTTCGAGCTGCTCTACGACCGTCACGGCGGCGCAGCGTTCTCGCTCGCCTACCGGATGGTCGGCGACCGCGTGACCGCGGAGGACGTGGCCCAGGAGGCGTTCCTGTCGATCTGGCGCAGCCGCATGCGCTACGACCCGTCCCGCGGCAGCGTGCGCACCTGGGTGCTCGGCATCGTCCACAACCGCACCATCGACGCAGTGCGCCGCGGCTCGGTGCACGAGCGCCGGCGCGAGCTGTTCGAGGGCGTCGAGGAGCGCCACGAGGCGCGCGAGCGGACGGACGTGGAGGCCGCCCGCCGCGAGGAGGCGCGCAGCGTGCGCACCGCCCTCGACACGCTGCCGGCAGAGCAGCGCCGAACGATCGAGCTGGCCTACTTCGGCGGGTTCAGCCACAGCCAGATCGCCGAGCTGCTCGACGAGCCGATTGGCACCATCAAGGGCAGGATGCGCCTCGGGCTCGACAAGCTGAGGCACCAGCTGGCCGACTTCGCGGCAGGGGAGCTCGCGTGACGACAGGAGACCACACGACATACCGCGACGAGGTCGGCGCCTACCTGCTGGGTGCCCTCTCCGATGCCGAATGCGCCGCTTTCGAGGCGCACCTCGCCAGCTGTCCGGAATGCCGCGACGAGGTCGAGCGCCTGCGGCCGGCGGCCGACCTGCTGCCGCGCTCGGTCGAGCAGGTGGAAGCGCCGCCGACCCTGAAGCGCTCGCTGATGGAGGTGGTCGAGGGCGAGGCCGCCGAGCGCGCTGGGGCCGGCGACGGGACAGCCACCAGCCGGCGCGAGCGCCGGTCGCTCGGCGAGCGCCTGCGCGTCCTGCTCGGCCCGATCCGCCCCGCGATCGCCCTCGGCGTGCTGGCGCTCGGTCTGCTCGTGGGCTACGGGGTGGCCCAGCTGGGCGGCGAGAACGCCGGCAGCCGCACGGTCGTGGCGAGCGTGAACGAGCGGGTCCTGCCGGACGCCAGCGGCAGGATCGAGATCCAGGACGGCGGCAGGTCCGGGGCGATCCTCGAGGTCAACGGCATGCCGTCACTGCCGCGCGGCGAGGTCTACCAGGCGTGGGTGGAGCGCGACGGGATGATCGAGCCCGAGCCCACCTTCGAGGTCGGAGCCGACGGCGGCGGCGCGGTCGCCGTGCCGGAGGACCTCTCCGGCGCCGACGCGGTGCACCTCACGCGCGAGCCGCGCGGCGGCTCCCGGGCGCCCAGCGAGAAGCCGATTCTCACGGTCAGGCTGTAGCCGCAGCTAGGTTTCCCCGGGTGGAGACCTGCTACCGGCACCCCAATCGCGAGACCGGTGTGCGCTGCTCGAATTGCGAGCGGCCGATCTGCCCGGACTGCATGACCTCCACGCCGGTTGGGATGCGCTGCCCCGAATGCGCTCGGCAGAGCACCAAGGTGCGCGGCATGTCGTCGACGACCGGCGAGCCGGTCCTCACCTACGTCCTGATCGGCATCTGCGTGGCCGCGTTCGTCGGAGAGGTGGCCGGCGGGGCCAGCGCCACCGGGAGCGGCTTCGGCGGCAGCCGGCTGTTCATCGACGGGGCGCTGCGCGGCTCGGACGTGGCCGACGGCGAGTACTGGCGCGTGCTCACGGCCGGCTTCCTCCACGCCGGCTTCTTCCACCTGCTGTTCAACATGTTCTCGCTGTGGATCCTCGGCCAGCTGCTGGAGCCGGCCGTGGGTCACCTGCGCTTCGGGCTGATCTTCTTCGTGTCGCTGCTCGCCGGCTCCTTCGGGGCCCTGCTCGTCGACCCCAACTCGCTGACGGTGGGCGCGTCGGGCGGCATCTTCGGGCTGATGGGCGCCGCGGTGATCGTGATGCGCAGCCGCGGCATCAACCCGATGGAGAGCGGGATCGGCCTGTGGATCGGGCTCAACCTCCTGATCACGTTCACGGTGTCGAACATCTCGATCGGCGGCCACATCGGCGGGCTGATCGGGGGCACGCTGGCGGCGCTGGTGCTGTTCGAGGCGCCGCAAGCGCTGCGGCTGCCGCCGGCGGCGGCCAACCTGCTCTGCGCTGGCCTGGGCGCGGCCGCGGTGGTCGGCTCGGTCGTAGTCGCCGGTTAAGCGACCGCGCTGTCCAGCTCGATCGAGCGTCGCGTCGGCGGCGCCGGCACCAGCTCGGGGTGCAGCAGATGGCCGAGCAGCTCCACGCCGTCGACCAGGCGCGGGCCCGGCCGCGAGAAGTAGGCGGCCGCGTCGACCGCGTACACGCGACCCCCGGTCTGCGCCAGATGCTTGCGCCAGCGGACCGTCTCCGCCGCGGCCTGCTCGGCGTAGTAGCCGCAGGGCATGGACACGACGACGTCGGGCGACGCGGCCTCGACCTCGCCCCACTCGGCGGTGCGCGACTTCTCGCCCGGCAGGCCGAGCGTGTCCTCGCCGCCGGCGAGTTCGATCATCTGCGGCACCCAGTGCCCGCCGATGTAGATCGGGTCCATCCACTCGAGCGCCACCACGCGCGGGCGCGGAGCGCCCTCGACGGCCTGAGTCACCGCGTCCAGGCGCGCGCCGGCCTCCGCGACCAGCCGCTCGCCGGCCTCGGGCACGCCGGCCGCCTCGGCCAGGCGGGGTACATCGGCCATCACCTCGCCGAGCGTGGAGGGATCGAGCGAGATCACCTCCGGCTGCGTGGGCAGCCGCTTGGCCACGGCGACCACGTCGTCGAAAGACACGGCGCACACCTCGCAGACGGCCTGGGTGACGATCAGGTCCACGTTCAGCTCCTCGAGCGCGTGCTCGTCCAGCTCGTAGAGCGACTCGCCCTGGCCGGTGCGCTCACGCACCGCGAGGTCGATCTCTGCCGCGTCGAGTCCCGCGGGGATCGCGCTGCGGGTCAGATGGGGGAGTTGCTCGGCGCCGGGCGGGTAGTCACACTCGTGGGTGACCGCGACGACGCGGTCGCCCTGGCCGAGCGCGAAGAGCATCTCGGTCGCCGAAGGCACAAGCGAAGCGATGCGCATGGAGACGAGGATGGCACGTCTGAACGACGAGGAAATCGAGCAGCGCCTGGCCGATCTGGATGGCTGGGACCGGGACGGGGAGGCGATCCGGCGGCAGTTCAAGCTGGACGACTTCAAGGGCTCGGTGGACTTCGTGAACCGGCTCACGCCCGAGGCGGAGGACATGAACCACCATCCCGACCTGGCGATCTCGTGGAACGAAGTCACGGTCACGATCAGCACCCACTCCGAAGGCGGCCTCACGGCCAACGACTTCGAGCTGGCGCGCCGGATCGACGCTTTGGCGTGATTTTCCTTTGCTACTCTCGCCCGGTCCGCCGATGAGCGACGACGAACCTCCCCGAAGTAGCCCGCTGACAGCCGCTGGCCCGCGATGACCGAGCTGCTGCTCCTGCTGGCCGTCCTGCTCCTAGTGGCCGCCAACGGTTTCTTCGTCGCGGCCGAATTCGCCCTCGTGCGCACGCGCGAGGGGCGCATCGAGCAGATGCGCAACGAAGGCCGGCGCGGCGCGGCGCTGGTGCTCCAGCAGATCGACCGCATCGACGAGTACCTGTCCGCCTGCCAGCTCGGCATCACGATGGCCTCGCTGGGGATCGGCTTCCTTGGCGAGCCCGCGATCGCCAGCCTGCTGGAGAAGGCCTTCGGCAGCAGCATCTCCCACAGCCTGTCGCTCGCGATCTCGCTGACGATCGCCTACCTGCTCACCACCGCCCTGCACATCACCGTCGGCGAGCAGGTGCCGAAGATCTACGCGATCGTCCACGCCGAGCGCACGGTGCTGCGCGTGGCCAGGCCGCTGCACTGGTTCCGCGTGGCTTTCAGCCCGCTGATCTGGGCGCTCAACTCCGCCTCCAACGCGATCCTGCGTCTGGTTGGGGTGGACCCGCGCGCCGAATTCGAGGAGGTCTCCTCGTCCGAGGACCTCAAGCTGATCATCGCCCGCAGCAGCCGCGGCGGCAAGCTCGACCCCGGCGAGGCGGGGATGCTCTCGGGCGTCTTCCACCTGCACGAGCAGGAGGCGCGCCAGGTGATGACGCCGATCCCCGCGGTGGTGACGGTCGACAGCTCCGACAGCGTGGAGACGGCGCTGCGGCGGGCGGTCGACTCCGGGCACACCCGGCTGGTGGTGACCGAGGGCGGCAACACCGACCGCATCAAGGGCGTGGTCCACGTGAACTCGCTGGTCCGCAGGATGATGACCGACGGCCCCGAGGCCTCGATCGCGGACAGCGTCAAGGACGTCCTGATCGTGCCCGAGACCAAGCCGCTCGACGATCTGCTGGCTGACCTCCAGCGCGAGCGTGCCTCGATGGCCGTGGTCGTGGACGAGTACGGCCGCACCGCCGGCATCGTCACGATCGAGGACATCATCGAGGAGGTCGTTGGGGAGATCGCCGACGAGACCGATCCCGCCGTAGCGGGCATCAGGCGGCTCGCCAACGGCGCCTGGTGGGTCCGCGGCCACGTCCCGATCACCGACCTCGCCGACTACGGGCTGGAGCTGCCGGTGGACTCGGAGACCTACAACTCGGTCGGCGGCTTCGTGTTCGGCGAGCTCGGGCGGTTGCCGAAGCGCGGCGACATGGTGCAGGTCAACGGTTATTCGATGCGGGTGGAGTCGGTGCGCGAGAACCGCGTGGAGGCGGTGCGCATCCGCGACCACCATTCCTCACAGGAAGGCGACTCGGCCCACGCCGAGCCGGCCACCCCAGCGGACCAGCCTTTCCGTCCGTAGCGAGGTTCAACCTCCCGCCAGATGCTCGTCATCGGAGGAGGTTCTGCCGGGATGTGGTGCGTCAAACTCAGCGATTCGCAACGTGACGCCCTGATCACGCTGGTCAAGTCCCAGTGCGAGCCCGGGCCCGCCGTCACGGCTGTCCTGGAGGCCCTGACCCTGGCCCGCTGGGACGACCTGCCGGACGCCACGCTGCCGTGGGAGAGGGTGGCCGAGCTCGCCCGTGCGCAGGGGATCGGAGAGGCCGACGTGGTCTGGGACCTCGCCGCCGGCATGCCGAGCCGCAAGCCCGTGCCGGGCACCGCGCTCGTCCCGCGCGCCGGCGTCTAGCCGTAGCTGTAGAAGCCCTCGCCGGCCTTGCGGCCGAGCTTGCCCTCGGCGATCAGCTCGCGTACGCGGTCGGGCACGTCGGCGCCGATCGACTCGCCGATCGCAGCCGCCACGTCCAGCCCGACGAAGTCGAGCAGCGCCAGCGGACCCATGGGGTGGCCGGCGCCGAGCTTCATGCAGGTGTCGATGCCCTGGGCGTCGATGCCGTTGCGCTCGAGCAGCCGCACGGCGTCGAAGAGGTACGGGAACAGCAGCTTGTTGACCACGAAGCCGGCGGCGTCGGGCACCTCGACGGCCGTCTTCTCGAGCCGGTCGCAGAGCCGGTGCAGCTCGAGCTTCGTGTCCGCGGTGGCCTCCTCGGGGAACGACAGCTCGACCAGCTTCATCTTCTCGACTGGGTTGAACACGTGCAGCGCCGCGAAGCGCTCCGGGCGCCCGCTGGCCCGCGCCAGCTCGGCGACGGACAGCGACGAGGTGGTGGTGGCGAGGATCGTCTCGGCCGGCAGCAGCTCGCCCAGCCGGTGGTGGATGTCGCACTTGACCTCGGGGTCCTCGGCGATCGCCTCGACGACGATGGCGGAGCCGGTCAGCTCGCCCAGATCGGTGACTACGCGAGCGTCGGCGATCTTCTCGGCGACCCGCTCGGCGGACCGCTCGCTGCGCGCCCATACGACCACCTCGTGGTGGTCCGCGGCCGCTCGCGCAAGCCCGCGGGCGATCGCCCCGCTCCCGACTATTCCCAGCTGATGAGCCACATTCGCACCCTTGGTTGACTGGTCAGTCAATGGAGTAGGCTTACCACAAAGCGACCGGAGGAAGCGGCACACATGCGGAACGGGAACGGGCGTGAAGCGGTCATCGTAGAGGCGGTTCGCACGCCGATCGGGCGTGGCCACGCCGAGAAGGGCTACTACAAGGACACCCACCCGAACGAGCTGCTCGGGAAGACCTACACCGAGCTGATCGAGCGCACCGGCATCGATCCTTCGGAGGTCGAGGACATCGTCAACGGCTGCGTGCAGCAGTACGGCGAGCAGATGTTCAACGTCGCCCGCAACGCCTGGCTCCAGGCCGGCCTGCCGATCGAGACGCCCGCCACCACGCTCGACCGCCAGTGCGGCTCGGGGCAGCAGGGCGTGAACTTCGCCGCCGCGCTGATCAACGCCGGCGTCCACGACGTGGTGATCGGCTCGGGCGTCGAGCACATGGGCCACGTCCCGATGGGCGTGGGCTTCAAGTGGGTCGACGACGTCGGCTCGCCCTGGCCGCCGGCCATGATGGAGCGCTACAACATCGTGCCCCAGGGCATCTCCGCCGAGATGATCTGCGACAAGTGGGAGATCCCGCGCTCCGAGCTCGACGAGATCGGCGTGCGGTCGCACCAGCTGGCCCAGCAGGCCACCGAGGAGGGCCGCTTCGAGCGCGAGATCGTCCCGTTCGCGGTCAACGGCGACACCTACGTGACCGACCAGGGCATCCGCCCCGAGTCCAGCATCGACACGCTGTCCCAGCTCAAGCCGGCCTTCCGCGAGGACGGCCGGGTCACGGCGGGCAACGCGTCGCAGATCTCCGACGGCGCCGCGGCGGTGCTGGTGATGGAGCGCGGCAAGGCAGAGTCGCTGGGGCTCAAGCCGCGTGCGCGGATCGTCGACCAGACGACCGTCGGCGTGGACCCCGTGATGATGCTCACCGGTCCGATCCCCGCCACGCACAAGCTGCTCGAGCGCAACGGGATGAAGATCGACGACATCGACCTGTTCGAGGTCAACGAGGCGTTCGCCTCGGTGGTCGCCGCCTGGCGCCGCGAGCTGGAGCCGGACATGGACCGCGTGAACGTGAACGGTGGCGCGATCGCGCTCGGGCACCCGCTCGGATCGAGCGGCGCGCGCCTGATCACGACGCTGCTGCACGAGCTCGAGCGCTCCGACAAGGAAGTCGGGCTCGTGACGATGTGCTGTGGCGGCGGTCTCGGCACCGGCACGCTGATCCAGCGGCTCTAGACAACCGTCCCGGTTACCGGCTCCAGGACGGCGGGTAGAAGCGCCAGCGTGCCTGTACACGCGCAGGGATCGCTGCTGGCCGGGCGCTATCGGGTGCTGACGCGCCTGGGCGCCGGCGGCATGGCCTCGGTGCTGCTCTGCCACGACGAGCGGCTCGACCGCCGCGTGGCGGTCAAGCGGCTGCACGCCGACAGCCCCGGCGAGATCGAGCAGCGCTTCGTGCGCGAGGCCAAGCTCGGCGCGTCCCTCAACCATCCGAACCTGGTCTCGGTCTTCGACACGGAGACCGATGACGAGGGCGTGCTGATCGTCATGGAGTACGTGCAGGGAGAGGCGCTCGCGGCCGCCCTGCTGCGCGGGCCGCTCGAGCCGCGGCGGGTCATCGGGATCGCGCGCGACCTCGGCGGCGCACTCGACCACGTGCACGCCCAGGGCGTCGTGCACCGCGACGTTAAGCCCGGCAACGTGCTGCTGCGCGACGACGGCGTGGCCAAGCTGGTCGACCTCGGCATCGCCACGGCGGTCGACCAGACGCGGCTCACCCGCAGCGGCACCGTGCTCGGGAGCGCCGGGTACATGGCACCCGAGCAGCTGGAGGGGCGCCAGGTCGGGCCGCCCGCTGACGTCTACGCGCTCGCCACCGTCTGCTTCGAGGCGCTGGCCGGGCGTCGCGCCCGGCCGGGCCGCACGCCGATGGAGATCGCGCACCAGATCGCGACGGCGGAGCCGCCGGACCTGCGCGAGCACGCGCCGGGACTGCCCGCCGCGGCGGCACAGGCGCTGGCGCGCGGCATGGCGCGAGAGCCGGCCGAACGGCAGCGCTCGGCGGGGGAGCTGGCCGCCGAGCTGGCGCGCGGGCTGGAGGAGCCGCCCCCGCGGCGGCCCGCGCCGGCCACCGCGGTCACGCGCCCTGTGCGGCGCGCCCGCTCGCGCCGCCGCCCGATCGAGAGCGGACTTGCGCTCGGCCTGCTGGCGCTTGCCGTGGGAGCCGTCGTGGCGGCCGTGCTGCTGAGTGGGGGTGGCGACGGCGGCGGGCAGCCCGCGCAGCGGCCGGGGGCCCAGGCCGACAAGAGCGGCAAGGCGGGCAAGGCCGACGAGCCGGCCCCCGCGAGCGATCAGATCCAGACCGCGCCCCCGGACGAGCCCGCGCTCGCGGACCAGCCCGCGCCGGTGGATCCGGCGCGCGGCGTGCAGCTCAACGAGCGGGGCTTCGCGCTCATGCGTCAGGGCGACTTCGCGGGCGCCGCGCCGATCCTGCAGCAGGCGGTCTCCTCGTGGCCCGAGGACTCCACCGACCTCAACTACGCCTACGCGCTCTACAACCTCGGCAGGTCGCTCAACCAGAGCGGCCGGGCGGCCGAGGCCATCCCGTATCTGGAGAAGCGCCTGCTCTGGTCCAACCAGCGCGGAGTGGTCAAGCAGGAGCTCGAGCTCGCGCGCAAGAACGCCGGACAGGGGTAGCCTGCCGGGCGGCATGGCTCGCCTGGAGCTCATCCCCACGGACGAGGAGCGCGAGATCCGCGCCGCGGTGCGTGGGATCTGCGGCTCGTTTCCCGAGGACTACTCGCGCGCCAAGCACGCGGCCGGGGAACCCCCTACGGAGCTGTGGGACGCGCTGGCGGAGAAGGGCTACCTGGGCGTCAACCTGCCCGAGGAGTGGGGCGGTGGCGGGCTCGGCATGTCCGCGCTGGCGGCGGTCGGCGAGGAGATCTCGGGCGCCGGCAAGTCGCTGCTGCTGATCGTGGTGTCGCCGGCGATCGTCGGCTCGATCCTGGCTCGGCACGGCACCGACGACCAGAAGGAGCAGTGGCTGCGCGGCATCGCGGCGGGGACGACCAAGGTGGCCTTCGCGATCACGGAGCCGGACGCCGGTACGAATTCCCACGCCCTCGCCACCTCGCTCGAGCGTCGCGGCGACCGCCTGCTGCTGAACGGCCAGAAGACCTACATCTCCGGCGTGGAGCACGCCGACGCGGTGCTGGTAGTGGCCCGCAGCCGCCTTCCGGACGGGCAGCTCGGCCTGCCCTCGCTCTGTCTGGTGGACGTGGACGCGCCCGGCTTCACGCGCGACCCGATCCCGATGCCGTACATCGGCCCAGACAAGCAGTGGACGCTGTTCTTCGACGACGTCGAGCTGGAGGAGGAGCGGCTGATCGGAGGCGAGGGCGGTGGGCTGGGGCCGGTGTTCGACGGTCTCAACCCCGAGCGCATCATGGGCGCGGCGGTGGCCTGCGGGGCCGGCCGGCGCGCGCTCGAGAAGGCGGCCGCGTACGCCAACGAACGCTCCGTGTGGGGCGCGCCGATCGGCACCCACCAGGGCATCGCCCACCCGCTGGCAGAGGCGAAGATCGAGCTCGAGCTGGCCCGGCTGATGCTGCAGAAGGCCGCCGCGCTCTACGACGCCGGCGCTCCGGGCGCCGGCGAGGCGTCGAACATGGCCAAGTACGCGGCGGCCGAGGCGGCGATCGAGTGCGTCGACCGCGCGATCCAGACCCACGGCGGCAACGGCTTCGCGCTCGAGTACGGGCTCAGCGACATGTGGTGGGGAGTGCGGCTCACGCGGACCGCTCCGGTATCGCGCGAGATGATCCTCAACTACGTGGCCGAGCACTCGCTCGGGCTGCCCAAGAGCTACTGACCGCGCTCGTCTCGGCCATCCTGCTGGCCGGCTCGCTGTGGCGACCGGACGTCGACATGGCTCGGCGCTACGCCGAGCAGCGGGCGGGCGAGGTGTCGTTCGCCGTGAGCACGGAGCGGCACCTGTTCGGCGTGGACGTGCGCCGCACCGTGCCGTCGGCGAGCGTGCTCAAGGCGATGCTGCTGGTGGCCTACCTGCGCCAGCCCGGCGTGCGCTCGCGGCCACTCCGCAAGCCCGACCGCGACCTGCTTGCGCCGATGATCCGCTGGTCCGACAACGTCGCCGCCACGCGGGTGCGGGACATCGTGGGCGACGACGGGCTCGTGCGGCTGGCGCACCGGGTGGGCATGCGGGCGTTCGTCCCGGCCGCGGTCTGGGGGATGTCGCGCATCGACGCCGCCGACCAGGCACGGTTCTTCCTCCGCATCGACCGCTACGTCCCGCGCCGCCACCGCGCCATGGCGCTGAGGCTCCTGAGCTCGATCGTGCCCTCGCAGCGATGGGGCATCGCGCAGGTGCGCCCGCCCGGGTGGGCGCTCTATTTCAAGGGCGGCTGGGGCTCGGGGAGCGGAGCGGTGGATCACCAGGTGGCGCTGCTGCGGCGCGGCAAGCAACGCGTCTCGGTGGCGATCCTGACCACCAACAGCCCGAGCCACGAGTACGGGAAGGAGACGCTGCGCGGGGTGGCGGCGCGGTTGTTGAAGGGGCTCGATGCGGCTGCGGACCAAGCGGCGCGACGCCGCGACCTAGAGCTCGACTGACTCTGCGGCCACCTGCGGGCCGGCCAGCAGCGCGACCTGCAGGTAGAGCAGCACCGGCTCCAGCGCCGGCAGCTGCTCGGCGCCGTGCTCGCGGATGTGGCGCACCACCACGTCGTCGACGGCCGCCACCACGGCGTGGAAGATCTCGATCGGGAGGCGCGACGCCTCGGGGTCGACCAGGCGCTCGCGCATCAGCTCGGCGTAGCGGTCGCGCAGCCGCTCGCGGCGCTCCAGCGCCTGCGGGCCGGCCGCGGCCACCTCGATCAGGAACACGCGCGCCAGCGCCGGCTCGGCGGCCAGCCAGCGCAGGTAGGCCCTGATGCCGGCGCGGGTGCGCTCCAGCCAGTCCTCCTGGGTGGCGTGGGCCTCGCCCACGCGTTCGAGCAGCTCCTCGCTGGCGGCCTCGTACGCGCCCAGGAAGCACTCCTGCTTGTCGGCGAAGTGGTCGTAGAAGGTCTTCTTCGAGACGCCGGCGCCGCCGACCACGTCGTCGATCGTCGCGGTCGCGTATCCGCGCTCGGCGACCGCCCTCCCGACGGCCTCCAGCAGGCGCGTGCGCTGCGACGCCTCGACCACGTCGCGGTCGAGCCCGTGGGTGCCGCGCGGCAGCCGCCGGGGGATGTCCTGGTCGATCGACCCCATTGTGTACGCCCTGGTACCTTACCGCCCATGGACCTCACGCTCTCGCCGTCCGAGGCGGCATTCCGAGACGAGCTGCGTGCCTGGTTGGCCGAGCATCACCCCGGCGAGGGCCCGCCAGGGGACGACGAGGCCTTCGAGCACCGGCGCGACTGGCAGCGCAAGCTCTACGAGGCCGGCTACGCCGGCTTCTCGTGGCCGGAGGAGTACGGCGGCCGCGGCGCGACGCTCGTCGAGCAAGCCCTCTTCGGCGAGGAGATGGCGCGCGCCAAGGCGCCCCAGCCCGCGAACGTGCTCGGCATGGTCATGGGCGGTCCCGTGGTCATCACCCACGGCACCGACGAGCAGAAGGAGCGCTGGCTGCGCCCGATCCTGACCGGCGAGGAGATCTGGTGCCAGGGCTTCTCGGAGCCCGAGTCGGGGTCCGACCTCGCCTCGCTCAAGACCAAGGCGGTCAAGTCGAACGGCGAGTGGATCGTCACCGGCCAGAAGGTGTGGACGACCTACGCCCACAAGGCCAAGTGGTGCATGCTCGTGGCGCGCACCGACCAGGACGTGCCCAAGCACCAGGGCCTCACCTACTTCATCATGGACATGGAGCAGGAAGAGGTGCAGGTGCGCCCGCTGCACCAGATCACCAAGGAGCCGGAGTTCAACGAGCTCTTCATCGAGGAAGCTCGGATCCCGGACGAGAACGTGGTCGGCGGCGTGGGCAACGGCTGGGCCGTGGCCATCACGACGCTGATGAACGAGCGCGCGGGCCTGGGAGCGGCGGCCGCCGCCGGCGTGAGGATGGGGCTCGGCGAGCTCAAGCAGCTCGCGCACGAGCGCGGCGCCGACGAGGACCCGGTGATCCGCCAGCGGCTGGCACAGCTGACGATCGAGGTCGAGCTGCTGCGCCTGAACTCATGGCGCGGACTGACCCAGATCATGAAGCGCGGCGTGCCCGGCCCGGAGGGGTCGCTGCCGAAGTGGCAGTGGGGCGAGATCAACCAGTCGCTCACCGAGCTGGCCGTTGACATCCTCGGCGAGGAGGGGGCCTACTGGGATTCGCCGTGGACCTACCGCCTGCTGCGCTCGCGTGCCAACTCGATCGAGGGCGGCACGACCGAGATCCTCAAGAACATCATCGCCGAGCGCGTGCTCGGCCTCCCGAAGCTGCGGTGAGGCCCGAGGCACCCGGCTCTGCCGGGGGCGCAGGGAAAGGAATCAAATGAACTTCGACTTCTCAGACGACCAGCAGGCGATCAAGCGCACGGCGAAGGACCTGCTCGCCGACCGCTTCAAGTTCGACCGCGTACGCGAGCTCGCCGAAGCGGGCGGCTACGACGACGCCGCGTGGAAGGAGCTCTGCGAGCTGGGCTGGCCGGGCATCTTCATCGACGAGCAGTACGGCGGCCAGGGGCTCGGCGTGGTCGAGCTGATCATCCTGATGGAGGAGCTGGGCTACGCGCTGGCTCCGGTGCCGTTCCTCTCCAACGCCGCGGCAGGCCTGCTGATCCAGTCGGCCGGCTCGGAGGAGCAGAAGCAGCGCTGGCTGCCCGGGCTCGCGTCGGGCGAGTTGCGCGGCGCGGCCGGCCTGGTGCGGGGCGACGAGGCGAAGCTCGTGCCCGACGCCGACGAGGCGGACGTGATCGTGCTGTGCGGCGGCGACGCTCGGCTGGTCGTGGAGCGCTCGGCGGCCGATGTCGAGGCCGTTGCGGCGATGGACTCCACCCGGCGCTACGCCAGGGTGCGGGCGAACGGCGCGGGCGAGGCGCTCGAGGGCGACCACGGCCCCGGGATGAACGCCGCGCTGCTGGCCGTGTCGGCCGAGCTGACCGGCGTCGCCCAGCGCGCCATGGAGATGGCCGTGGAGTACGCGCGCGACCGCAAGCAGTTCGGGCGGCCGATCGGGGCCTACCAGGCGGTATCGCACCGCTGCGCCCAGATGCTGCTGGAGACCGAGGGCGCCCGTTCGGCCACGTACTGGGGCGCCTGGACCGCGGACGCCGAGCCCGAGACGCTGCCGCTGGCCGCTTCGATGGCGAAGGCGTACGCGTCGGACGCCGGCTGGAGGGTGTGCTCGTCGTCGCTGCAGGTGCACGGCGGCATCGGCTTCACGTGGGAGCACGACCTCCACTTCTTCCTGAAGCGGGCAAAGGTCGATGCGCTCCTCTGGGGCAGCGCGAGCGAGCACCGCGAGCGCGTGGCGCAGATGTCCGCGGTGGGCGAGGCGGCGGGCGCACCGGCGTAAGGCGGCCCGGGCGGGGCCCGGGCCATTGGATGTCCAAGCGCGCTGGGGGATACTCGGCAGGCGATGTCGCGGCAGAGCGTCGAGCCGGCGCGTGGGATTCGCACCCGGCTCTCCCTTCCGAGTGCGAGAGCGAGTAGGCGCCGGGCCGTTGAAGAGCGCCTGGCGCTCCGTTTTCCTGCCGCTTACGCGCTCATGGCTCGCACCTGGGCGCGGCTGCCGCCGCGATTCTGGCTGCGGCGGATGATGCTCGCGCGGGCCGTCCCGCTGACTTGCGCGGCGTTCAATCGGCGCGACTTCGCCGCGTTCCTTCTGGGCATCGATCCTGGCGTCGAGTTTTGGGGCGCGAGGGACCTGCTCGGCCCCGACCAGACCGAGGTCACTGTGGGCCATGAGGAGTACCTCGAGTTCTTTCAGTACTGGATCAACGCGTTCGACGATCTCCGGTATGAGCCGGAAGAAGCGCTGGACTTGGGAGACAAGTTCCTGGTCACGGTTCACCTGCGTGGGCACGGCCTGGGCAGCGGGATCGCCGTAAGCCAGCGGTTGTTCACGCTCTCGCACCTGCGACAGGGGGTGGTCGTCAAGCAGGAGAACTTCTTAGATCGCTCCAAAGCTCTCGCAGCCGTGGGGCTGGCGGAGTAGCCGGACCAGCGTCCTGCGCTCTAGGCGCTCTTCCGCGTCAGCGCCGCCGCCAGCGGCGACAGCACGCCGTAGGTCGCCTGCTCCGCGGGCCGCTCCCAGCGGGGCTCCGTCCGTGGCGGGCTCGACACCACGTGGTGGACCGGCACCGATGTGAGCTTCTCCAGACGCCGCGGCAGGTCGATGCCCAGCCAGCGGGACGATCCCGTCGGCAGCGTCGAGACCACGATCTCGTCGAACTTCATCGGGTCCCAGGCCTCCATCGTCGCGACGATCGGATCCGGGTCGCCGGTGTGGCCGTCCACTTGGAGGCCGGCCGCGCGCATCCCGTCCACCGCCTCCGTGAGCCGGACTTCGGCGGTGGCGCCCTCCCGTGGCACCAGCAGCGTGAAGCGACACGCTCCCGCGCCGGCGCGTTCGCACAGGGTGGCAAGCAGCTCATCGGAGGTCGCGGTCACGTTCGCGACGACCAGGACGTGGAACTCCCAGGCCATGGCACCTCCTCGAAGGGTTCCCTCCGAGGGTACCGCCGTCAGTCGACGGGGTCGAGGCGACCGCGGAAGCTCGGCAGTCCCTCCTCGTGAGCCTGCATCGGCCCGCGCCGCTCCGAGCCCAGGGCGAGCCGGTCCAGGCGCTCGATTTCGCGCTCTCCCTCCACGCGCGCCGCGTGCCCGGCCGGCAGTGCCGCGATCAGCGTGCGGATGCGGTTGCGCAGCTGCAGCGCGAAATGTGGCGCGGATGCACCCATCAGCTCGCGCACGTCCTCCACGGTGGGCTCCCGGTGCAGGCGGTCGGGTCGCTCGTACTCACTCATCCAACCGCCAGATTACCCCGTGCCGGCATCCTGCCGGCGCCCTGATGGCGACGGTCGCCTTCCGGGCGCCCGTAACCGGGGGCGGCTGCGCCGCGCCCTCTACGGCGCGTTCCCCTGCACCGGGATCAGCTCGGTCGTCGTGTCGATCCGTGCCTGCTCGGCCACCGAGATCGCCTTGTCGTCGCCCAGGATCCAGACCCGGTTGTACACGGCCTGGCCGGGGTCGTCCTCGTAGCCGGGCTGCACGCTCAGCAGGTACGACTCCAGCGGCCGCGGCAGCTCGTCCGCGTTGTCGGTCAGCAGCAGCGGCGCGAACACCCCGCGCGTGGCCAGCGACGCCGCGGCCGCCACATCGAGGGGCCGGTCGACGTTCGCCACGGCGAAGTTGTACCCCGGCACCACCACGCCCCAGCCGAAGTCGCCGCGCTCGTAGCGGGCGAACGCGATCGCGTTCTCCACCGGCGTGTGCGCGGCGATGCGGCTCACCGAGCTCGCGAGCTTGCCGCGCCGGAGCTCGCGCTCCACCGCGCTCGATATCACGCTCGGGGGGCCGAGCAGGTAGACGTTGGGCCGCTCGTGTCCGGCCAGCGCCTTGCGCACCGCCGGCGGGATCGACCCCACCTTGACCGGCAGCGCGGCGTCGCCCGATCGCGCCGCCCATGCCGCCGCGGGCATCGCCCACTCCGGGCTGTCGGCCGAGTAGAGCACGACGTCGGCGGACGGCTTCCCGCGCGCCGCGGAGATGAAGCGGTCGATAGCCGCGGCGCGCTGGAAGGCGTCGTCGCCCTGTACGACCGCCGTCTTGTAGCCGTCCGGCCGTGCCACGCCCGCGCCGATGCGGATCACCTGGGCGTCCTTCGAGAGATCGGAGCCCTTGGGCTGGAGGTTGTCGAGCGTGTCCTGGCTGACCGCCGGCAGGCTGTCGCCCTCGGACAGCAGCAGTGGAGCGCCGATCGGCGGCCCGGCCAGCACGGCGGCGGCGATCGCGGTCTGCCAGTCCTTCGAGTCGACCAGCGCCACCGCGGTGGGTCGGTCCGAGCTGCCCGTCGCGGGGTAGAGCGCGCTCGCCACGCCGGCGGCGTCGGCGATGGCGTCCGCGCCGCCGACCCGAATCGTGTTGCGGGTGGCGGTGGAGGGGAAGCCGAGCTTGGCGCTCGCCTGATCGTCCCCGGCATCCACGCCCAGCTGCGGCGGGCGGCTGGTGTCGTCGCCCAGCGAGCAGCCACCGAACAGGCAGAGGATCAGCAGCGCAGGGACCAGTCGACGCATGGCGGCGCAGATTAGCCGTGAATAGCGCGGAAGCCTGGTGGGTAGCCTATGATTGACTCGTCAGTCAACCTTGAACGCCGCGCCCTGAGCGACCCTCCGGTGCGGCGCCCGGAGGCTTTCACCGTGGATTTCAGGCTCAACGACGAACAGCTCGAGTTCCAGGCCCACTGCCGCCGCTTCGCGGTCGAGGTGATCAGGCCGATGGCGGCCAAGCACGACCGCGAGGAGAGCGTGCCGTGGGAGGCGATCAAGGCGGCCCGCGAGTGGAACCTGCACGGCCTCGAGACGATCCAGAAGATGGGCAACGACCCCGACGGCCTGTTCAGCTGCATCTACGCCGAGGAGCTGCACTGGGGCTGTGCCGGCATCGCGCTCGCGATCCAGGGCGGGTCGCTGGCGGCCGCCGGGATCGCCAGCTCCGGTACCCCCGAGCAGATCGGCCGCTGGGTGCCCGAGTGCTTCGGCATGGGCGATGAGATCAAGCTGGGCGCCTACGCGGTGACCGAGCCCAGCGCCGGCTCCGACGTGCGCTCGCTGCGCACGACCGCCAAGCAGGACGGCGACGAGTGGGTCCTCAACGGCACCAAGGTCTTCATCACCAACGGGGGCATCGCTGACGTGACCGTGGTCGTCGCGACCGTCGATCCCGACCTCGGCCACCGCGGCCAGGCGTCGTTCGTGATCCCCAAGGACACCCCCGGGCTGTCGATGGGCAAGAAGGAGTCGAAGCTGGGCATCCGCGCCTCGCAGACCTCCGAGGTGATCCTCGAGGACTGCCGCGTGCCGATGGACTACCTGCTCGGCGGCCAGGAGAAGCTCGAGAAGAAGCTGGCGCGCGCACGCTCCGGCGAGTCCACGGGCCGCTCCTCGAACGCGCTCGCGACGTTCGAGCTCACGCGCCCGCTGGTCGGCGCCTCGGCGCTCGGCATCGCGCAGGCGGCCTACGAGTGGACGCTCGAGTACCTCGAAGGCAGGGAAGAGGACGGCACCCCGCTGCTGGAGCAGCAGCGCGTGCAGCAGGTGCTGGCCGACGTGGCGACCGAGATCGAGTCGGCCCGCCTGCTGGTGTGGCGGGCGTCCTGGATGGGCCGCAACGGCGTACCGATGACGGGTGGGCAGGGCTCGATGTCGAAGCTCAAGGCCGGCGACGTCGCGATGTGGGCCACCACCACGCTGATGGACGTGGTCGGGCCCTTCGCGCAGACGACCGACTGCCCCCTGGAGAAGTTCTTCAGGGACGCCAAGATCTACCAGATCTTCGAGGGCACGGCCCAGATGCAGCGGATGGTGATCGCCCGGATGCAGCGCTCCGACTACCGCCAGGACCTCGACGCCGACGACGTGATCGAGCAGGCACCGGGCAACTCGCCCGGTGACACGGTCCGCTCCGCCGCGGCGTCGCTGCCCACCGCCTGAGCGGGCGCACGCTCACCCGCCGTGAGCTGACAGCGGCGCTGGCCGCTCGGCAGATGCTGCTCGAGCGCCGGCGCCTCGGGCCCGCCGAGGCGATCCGGCTGCTCACGCCGCTCCAGGGCCAGGACTCGCCGGCGCCCTACATCGCGCTCGCCGCGCGGCTGGACGGCTTCGACCGCGACGCGCTGGAGGCGGCGCTCCAGGACGGCGACGTGCTCAAGACCACGATCATGCGCGCGACCCTGCACCTCGTGGCCGGGACGGACTACCCGGCCTACGCCCAGCTGGTGCGCCAGGTGCGCATGCGCAAGTGGCGCAAGGACTACCCGCATCTGGACGAGGCGGCCGTGGCGGCGGAGCTGGCGGTGTGGCTGCGCGAGCCGCGCACGAACGCGGACATCCGCGAGCGCGTGGCGGGTTACGAGGGCGTGACGGCCGACGAGTGGACGCCCGTGATCTTCGCGCGCACGCTGCTGCCGCTGGTGCAGCTGCCGCCCGCGGGCTTCTGGCGCGGCAACCGCCGGCCGACGTTCGTCGTCGATCCGCGCCCGCTGCCCGACCCGGCGGAGGCGGCCACGCTGGTGCTGGCTCGCTACCTGGGCGCCTTCGGCCCCGCCAGCCTGCGCGACGCCGCGGCGTGGGCCGGCGTCGCCCAGCGCGACTTCGCCGCGGCGGTCGAGCACATCGGGACGGTCTCCTACCGCGACGAGCGCGGCGTCGAGCTGCTCGACCTGCCGGGCGCGCCGCTGCCGCCGGCGAAGACGCGGCTGCCGGTCCGGCTGCTCGCCCGCTGGGACCAGGTGCTGCTGGCCTACGCCGACCGGGCGCGGATACTCCCGGCCGAGCTCGAGTCCCTTGGGCTGGGGCTGAGCGGTGACCAGACCGTGACGGTCGACGGGCGGATCGCCGCCAGCTGGCGGCTGCGGCGCGGCGCCGGCACCGTGCGGGTGGAGGTGGTCCCGCACGTGGACATCCGCCGCTCCGCCCACGCCTCGATTCGCGCCGAGGCCAAGCGCATCGCGCGCTTCTGCGAGGCGGAGGCCAGCAGCGTCGAGGTCGTCGGCCTGTAGGGCCGGCGGCGTATTCTCGGTGCGGTGATCGCCCCGCTCGCGCATGTCGGGGGCGGCGTCTTGGAGCCGCTGCAACTGCTGCCGCCGCTCGCGGCGCTGACCGCCTACTGGGTGCGGGCCCGCACGCTCGCCCGTCAGGGCCGCCCCGTGCCGGCCTGGCGCATGCTGTGCTTCGCCGGCGGCATCGCGCTGATCCTCGCCGCGCTGGTGTCGCCGCTGGCGCACATCGGCGGCGAGCTGATCCTCGCCCACATGGCGCAGCACGTGCTGATGGCCGACCTCGCGACGCTGCTGATGGTGATCGGCCTGTCCGGGCCGCTGCTCCAGCCGCTGCTGGCCACGCGCGTCGCGCGGCGGCTGCGCGTGCTGGCGCACCCGGTCGTGGCCTTCGTGCTGTGGGCCGCCGATCTCTACATCTGGCACCTGCCGCCGCTCTACCAGGCGGCGCTCGGCTCCGCGCCCGTGCACGCGCTCCAGCACGGCAGCTTCGTGCTGTTCGGCTTCACGATGTGGCTGGCCCTGCTGGGGCCGCTGCCCCAGCCCGAGTGGTTCGGCAACGGCGCGAAGCTGCTCTACATCGTGGCCGTGCGGCTCACCGGCGCCCTGCTCGGCAACATCTTCCTCTGGTCGGGCAGCGTCTTCTATCCCGACTACCGGCCCGGTCAGGCCAGCTGGGACCTGACGCCGCTCCAGGACCAGGGCGCGGCGGGCACGATCATGATGATCGAGAGCAGCATCGTCACGGTCGTGCTGCTCGGGTGGCTGTTCGTGAAGACGGCGCGCGAGTCGGACGAGCGCCAGGAGCTGCTGGAGCTCGCGACCGCGCGCGGGCTGGAGCTGAGCGAGCAGCGCGCCGCCCGGGCGGTGGCCTCAGGGCGCGGCGACGAGCTGCGCCGCCGCTTGGAGCGCGCGGCGGTGGGCTGAGCGATGCGGTGGATCGCCCCAGCCGTGGTCGGGCTCGCGCTGCTGGTCGGCTGCAACGACTCCTCGCGGCCCGCGCCGCCGCCGCAGCCCCAGCAGGGGCTGCGCTCGCCGGAGGGCCTCATGATCCGCGACTGGCTGATGGCCGTGCAGCACGGCGACTTCGGCCAGGCGGCCACGTTCTTCGCGCCCGGGGCGATCATCGACCAGGGCCACCCGTTCCGGCTGCCGAACGCCGCGGCGGCGCGCATCTTCAACGCCGAGCTGCCCTGCCACGCCAAGCTGATCGCCCTCGAGGACGAGGGCGCCAAGGTGCTGGCTACCTTCCGGCTCTCCCCGGGTCCCGGCGGCCCCTGCGACGGGCGCGTGCAGGTGCGCTACACGATCGTCAAGGGCAAGTTCAAGGAGTGGCGCCAGCTTCCGAACGGCCCCGCGCCGTCCGACGGCCCGGTCGTCTAGCCCGCCCGCGCTTCCTCGATCCGCTCGCGCTCGGCCAACCGATTGTCGCGGCGCAGCTGAGCCTCGCGGGCTCGGCGCTGCTCCTCCGGCGTCTCGGGCGCGACCGGCGGCACGGGGGTCGGCCGCCCCTCGTCGTCCAGCGCGACCATGGTCAGGTAGGCGGTGGAGGTGTGGGTCACTTCGCCCGTGCGGATGTTCTCGGCCTCCACCCGCACGCCGACCTCCATCGACGAGCGCCAGGCGGCGTTGACGGTTGCCTTGACCGTCAGCAGGTGCCCGACGTAAACGGGGTTGAGGAACGTCATGCGATCCATGGCGACGGTCACGACCCGGCAGCCGGAGTGGCGCACGGCCGCGATGCCGGCCACCTCGTCGCAGAGGTACATGATCGTTCCGCCGTGGACGTTCCCGGCGAGGTTGGCGTCGGCCGGCCCCATCCAGCGGCTCAGCTCGGAACGCGACTGCGATGGCGGTCTCGGCTCCATGGCGCCGGGTAGTCTAGGTCCCCAACCCCGAAGACATGCAAGCTGAAGGAGGCTGGATGCCAGGTCTCGGCGGGCGGATGTCCACCGTCATCAAGGCGAAGATCTCGAAGATGCTCGACCGGGCCGAGGACCCGGGTGAGACGCTGGACTATGGCTACCAGAAGCAGGTCGAGCTGCTTCAGAACGTCAAGAAGGGCATCGCCGACGTCGTCACGTCGAAGAAGCGCCTTCAGATGCAGTCGAGCAAGCTCGAGCAGCAGATCGTGAAGCTCGACACCCAGGCGCGGCAGGCTCTGTCCCAGGGCCGCGAGGACCTGGCCCGCACCGCGCTCGAGCGCAAGACGCTCGCGCAGACCGAGCTGCAGTCGCTCGATACGCAGGTCAAGGAGCTCGAGGGCCAGCAGGAGGCGCTCACGGCGAACGAGCAGAAGCTGCGCCAGAAGATCGAGCAGTTCCGCACCAAGAAGGAGGTCATCAAGGCGCAGTACTCGGCCGCCGAGGCCCAGGTGCGGATCTCCGAGGCCGCCAACGGCGTGGGCGAGGAGATGGCCGACCTCGGCCTGGCGATCCAGCGCGCCGAGGACAAGACGGAGACGATGCGCGCACGCGCCTCCGCTGTCGAGGAGCTGGAGAAGGCGGGCACGTTCGACGACCTGAGCCAGCTCGGCGCGGGGCAGGACGACATCGACCGCCAGCTGAGCGAGCTGACCAGCGGAGCGCAGGTCGACGACGAGCTCTCGAAGATGAAGGCGGAGCTTGGCTCCGGCGGCGGCGACGCCCCGGCGCTCGAGCAGGGGGAGGAGAAGGCGTGATAGTCCGCGTCTCCGGCGAGGGCCAGTTCCGACTGCCCGACGAAGACGCCGACCGGCTCAACGAGCTGGACAATCGCGCCGTGGCTGCGGTCGAGCAGGGCGACGAGACCGGCTTCAAGGAGCTGTGGTCGCAGATGCTCGAGCTGGTCGCCAGCGACGGCAACGCCCTGGACAACGAAGAGCTGGTGGAGTCCGACGTGATCCTGCCGCCGCGGGACATCACCTTCCGCGAGGCTCAGGGCGAGTTCAGCGGCGACGGGCTGATTCCAGACTGAGTTAGGATCGGCCTCGGAACCCGAGGAGGTGTGGGGATGGACGAAGCCCGGCTCAAGGCGATCCCCCTATTCGCCGGTCTGAACCGCAAGGAGTGCCGCGCCCTGGCGCCGCGCGCCGACGAGGTGGACCTGGAGGAGGGACGCACGATGGTGCGGGAGGGCGAGTGGCCC
>JAXDIH010000257.1:0-2990 GCA_034664105.1 Thermoleophilaceae bacterium
GACGAGGCCGAGCTGCTGGTGAACATGCTGAAGCTCGTGCAGGACACCTGCGACCTGCCGATCTGCATCGACTCGTCGGTGGTCGAGGCGCTCGAGGCGGGGCTCGCCGTCTACGAGGGCAAGGCGCTGGTGAACTCGGTGACCGGCGAGGACGAGCGCCTGGAGGAGATCCTGCCGCTGGTGGCCAAGCACGGCGCCGCCGTGATCGGCCTGGCGAACGACGAGACGGGCATCCCCGAGACCCCGCAGCAGCGGCTGGAGATCGCGACCAAGATCGTGAACGCCGCCGGCGACCACGGGATCCCGCCCGAGGACGTGGTGATCGACCCGCTGGCGATGACCGTCGGCGCCGACACCGAGGCCGTGACGATCACGCTCGAGACGATCCGGCTGATCCGCGACGAGCTCGGCGTGAACATGTCGCTGGGCGCGTCGAACGTGTCGTTCGGACTGCCGCAGCGCCACGCGCTCAACGCCGCGTTCCTGCCGATGGCGATGGAGGCCGGGCTGACCAGCGCGATCATGAGCACCGCGGCCGTGTGCGTGGAGAGCGTGCGCGGCGCCGACCTGCTGCTGGGGCACGACCCCTGGGGGGCCAACTGGATCGCGGCCCACCGCGCGCGCCAGCAGGCGGAGGCAGTCGGGAGTTCGTGACTCTCGTCTCCGACGGCACGGAGCGGGCGCGAGTTCGGTTCGAGCCGGAGGGCGCCGAGGTGAGGGTGCCCGGCGGCACCCCGATATTCGACGCGGCCAGCTGGAACGGCATCGCGATCGACTCCACCTGCGGCGGCCACGGCACCTGCAAGAAGTGCAAGGTGCGCGTGGTCGAGGGCGAGCTGCCGATCAGCTCCGTCGACCCGCGCGCGTTCACCCCGGACGAGCTGCGCGACGGGTGGCGGCTCGCCTGCCGAGCGCCGGCGCGGGGCGACATCGTGATCGAGGTGCCGCCGCTGCAGACGCGGCCCAAGGCGGCGCTGGTCGGGGTGGGGCGCCACGTGATCCTGCGCCCGTCGGTGCAGAAGCGCCATCTCGTGCTGGAGGAGCCGACGCTCGAGGACCAGCGCTCGGACGTCGAGCGCGTCACCGACGCGCTGGACGACCTGGAGCCGCGCGTCGAGCTGGCGGTGCTGCGCACGCTCGGGCGGACGCTGCGCGCGTCGAATTGGGACGTGACCGCCGTCGTCTGCGACGACCTGCTGATCGACGTGGAGCCGGGCGATACGACGGCGCGCCGCTTCGCGCTTGCGTTCGACCTCGGCACGACCACGGTGGTGGCCAACCTGATGGACCTCGAGACCGGCCAGCCCACGGCCGTGGAGTCGATGCTCAACCGCCAGCAGCCGTTCGGCGCCGACGTGATCTCGCGCGTGTCGGCGACGATGCTCGACGAGGGGGCGCTGGATGCTCTGACGCAGCGCGCGCAGGAGACGCTCGCCCAGCTCACGCAGGAGGTGTGCGCGGAGGCGGGCGTGGATCCGGGCGAGGTCTACGAGATCACGCTGTGCGGCAACGTCACGATGGTGCAGATGGCGCTCGGCATCGACCCCGAGCCGCTGTCGATGGCCCCGTTCGTCGTGACCACGCACGAGCCGCCGGCCACGATCCTCGCCTCGGACCTCGGCGTGCCGGTGCACGCGCGGGCGCCGGCGTTCATCTTCCCGTCGCTGGGGGCGTACGTGGGCGGCGACATCGTCGCGGGCATGCTGGCCACCGGCCTCACGCGCGACAAGCGGCTGCGGCTGTTCATCGACGTGGGCACGAACTCGGAGATCGCGCTGGGCAACCAGGACGGCGTGCTGGCCACCGCGGCGCCGGCCGGGCCGGCGTTCGAGGCGGCGCAGATCCGCTGCGGGATGCGGGCCGCGGAGGGCGCGATCGAGGGCGTGCGCATCGACGGCGACGAGTTCGGCTTGGAGGTGATCGGCGACGTCGAGCCGATCGGCATGTGCGGGTCGGGCCTGGTGGACTGCGTGGCGGAGCTGGTGGGCGTCGGGCTGCTCGATCACTCGGGGCGCTTCGTCCCCGACGAGGACGCCGCGACGATCAGCCCGGGGCTCGCGGAGCGGCTGGTGAAGGTCGGCGAGGAGCGCGTGTTCGTGATGCACTGGCGTGGCGACGATCCGGCGGCGGCGATCTACCTGTCGCAGCGCGACGTGCGCGAGCTGCAGTTCGCCAAGGGCTCGATCGCTACGGGCTGGCAGATCCTGCTGGAGGAGCTGGGGGCCGAGCCCGAGGACGTTCAGCAGGTGCTGCTCGCCGGCAGCTTCGGCGCCTACCTGCGGCCGGCGAGCGCCGTTCGGATCGGGCTGGTGCCGCGCTTGGCCTTGCCGCGGATCGTCTCGGCTGGAAATGTGGCGGGTGAAGGCGCGAAGATCGCGGCATTGAGCCTGCGCGAGCGCGCGGAGGCGCGCGCGATAGTGCAGGAGGTGCGTTACGTGGAGCTGTCGGGCCGCACGGACTTCAACGACCGTTTCATCGACAAGCTGGCGTTCCCGGGATGACCCGGGTCGGGGTCATCGCTTGCGGAGCCCTGGCTCTGGGCGTGACCCAGATCGCGCGCCGGCGCGGCTGGGACGTAGAGGTGCACCCGCTGCCGGCGCTGCTGCACAACCGGCCGGAGCGGATCGCCCCGGCGGTCGAGGCGGAGCTGGCGCGGCTGGCGGACCGCTATGACCGGCTGGCCGTGGCGTACGCGGACTGCGGCAGCTACGGCTCGCTCGACTCGGTGCTTGCGGACGCCGGCGTGGAGCGGCTGGCCGGCGACCACTGCTACGACGTGTTCGCCCACGAGGAGGTTCGCGCCGCGATGGCCGAGGAGCCCGGGACGTACTTCCTGACGGACTTCCTGGCGCGCACGTTCGAGCACACCGTGCTGCGGGAGCTGGGACTCGACCGCCACCCCGACCTGCGCGACGCCTACTTCGGCCACTACACGCGGGTGATCTGGCTCGCGCAGCGGCCGACGGCGGCCACGCGGGAGGCGGCGCGGA